>JAVYAJ010000113.1:0-5776 GCA_032229885.1 Candidatus Anammoximicrobium sp. | reverse complement strand
TGCCACCGCGGCCCGGATGAATATGGCCTTCGGCCAAAAGAGGCACGCGCGCGGCGCCAGCCCTGGGGCGTTGCCCCAGGCTACGGTGAGCGGAGGTCTTCGGCCAAACAGATTCTTAGGTTGCGGGCGCTAGCCGGTGTTAGGCATTACACAAGGGCACACTTCTATCTGCGCAAAACAGGGGACATTTCTAATGGTTTATAGCAGGCGCTGTCGATGACGTGTGCTCCGAAGGTCGACGCGTCCGGCGTGGCCCGCAAAACACCTGCCGTCCGTGGATTACTCAGCGTTCGGCGAAACTCAACTCGGCCAGCTCGGACGCGCTCAAGACTCGGTTGAACACCGCCACGCCGTCCAGATACAGTTGCGTGCCGTGCGCGATCGGCTCGGTTCCCAAACCCAACGCGCGGCCGAACGTGAACGGGGCTCCTTCGCGCAGGCGATAGCGGATCTCCGTCCCGACCTGCGTCCACTGCCCCGCCTGGTTCTCTCCCTTCGTGGAAGCGGCTTCCAGCCGCTTATCCGCCCCCTCGCCCAGCGTCCCCTGCCACGCCTGATTCACCTGCAACGCCGCCACGATCTCGTCACCCGGCCGCAATCGGACCGTCTCGGGCAAGGCGAAGGTTGCGCCGGGCGTCGCCGTCGCCACGATCGCCTTCGGCAATAGACTTGCCCCATCGCGAGTCGCAGCGAAGCGCACCCGAAATTCCGCAGCGACGGACGCGTCGTCCGAGCAGCTTCGGTCATAGCGTACCGTCCCCGCGTCCGTGTCGATGTACAGCCAGTGCTCGCGCACGCCCGTGGTCTGCACGTTGTATCCGTTGAACTTCAGCACGAACGCGCGGGTGGAGAACACAGGCCAGGGGAAGTGATACGGGTTGCTCGATTGGGGTTCCGCATGGCGCAGCACGTCCTGCTCGACGGGGTCGGTCACCTGGGTCGCCGTCGCCGCACCGTCACAGTACGCGCGCACTTCCTCGCGAGCTGGATCGAACGTCATCGCCATCGCCACCCACCGATCGTTCTCGAAGCTGCGGCCATCGATCGCCCGGCAGCGTGCGTACTGCGAGCCGGCGGCAGTGGATTGCGGATAGCTGGCCGCGCCCGTCGTCGAGATATGTGCGATGACGCCTTTCGACCCGAACAATCCGCCAAACAACGCGACCTGTCGACGACCGCCGTATTTGTCCCAGCCGCCCTCGTCCCAGATCCCGGCGACCAGGTGACGCTGGCCGACGAATTTGGTCCAGGCCATCAGCGTGAACGGCTGGCGGCCGTGGATGTCCAGCGGCGTGCGGTCAAAGTCCGCGCGGGCCACTTCGGCAAACACAAAACCTTGATCGAAGCGCACCGCATGGCCAAACGGCCCGGATGAATCGAAAACCAGCTTCGACCGCTCGTCGTCGTACGGCCAATTGGCCGGCGTGTACGACTTTGGATCGCCGATCCGTCGCAGCGACACGGGAAAGCCGCGCGCGATGACTCGGTCGTCATGATAGGACGCCCATCGCCCGTCCTGAGTCAAGGAAAAATCCCAAAACGCGACCAGTCCCGGCGTCCGCGCAACCCGCGAGACGCGCGCCTCGGGGGATTCCGCCGCGGCAAGACACGACAAACCAAGCCATCCGGCAACGGTCAAGGAAAGCATCTTCTTCATCGTCGTACCCTCGTGTTTCATCTGGCTGGGCCGCACCGCCCGGCATTGTCAGGTTACTATAGCCAAATGTTCGCCAGTTTTGCTAACGCGGGCGAGCGCCCGCGAAGCCGGGAGTGTAGGGAACAAACGGCGAAGAGGACGGATGGGACCAATCGGATCAATCGGACCAATCGGACCAATCGGGCGGATGGGCTGCGGAGCGCGTCGGCCGCAGCGCAATACGGGACGGCGGGCGATGGTTGCACCGGTTGGATAGGCCGGACGGGCGAGCCGGACGGGCGAGCCGGACGGGCGAGCCGGACGGGCGGCCCTGCCTCAGATATCATCGGGTATGGCGTGGCCCATCTTGTCGCGCTTGGTTGCCAGATAGCAGGCGTTGTACTCGTTGGGCGGCGGCAGGATCGGGATCTGGTCCACCACCTCGATATCGAATCCGCCGTAGATGAAGGCGTCGGTCTTCTTGGGGTTGTTGGTCAGCAGTCGGATGCGGCGCAAACCGAGATCTTTGAGGATCTGCAACCCGACGCCATAGTCCCGGATGTCGGCCTTGAATCCCAGCGCCAGATTGGCTTCGACCGTGTCCAAGCCCTGTTCTTGCAGCGCGTAGGCTTTGATCTTTTCGGTCAACCCGATGCCGCGGCCCTCTTGCGGCAGGTACAGCAGCACGCCTGCCCGTTCGCGGCTGATCATGTCCAGCGCCATCTGGAATTGTTCGCCACAGTCGCAGCGCAACGAATGCAGCAGATCGCCGGTAAAACAACTCGAGTGGATCCGCACCAAAGGCGCGGCCAGCCGGTCGGGCTGGCCCATGACCAGCACGATCGGTTGCTGCGACTCGTACTTCACGTCGTACACGATGACGCGAAAGTGGCCAAATCGCGTGGGCAGGTTGGCCTCGGCGCACCGGTTGACTAATTTCTCCGTCACTCGGCGGTACGCGATCAACTGTTCGATCGAGATGATCTCGAGTCGGTATTCGCGGGCCAATTGCATCAACCGTTCGCGCGAGGCCCGTTCGCCCGTATCGTCCAAAATCTCGCACAGCACGCCCGCGGGCGTCAATCCGGCCAAGCGGACCAGATCGACGGTCGCTTCGGTGTGCCCCGCACGGCGCAGCACGCCGCCCTCTTTGGCCAACAGCGGATGAACATGCCCGGGGCGAAGAAAGTCGCCCGCGCGGGTGCTGGGATCGACCATCGCACGGACGGTCCGTGCCCGCTCGCGGGCCGTGATGCCCGTCTGCACCGAATGGTGATCGATCGGCGTCATGAACCCCGTCGCCAAGCGGGACGTGTTGGCCGCCACGACCGGCTGGAGCTCGAGCCGCTGGCACAGGTCGGGCAGCACCGGGGCACAGAACTGGCCGCGCCCGCTGAGGATGAAGTTTACGACCTCGGGCGTTGCCTTTTCGGCCGCGCAGATGAAATCGCCTTCGTTTTCGCGGTCCTCGGCATCGACGACGATCACCACTTCGCCACGAGCAATCGCTTCGATGGCGGCGGCAACGCTGGAAAACTGGTCTGGCACGGGAGAGTTGTCGGCGTTCATGGCTGGCTGATTGGCTGTCCTGAGTGAGAATCCAAGGTATTATATGCTTTTGGCCGATTTCCGCTATACCGTGGACGGATGACAATGGCGGGCTATGCGCCACAGCGTGTACGACATGGGCGGACTGAAGGTCGCCGTAGGCCGGCTCGTTTCGGGCCACGCCCCGGCGGAGCGTCCTCGCCATTCGGCGCCGCGCGCGGCGGCTGGCGCGGCCGGCAGGTTTGCCATTGCGCGACGGGCAAACGCGACGACGGCCGCTGCGCACGTCCCGCTGGGCGTCGCACGATTTCGATGGACGCTCGGCGGTGAGAAAGAAATCGGAGAAGGCTCGGGCTGTGTATGCTTGAACGAGAAGAATACGTCGAACAGGCTTATTTGTTCCGCACGTTGAGCGAGCGGCTTCCGGAGACGGCGCCGTTGCAGGATTTGCTCGAACAGATCCGCCACGAGCTGTTGGCCACCACCAAGCTGCCCATGGCGATCGATTACCTGCTCGCCGAACTGAAGCATTGTGGGGCCATGTCCACCGCGATGCGCCGGCTGGCGCACTATTTTACGGCGTTTCAAGCCTACGTCGTGGCCGCCGCCGAGGACGAGCGAGGGCGGTTCGACATGCGAGTGGCCATCGAGGTTCTGCGATACGAAGCGGCGTATCGCGCCGAGCAGCCGACGCGCGAAGGGCTGTTCATGTACCAGTTCGAGACGCTGTGTCGCAATCGCCTGCGGTACGACCGCGGGCTGGACGCGATCGCGGCGGATCCGATGTACGACGAGGCTTGGCGCGAGTGGATCCGGACCGTCAGCCATCAGATCGGAATCGTCGATTTTGCCGATCTGATCTACGTTCGCAGCGCCGAATACGCCCGGCGGCTGGCGCGCGCGTCCGGCGCGGCGCCGTCGCTGGAAAAACCGCTGCTGTTCGGCGAGAAAGAAGGCAAGATCGCCTACGCCAACCGGGAGAAAGATCCGCGATATCTGTTCGCCGCACTGCAGCGGCATCTGGGGTATCCCGCGGCGCCGCGGATCAAGCCGATCGACGAGACGCGAGACATGATCCCGCGGCTCGTGCGGCGTCTGGAGCGGCTCGAGACGCGCATCAAGATGCTCGAGGAAGAATCGCGAGCAGGGCTGGACATCACCAAGCTGTATACGACGGACAACCTGCCGCCCGTGACGCCCTGAGCGTGGTTTGGGGCGACGCGGCGCTTTGCGGGTGACGCGTGGGCGGCGGTTGGTCGAGAGGGGTTACTGTTGGGCGTACAGCGGCGAGCAGACGCTCGTCCAGCGGCTCAGCGCGTCTGAAGTTCGAACCAGGCGACCGTACACTTGGCCCCCGGCGTCAACGTGACGCCCAGCATGCCAACGAGGTTCGCGGCCGCCTCGCCGCGCGTTTCGACGGCGACCTCTTTCTGGTTCAAGCGACAGTGAAACACGCCGCCCTGCCGGGCGAATTCGATCATCACCGAGCCTTTGGGCAACGACACTTGATGCGCGACCTGCGTGGAATCCGCGGCGAATAGGCCAAACGCCTGGCCCGAGCCTACGTCTTGCAGGATTATGCGGCACTCGAAGTTCGCCGCGATCCGGCGGTTGTACACCAACTGGATCTCGCCAGCCTCGTCCGGAGCAGCGATCTCGAGCTGTCCGCCAGCCGCCTGGGTCGCCCGGTTGCGCAGCGGCTCGCGGACGAGCCTATCGGCCCTCTGGTGTCGCAGCGTCCAGCTTGTCGGGGCGAGCGTCTTGCGCATGATGGGCGTCAGCGGCGGAATCTCGACCGGAACGCTGGCCACGGCCTCGCCGGCCAATTCCGGCAGCAAGTCCGCTAGGTCCACGCCGGCCTGTTGGGCTTCGCTCCACAGCTTGCGAGCCAGATCCCGATCGCCACGGCCGTCCATCAGCAGGAACGTTCCGAAGAAAACCTTGTTTTGCGGCGCGCCGGGCTTCAACACACGCTCGGCCAGTGTCAGCGCGACCTTGGCCGGCAGCGTCTGCCGCGTGTACCGTCGATTTACACCGTTGACGCGCAGCACCAACAAGTCGGGCTGAGCTTCGACGACGGCCGTTCGAATATCGCCGATCACCAGCTCGTCGACCGCCTGCAAGGAACGGATCCCGTCGTCGACCGATTTCCAAAAATCTTCCAGATAATCGGCCAGCAACTGTAACCGGGCGCGCTCTTTGGCGAACGCTTGATCGCCCGTCATCTGCGCCGCTTCGGCCAAGTGTCGTTTCGCCGTCGGCAGGTCGCGACCCGCCATCGCCGCTCGCACGCTGTCCAGCACGGCCGCGGATTCGCCGCCAAAGGCTGGGTTGTCGAACGAGACCGAACGCTCGAACAGGGGCGGACCTACAAACAAGCCGCTCAGGCCGGCGGCGAGCGTTCCGATCGCGAGACGACGAATCAGTGTGTTCATGCGGTTCCTTCTCGGCCTAAGGATCGTTCGATCAATGAGTGTCCGGTTGAGATCTAGGATCAGCGTAACCGTTCAGGGAATGCGCCGCTAATGGAAGCGGAACGGCGCAAGCCGTCCGGCCCTTCGAGGTAGGTAGGTTCTTCGTAGCGGACCAATT
>JAVYAJ010000112.1:0-10021 GCA_032229885.1 Candidatus Anammoximicrobium sp. | reverse complement strand
TAGATCCGCGAGTTGCTGTCGTGCAGTTCCTTCCACTGTGCAATCCAGCCCGGCAGACGTCCCATGGCGAACATGACGGTGAACATGTTGGTTGGGATGCCCAGCGCTCGCAGGACTACGCCCGAGTAGAAGTCCACGTTGGGGTACAGGTTGCGACTGGTAAAGTAGTCATCGCTCAGCGCTACTTCTTCCAGCGCTTTGGCGATATCCAACAGAGGATCCGGCTGGCCGAGCTTGGCCAGAACCTTGGGGGCCTGGTCGCGGAGGATATGGGCGCGCGGATCGTAGCTGGTATAGACGGCGTGGCCGAAGCCGAACAGACGTTCTTCCTTGCGCTTGACGCGTTCGATCAGTTCGGCCACACTAATGCCGGACGCATGGATTCGCTCGAGCTGTTCGACGACTGCCACGTTGGCGCCGCCATGCAGCGGGCCCCATAACGCGCACACCCCGGCTGCGCACGAGGCGAACAGATTCGCCCCCGACGAACCCACCATGCGCACGGTGGCGGTGGAACAATTCTGTTCATGGTCTGCGTGCAGGAGCAGGAACAAGTTGAGCGCTTGGACGACGTCCGGATCGGGAACGTAGGGCCGATTCGGGATCGAGAACATCATGTGCAGGAAATTGGCGCAATAATCCAGGCCCGGGTCGGGGTAGACGATGGGTTCGCCGACCGACGTCTTGTAGGACGCCGCGGCGACGGTGCGGATTTTGGCCAGCAGCCGAGCGGCGGCGTTTTCGAACGTCTCCTCGTCCTCCATCTCGAGCACGCCCGTGTTGTAGCACGACAGGGTGTTGATCATCGACGACAGAATGGCCATCGGGTTGCCGGTCGCCGGATAGCCTTGAAAGCTGTGTCTCATCCCTTCGTGGATCATCTCGTGCTCGGTCAGCATCTCGCTGAAGCGAGCGAGATGCGCTGCGCTGGGGAGCTCGCCGTAGAACAGCAACAGCGCCGTTTCGATGAACGTAGAATTCGCGGCCAATTGCTCGATCGGAATGCCTCGATAGTGCAGAACGCCCTTTTCGCCGTCGATGAACGTGATGTTCGAAGCCGCCGTACCCGTGTTCCGATAGCCATCGTCCAGCGTGATGTACCCGGTTTTGGCTCGCAAATGGCTGATATCCACCGCCAATTCGTGCTCGGTACCCTCGACGACGGGCAGCTCGTATTCTTCACCATCTAAGATCAATTTTGCCGTCCTGACGGGGACACCCGCAGCACTGCTCATAGTTGCGCTCCTTGGTCGTTGTCGCGAAACGGTTCACTCGAACCTATATGTAACGTGTCGCGATGATGCTATCAAGTCGCCCGCGCGACGGTTTTTCGGCGAGAGATCGATCGTCTCGCCGGATGCTCGGGCTCGTCTCGGCCAGATCCCCGGAACGTGTCCCCGCGAAAAACGCGACGCCACGACCGGGCGGACTGCGCTTGGTCGTGGGCCACGTCGAGCAAAAACCTGTCTCACCGCTGATTGACGAGCGACGCCGATCGATCGATACTAGCCAGGCTCGAGCGGCTCGGCGAAACGCCAGGCGGACGGCGCCGGTCGATTGCGGACCGTCAAACGCCGGGCAGGCCGCCTCGCGAGCCGTCCCTCGCGAAGCGGTGGCCCAGGACATGAGTCGCCGGGTGCGAGGCGGCGGACGGTCGGCGAGGCCAATGCGACCCGATGGAAACCGCTTTGATCGGTGTGCGCATACGCCGACGCGGGGCGTGCATCTTACCGCTTCGCAGGGGCCGGCTGGGGTCCAAATTTCAGGCGAAGGCAACACTGAAAACAGATCGAGCAGAAAACAGATCGAGCAGATCGCGACACCCCGTATGCACATACCGCGATATTCTTGTCCGTTAGATCCGTTCCGGCGTTTTCGTCCAGGCCGCGTTGCGCACGCCCGGTCTCACCGTCCGAGTCAGTGACGCCAAACCGCGGACGTAGCGTCTGTGAGGCTCGGTCGCTCGCGCACGTTCACCCACGAAAGTCATCTCGGCACGTTCACCCACGCAGAACCGAAACATGGTCGACGCCCCAGATCCCTCTGTCCAGCGATCATCCGATCCCGTGATCCCGGTCGCTTTCATCCTGCCGTTCTGCCTGGTTACCGCGCTGTTTGCCCTCTGGGGGTTCGCCAACGACGTGACCAATCCGCTGGTCCGGGCATTCAAGGAAATCTTTCTGATCAGCAACCGCCAAAGCAGCCTTGTCCAGACGGCGTTTTACGGGGGATACGCCACGATGGCGATCCCGGCGGCGGTTTTCATCCGCCGGTTTTCGTACAAGGCCGGGATCCTCGTCGGACTCGGGCTGTACGCCACGGGCGCGTTGCTGTTCATCCCGGCCAGCATCTTCATGGCGTTTTGGATGTTTCTGATCGCCTTGTATGTGCTGACTTTTGGATTGGCGTTCCTCGAGACGACGGCCAATCCGTTCATTCTGGCCATGGGGGCGGAGAGCACGGCGACCCGCCGCCTGAACTTTGCCCAAGCCTTCAATCCGCTCGGCTCGCTCGTCGGGATGCTCGTCGCCAGCAATCTGATGCTCGCCAGCTTGAACGTCACGAGCTTTCGCGATGCGCAGATGAAAGCCCGCCCTCAGGAATTCGCCGGCATGATGGCCGGCGAGATCGACGCGCGGATCGACGCGGCGCTGCGCGAGCTGCAGCGGACGGATCCGCAAACCCACCGCGCGATGCAGGCCGAAGACTTGCGCACGATCCGAATGCCGTACGTGACGATCGCGCTGGTCGTGCTGGCGGTCCTGGCCGTGTTTGCCGTGACGCGTCTGCCCGACGTCGGCGGTCGTGATCGGCAGGTTCATCTGATCGAGACCTTGCGACGCTTGATCGCGAACAAACGCTATGTGGGCGGCGTCGTGGCGCAGACGTTTTACGTCGGCGCGCAAATCATGTGCTGGACATTCATCATCCATTACGCGATGGCGAACTTGAAGATGAGCCTGCCCGTCGCGCAGCAATACAACATCGTGGCCATGATCATCTTCTGCGCCAGCCGCTTTTTCTGTACATATCTGTTGAAATACGTGTCGCCGGGCAAGCTGCTGATGGCGTTGGCGGTCGGAGGCATCGCGACGACCGCCGGAACGATCTTTCTGTCGGGAATGGCCGGCCTGTACTGTCTGATCGGGATTTCGGCCTGCATGTCGCTGATGTTCCCGACGATCTACGGGCTGGCGTTGGACGGCTTGAGCCAAGATGCAAAGCTCGGCTCGGCCGGGTTGATCTTCGCGATCGTCGGCGGCGCGCTGATGCCGCCCTTGCAGGGTTCGATCATCGATCTGGCCGATAGCGGTGGAAATCTGAGCCTGGGATTTCTCACGCTGCCCGCGGTCAGCGCCTCGTTTGTCCTGCCCTTGTTCTGCTTTGCGGTCATCGCGCTGTACGGCTACAGCGCCCGTCGCGTCGAGCGGCGGGAAGCGGAGCCGAATTAGAATCGCCATTCGGCGCCAACATTCAGCCCCTGAGCCCAAAATCCGCGCGTGGTGAACGGAAAACGCGGGTGCAGGCTGCCGTTGCCGGCGAAGGGTGGAAAGTCGTTCGGAGACAGCGTGGTGTCGATCTGGTCGCCGGCGCGGGCGACATAGTACCAATACAGGAACGAATAGCCCAGCGAGGCGCGCCACCCGCAGCCGAGTTCGCGGCTCAATCGCACTCCCAGTTCGGTCAAGCCGCTGAACGAGTCCTGTTCGTAACGGCCCGAATTCGTCGCCAGGGCATAGAACCCCTCGGGCGTGGTCGTCACATCATCCGGCCCCGCCGTCGCGGTCGTGGCGCCCGCGATCACGACCTCCGAGCGCCGGCTGCCGATGGCCAGTTTCGCGGTGTATTCCATCGTCCACGCTCCGCCGCGCCGCTCGGCCAGGATTCCCAACTGCGGACCATGAAACGTGTTCTTTGTCGTGAACTGGTCGAACAGATCCAGGCGACTGCTGGCCGTGCCGGGGACGCGCGAAATGATCGTCTCGGCCAACCGCAGGTCATCTTTCAAGGCTGCGTAGCGATAGCCCAGCGACCACGCGACGCGTTGGTCACACTGCTCGAACAGCACCTTCGTCAACAACGCCTCGGCTGTTTGGAAACGGGTCGCCGCATCGATGGCGAGGCTCCCTTCGGCGACGTTGGGAAACGCGGTCAGTCCGGCGTCCTGCAAGCTTGCGTCTGCGTTGACAAACGGGCGAGCCAGGATCGGGTTGCCATCGCTGGCGGCTTGAAAAGACCCGGTATCCTGTCCCAGGAAGGCATAGATCAACTCGAACCCGAGCAGGCGTTCCGGATCGAATCCTCCGCCGACGCTAAATCGGCCGCCCGAGTGTGCATCGCCGTTGACCGCACCATCGCCGTACAGCACCGACGTTCCCAGCTGCCCCAACACGCCTGCCTGATCGCGCGGCGTGCCGGCCAGACTGGTCGTGACCAGCGGCGGCGTCCACATGCCGTCGGTCCACCACAGCAGATACTCGGCTCGGACCTTCAATCCCGAGACGGCCCCAAGCCCCAGACAAGGGGCGAATGCCAGGCCGTCCGGCTCGCATACCTCGCCACACAGTTGAGAATAGGCGATCCCCTTGCCCGTCGCGATCAGCGCGGCCCAGCACGCCGCCAAGGCGATCGACAATCGCATCAGCCGGCCTCTGGCACGCACAGGCGATGGACGGCTGGCCCGCGCCGGTTGCGTCTCTGCACCTTGCCAACGCACGGGAGTCGGCGGCTGGTCAACAGTGTCGGTCGCTCGCCAGGCCGGGGCGGCATGGTCGGGTTTTTGCATCATCGGGATTGCGTCCTCTCGACGTGCGCATCGGCAAATACTGCTGCTACCAGCTTTTGGCCGGCGCCAGCGATTCGACAGCCTGCGCAGAGACTTGTCTGTACGCCCGAGTTGACCGTCTTCGGTTCCGCGTCGCGACCCCGTCGCACATCGCTGATCCGGCGCAAGTCGAGATAGCCGAACGCCCGAAACGTGGCCTCCCAGACGATCCGATGAACCGAACCTTCGCGCGGCTCGGAATGGAACCCTATCGCGCGGACTTCAGTCCGTCTCGGCTACACCAGATTTGACGTCCGTGCGCTCGTTCTTGCCCGCGCACCGCGGAAATCCGCTGATCCAACCCACAGCGTCACGCCCCCCGATCCAATGACTCTGATGTTCTGCAACCGGCCGAAATGCCGGCGCCAGCTCGGCGCCCAACAAATCGGCCACGGGATAATCCGTCTGGCAGGTTGGCTAGATAGACAATCCGCAACTGCATCTACAGCGTCAGATCATGCATATCGGCTACAGTTAGTGCAATCCTTAAATTTTCTACAATCGGAAAAGTCGCCAACGCGACAACAGCCATCGCGCCAGCAGCGCATGGTGCGCCGTGACGCCCGCCGCATCCGGAATGCCGATCGAACCCCAACAACGCCTCGTGACCAAAAAATGGAGTGAAAAAATGGCGCTACGATCTTCCAGAAACGGCAGCTAGCAGCGTTCGCACGACGCGGCGTTCCCGAGCAACCAGGCAACATATGCTTCGCTACTTTGCGCGGCTCGAAATGGTACTTGGCACGGCGGACTTAAGTCCGTCTTTGTCATCCGGAAGCTAATGGTCGCGAGGCCATTCTTACCCGCGTTCGGTATAAAACACTCCTGAGCACCGACTCGCATCATTGGACGGTTCACTCTTGCCGAGTGGAGGCACAGGTCGAAACCCATCCGTCCGACGCGCCCGATCTCGTTTGCGCAAGCGCTGCTCGGTCGAGGGATCCGACTTGCTCGCTCGGGATTTACGGAGAACCCCAGTACGAAATCTGTTTGGGACGTGCTACAATCCAAGTCTGTGTGTCAGCACTGCGGGGGTTTTCTCACAACGGCAGAGGAGGAGACGATCATGAAGAGTACGTCTAGATTCAGCGCTTGGCCGCTGGCATTTGCCGCAGCCGTGGCTCTGAGCGGGACAGGGCATCTCGCCGTGGCCGCCGAGGACCAGGATCTCTTGGCAGCAGCGCGAACCGAGTTCAAGCAACTGCCGGCCAAGATGCCGGGCAGCGAGAATGACACGGCCGAATTGATCGAGCTGGGGCGTCGCCTGTATTTCGAAGAACGAATCTCGATCAACGGCACCCAGTCCTGCAACACGTGCCATCGGCTGGATCAAAATCTGGCCGGGGTCGACAACTTGCCGACGTCGCCGGGAGCGATCGAAGGCAAACGGGGCACGCGGAACTCGCCTACGGTGTTGAACGCCGGCTTCCACCTTGCGCAATTCTGGGATGGACGCGAAGCGGACTTGGCCGGGCAAGCCAAAGGGCCCGTGCTGAATCCGGTCGAGATGGCGATGCCGGACGAGCAGACCGTCCTCCAGCGACTCGAACAGGCCGGCTATGCGGAAGCGTTTCGCAAGGTGTTCCCGGACGCGACGCCTGCGCTTTCGTATGATAATTTCGCGAAAGCCGTCGCGGCCTTTGAGCGGACGCTGATCACGCGCGATCGGTTCGACGATTTTCTCGGCGGCCAATTGGATGCGCTGACCGCGCGCGAGAAAAAAGGTCTGGCCGAGTTCATGAACCTGGGGTGCACCGAGTGCCATCAGGGCGCCCTGTTGGGGGCCGACCGCTATGAAAAAATTGGGCGCGTCAACGAGTACCCAAACAAGGACGATCTGGGGCGATTTGACGTCACCAAGAAAGACAAGGACAAGTTCGTGTTCAAGGTTCCGTCGCTACGCAACATCGCCCTGACTGGGCCATACTTTCACGACGGTCGGGCGGCCACGCTCGAAGAGGCCGTCACGAACATGGGCCACCTTCAGTTGGGCGAGGAACTGAACGCAGAGCAGGTAGGCGACCTCGTCGCGTTTCTGAACTCGCTGAGCGACAAGGAGCGGAGCAAGCCCGCGGCGAAGACGGACGAAGCGCAGGCGGCGCAGATTCAAGACGCGCCGGACGCGCAGATTCAAGACGCACCGGGCGTCGAGCTTCCCAGTTCACCGGGCGTACAGAGAAGGATTCGCCGCAGGGTGTTTCAAAAACGTTAGCTCGAGCGTTGTCCAATCGTGATTTTCAGCTTCTCGCACTCGCCAGAGTGCGAGATTCTCGCGAACTGGCGACCGCGGCTAGCCGCATTATGTAGCCTTGGCGTCGCACTACGCCGCGTCGCGATACATAGTCGCGCGCGGCGGGACGGTTCCGCGAACCGAAAAAGCTTGGCGCGGACCGGCCGCTGTCGAGGCCTCTCTTAGCAGGTACAGCTCCGTGGCGCGGCGAATGCGCGCCGCGCTGGCCAGATGGCTCGGCAGCCTGCGTAGCCCGGCGAGCCGACCGAGCAACTGGGCGCACGCCCGTGATGGCCGACGGGTTTCCAGGAGAGACCGCAGAACCGCCGCTGGGTGCAGGGCGAGCGCTGCCAGCAAGCCGCGTTGCGCGGCGTGTCGCCAAAAGACGCTTTCCGCGCACACGCCGGAACGGAAGGACGCCCGGTCGCTTATCAAGTCGCCCGTTGCCCGCAACACGCATTCAGACGCCAGCGCGGACCGGTATCCGAGTGCGTGCAGGGACAGCGCAAAGTCCACATCCACCCAGGGCGAAGCCAATTGCTCGCAAAATCCGCCCAACGCTTCCCATGCCCAGCGGCGGTAAAACCCGGCGACTAGGCTCGGCCCAATGGGCGTCCACCGCAGCAGATTCCGGCGGTTTGTCGCGGAAGTCCCGCATCCATAGGAAGATAGCCGGCCGCCTTGCGAGTAGCTCAGCCCGGCGGCGACGATCGAATCTGCATCGTGTGCGTCCACCAGCAGCGGAGTGACCGCACAGACATCCCGGTCGTCGAACGCGGGCAAGGCGTACTCGGTCCAACGGTCACCAACTAGAACGCCCGGCTGAACGATGTGCAGGATCTCGCCACAGGCGGCCCGACAACCGTCGTTCAAGATCCGCACGGGACCCGCGCCGCCATCGGTTTGGACGAATCGCACTTCGCCGCGCAGCGCGTAGGGATCGGCATATCTCTTCGAGTGGACAACGACCACCTCGCAGTCGCTCGGTCGATTCTGAAGAACCGACGCCAGCGTATCTTCAAAGCACTCGTCGTCCGCCCACAGCGGAATGATGATGGATAGCCGGAACACGAGTCACCTTCCTTGCTTGGTTACTCGTTCTAATTCGGCCATTTCACCTGGGAAAGTTAATGCGAACGGTGGAAACTGTCCGTCGTTCACTCCTGGACCGGTGGGAAGAGGTCGAAGGGAGAGGCAGGAATGGGAAAAATGAGCTCGTCCATTGTCCAAGCTCAGTCTCCGAGCAGCTACGGTCGCCGGACCGCGAAAATCCCCCACGCCGACAAGTGCGGCCATCCAAGAACTGGAATGGGGCGGCGCGCGGATGGCCCGGAGAGGGAACGTGAACGCGTGTTCCGGATGCGCGTGCGCTCGGACGCGGGCGCCCGGCGCCTCGATCTCGGTAAACTTACGCCCGTCTTTTCACGGCCTCGCGGCGAGGACGAACTCTAGGTCTCCGCGAGACACCCTGCGCTCGCAGAGGGCCACGGCCCGTCGCTGGCAAGTCGCACTGACAGCGCCAGCGAGAATGTCCGGCCGACGGATCGGCGGCTCGCTCAATTCCGACTCAACGAGCCGTATGTTTTCGGCGGTTGCGGCTTCGGTGCGCCGACCCGGCGGGCCGCTTCCTGAGTCGCCTGAATCGCCATCGTCAGTTCCGCCGCGGAAAAATATTTCTCGGTGTAACCGTTGCTCAACTGGACGCGGTTCTTTGCCGCCAACTCGTCCCAGCTCAGCCCATTGGCCAGGTGCCAGGCCGCTCCCTGCGCGACGTTCTGTGACAGTTCGCCGCGGCCGAGCATCCGACAGACTTCGATGACTTGTTCGTTCTGTGTGAACGACTCGATCGGGCGAATCTCGTAGGGAACGCGCGGATTCGGGTCGGTCTTGCCGTGTTCGAGGCAGACGGTTGTGACTTTGATCTTGCCGATCTTGTCCGGCGCCACACTGAACATGCCGCCACCCATCCCCATGCCGCCCATGCCACCCATACCGCCCATGCCACCCATACCACCGCCCATGGCTTGCATTCCGCCGCCACCTCCGCCGGCTCGCCCCCCGCCGCCGAGGCCGCCGCCGGCCCCGCCCATGCCGCCAAATTGGGCCAACACGGGCACTCCCGCGAACGCCTCGGGCAGCTTGATTTCCAATGGCTGCTTGGCCTTGTTTTCGATCAGGACGTTCGCTTCCTTGGCGTCCTTGGGGATCAGTTTGACGGCGATATCGCCCGCTTTGATCGCCTCGAAGAACTCGACCTGGCGCGCCGCGCCAGCATCACGCTGCTCCGCGGCGGCCGAAAGGCAGGCTAAAGCCATACCCAAAACGGTTGCAACGGTCGTCATCCCATGTCGCCCTGTGACTCGCATCTGCATTCCCCTGCCTCTCGAGTTTGACCCTGCGTTCCCAGCCGCAGGCCCCCAGCGTTGCGCGCACACCTTGCCCCACGATATGTTAAGAATAGCTGGTCGCGACCGGAATTCCAACAGTTTTATTCGGTTTGAGCGCCAGACGGGCTGGATATTTCGGGGCGCACATTCGGACAACCAGAGCCTGCATAGGATCGAGCGAGGCCGTTTTTTCCTGTAAAGCGGGTTGTCGAGCGTCGCCGTGTTCCGGTTCCTGTACAACTCACCTCAAACATCGTGAACTTTTCGACAATGTTTTTCAGACAGCGACAGCGTTAAGTTGTTGAATGATTAGATCTTGTGTTTGCAGCAGCTCTGTGTCCTCTGCGTCTCTGCGTTTCATCGACGTCCTTGCGCGGGCGAACTGGCCGGGCTACAGGAAAATACGTTTTGGAAACGCAGAGACACGGAGGACGCTGAGATTTCGGCGCCCCGTCGTAGCCGGGAGAGACGTGACAGGCGACTCACGGCGGATGGACACGGATAGCGGGGATGAAGACAAACGGTTAGACGCGATGTCTTTATTCGTGTGATTCATGGTCCTCCTCAATATTCCTCGGC
>JAVYAJ010000111.1:0-11747 GCA_032229885.1 Candidatus Anammoximicrobium sp. | reverse complement strand
GAGGCACGCGCGGCGTCAGCCCTGGGGCGTTGCCCCAGGCTACGGTGATCGGAGGCCTTCGGCCAAACAGATTCTGGGGTTGCGGGCACTGGCCCGCTCTAGGCGGAGCGACTGAACAACAATTGTCCGTCGTGGGCGATGAAGTCTGACGTGCGGCACTACCCTTCCGTAACGTCGTCGCCCCGCTCGCACGTGCCCGCAATCTCCGGACTGTTGCAGCGGGGCCTCCATTTTCACGCCTGTGCCCAGAAACCCCGGATCGCGCTTGTGCACAGGTCCCGAACGACCGAGGCTGGCTATTTCGACTGTAGGTCGAAATTGAGCTGATTGCTGCCTAGCTTTACGTCGGCTTGTAACTCGCTTTGGTCATGGTAACGAGCCGGCAGTTTCTCCGGTACTTCCCCGGCGTCGCTGTAGCCGCCAGTACGAATCTTTACCGTGTGTTGTCCGACGACGGCGCCGGTGTAATTGGCTGTGTATTCCAGGCGATAACTGCCATCCGCGCCCGACTCGCCAAAGGACGGCCGGCCCGAGGCCGGAATGAACTCTACCTTCGCGTTGGCTAAAGGCTGGCCATCAAGCGTGACCTTGCCGGTCACTTCGCCGAGAGCCGGGGTATCACGGCGACCACCACAACCGACTAGCGCCAAAGCGGCTCCTAGCGTGAAACACCATGTGGCAACGTGAGATGAGCACACTAGATGGCGAAGGAAACCACGAGGACGCACTTCAGACATCATCAGGACGATTTCCTTGAGAAAATGGCCATCAAAACGCCGTAGGCGGAGAGCCGGTTCGTCACGACCGGGCGGCGAGTGGCTCTTGTTGCGAATCTCTTGAAGCACGGCCTCCCGCGGCCGAGCCCATCGGAACGGGCGAAACGTTCGAGTTCGAGTCTAATACTCGCCGATCGGCTCGCCATCGTTACGAGCAGCAAGCTTCTGATACGTGCCCATCGTGGCGCCCGAGTTCGCTGTCGCGTCGATATTCTCGCTGATGAAGCGAACAGCTCCGTCAACAAACACGAACTGACATCCCCCCGGGTGCATGCTGCTAGGGCCATCACCTGTCTGGCTGGCCGTCTGGCCGTTGATTATGCCATACGGGCTAATTACCCAAGCCAGCGCGTCCCGCAGCCCCTGGTATCCCCACGAACCACAGTAATAGGTCGGCGGACTGGCAGGCGCACTGTTCGTCCACTGGGTGGTCGTCGTTCCGGTCCAGACGCCACCGCGACATTTTCCGTTCGTCGCCCTTTCGGTACAGGCAAACGTATTGGAAGTGCCATCGGTAATGTCGCGCATCTTGATGCTGCTGTTCATGAAGAACACGCTATTCACCGTGGCGCCGTTCGCACTGCAGCGAAAGTCTTGCGGACCCATCACCCCTAAGTAGTTGCCCATCGCGATCGTATAGCCATTGATCGCGTATTTGCTTTGTGTAGGGACCGTCCAGGCATCGGAAGGACATACGAACCCGCTGATCACGGTGCGAGCCAGATTCAGTGTCGCCGGAGTGGCGAGATCCATCGGATCGCGTGTATTCAATTCGTCATAGAGAGCGGCCTGTTCCATATAGGGAAGCAGGTACGTGTTGAGCATCCATCCCTGGCGATTGATGAAGGCAGGAGGAAAGGTCGCGTACGTATCGTGATAGTTCTGCAGCGCCAAGCCCATCTGCTTCAGATTGTTGAAACATTGGCTCCGCCTCGCCGCCTCGCGGGCTGACTGGATTGCGGGGAGGAGCAGGGCAACCAGAATGCCAATAATTGCGATAACAACGAGCAACTCGACCAAAGTAAAACCTGCCTGTCTGGTGTCGTGATTTTGCATGATCATCCTTCGAATGGCAAATTTACAACCGTCCACGAGGTTTTTGCTCTACATCAGATACGACGAATCTGCATTTTTGCGCGGCAACGGGGGAGCGCCGTTGCGGACGGACCGATTGGTTGCGCGACGTTCAGCCTAGCATACGGTCTACGGCATTGTCAAACAAAACTGATCAAGATCGCGTCCCTCTGCGCCCCTGCTGCTTTGCAGTAGGTCATTCTCAAAACTCGAGGAATTGGCTGGGGCGGCAGCCCAACACGGCCAGCGCTGGAACAATTCGCGCACAACCAGCGTACGACACGCGCGCAGGGCCGCGTGGAACTCATGACTTGGCCGCGTTAGATGAACTTGGTGATGCCGGGCATCGCCAGCGGATAGTTGCCGCGCTCGTCGGGCAACACGGGCGGTTGCGCGTCCCAGGCGTATCGCTCGGGCGACAGGTCTTCCTGCGAGTTCAGCGCCTGGTCCCAAGTGATTGTCTGGCCGGTGTAGGTGGCCATGCGTCCGAGGATCGCCCACAGCGTGCTGTACGCCATATACAGGCCGTTGTTGATGGGTTGCCCTTCGCGAATCGCACGGAACAACGCCTCGTGTTCGGCGACAAAGCCGTTGGGTTTCGGACCCTTGTACTGCCAATTCGTCTCGCCGTCGATCCGGTACTTTAGCAAGTTGGCGCGGCCCTTGGCGCCGAGGACATGATCCGAGATGTCGTTGGCGCAGCCCGCCTGGCGGCGGCAATGCGAGAAGACTCGCGTGCCGTCGTCGTACTCGTAGGTCACACAGTGGTGGTCGAACATGGTGCCGATCGCCGGCTCGTCGCGAAACTGACGGCCGCCCGAGCCCCAGGCGCGTTGCGGCGGCCGGTCTTGCAGCGACCAGGCGGACCGATCAAGGCTGTGGATGTGCTGCTCGACATTGTGATCGCCGGACAGCCAGGTGAACGGATACCAGTTCCGCATCTGGTATTGCATCTCGGTCCAATCCGGCTCGCGCTCTTTGTTCCGGAACCACGGCGGTCCGACGTTGTACGTCGTCTGGATGGCCACGATGTCGCCGATCGCGCCGTCATGGATGCGTTGGATCGTCTCCCGCAGGGCATGGTCATAGCGATACATCAGGCCGGAGACGACGGACACGTTCTTTTGACGAGCTTGCTCGCACGCCGCCAGCACGGCGCGAACCCCGGGCGCGTCGACCGCCACAGGTTTCTCGGCAAAGACATGCTTGCCCGCGTCGATACAGGCCTTCAGATGGAGCGGTCGGAAGTGCGGCGGCGTGGCCAACAGGACGACATCGACATCCGAGGCGATCAGCTTCTGGTAGGCGTCGAAGCCGGAGAACTGGTGATCGGGATCGACCGACACCCGCGCGGCCACCGGCGTCTTGCCCAGCGCATCGATCGATTGTTCCACGTGGTCGGCAAAGACGTCGGCCAAGGCCACCAAACGCGCGTGCGGATCCGCGGTCAGCGCGTTCACCACCGCCCCGCGCCCGCGTCCGCCGCAGCCCACCAAGCCGAGCCGCAACCCCACGTCGCCGGCCGCGGCGTGCGCGCAGCGCGCCATGCGGTCATCGAGGGCCAGCCCCGCGCCGATCATCGTCGCCGTCGAAGCTTGCAGAAACCGGCGACGCGAGGTAGCCGGAGCCGCTGTCCGTTTCTCGTTCTGCCCTGCGTTCATACAACGATCTCCCTGACGCCGCAGCGTCGCAACCCACCCGGAAAACAATCTGTACGTCCGTCCAAACTATCGCCTGTTGTCGAATGCACCGATCCTGCGCACCGTCGATCTACGCGCGTTGCACATCAGTGTACAAAATGCGCAGCGAGCGTGCATCTTGTGGAGCGGGACATCCGCGCAAAGGGGGTGCACCGCCCGCGCCTCGCAGGCGTTTGCCGAGTGCCGTCCGCAAAACAAGCACAGGGGCAACACGGCAGACGGTCCGTGCCTGCCATGTTGTCGCGCTGTCGCAGATGGCGTCATTTGAGGTATCCACCCCGTCCCTGTTCGGTTACAATCTCCGCCTGTTTCGCGTCCACCATGGCCCCGGTCGGGCCGTGAACGAGGGCGCGTGTTGAACCGATAGAAAGGTTGTCTATTCCGATGACGCAGATGTTGTTTTACGACAAGGTCGTACCGGTCTCGACGCAAGCTCACCGCGATTTGTGTGTCGAGCGGGTCGATTTCGGCTTTGCCGCCAAAGTGAACTCGGTCCCGCTGACCGCCATCGAGATCCCGCTGGCGGCCCGCGAATACACGATCGTGTTCGCGGGCACGGACGAGGCCGTCGCGCCCGTCGTCGTGTTGGGCCTGGCCGACTCGCAGAATCTGTACCTGGACGAGAGCAAAGCGTGGAAAGCCGATTATATCCCGGCCTTCGTTCGCCGTTATCCGTTCGTTTTTGCCCAGGGCCAAGAACCCAACCAGTTTACGCTGTGCATCGACGAAGATTGGGTCGGCTGCAACCGCGAAGGACGTGGGCAGCGATTGTTCGATGACCAAGGGCAGCAGACGCCCTATCTGCAAACCATGCTGAAGTTCTTGAGCGATTATCAAACGCAATTCGCGCGGACCCAGGCATACTGCAAGAAACTGAAGGAATTGAATCTGCTCGAACCCATGCAGGCGCAGATCACGCTGCCCGGCGGCGAGAAACGGTCGCTGGGAGGCTTCCTCGGCGTAACGCGCCCCCGGATCACAAGCCTGGCAACCGACAAATTGGTGGAACTGGTAAAGACTGGCGAGCTGGAGTTGAACTATCTCCACTTGGCCTCGCTGAACAACCTGGGCTCGGTCGTCAACCGCTTTGTCCCGAAAAAGGCCACCGAGGTCCAAGAGTAGCGCATCGCGCCGCGCGACGTTCCACGATGCCGAAGGCGCTGGTCGCATCTTCGGCTTGTTCGCCGCCGGGCTGGTTTGGCATACGCCGAGCGGCACGCGCGTGCGGCGAACAGCGTCCCCGCTAACCGGCCTCGGCTAGCGGGCACGAGGGGGCTGCGCGCTAGAGATGCCGCCCCGAGATGTCGGCCACTCGATCGGCTCGCCTCACAGCGACACGCCCAGCAATCGCGTGGCGTTTTGGTGGTAGATCTTCTGGAGGACATCGTCGGGCAAGCCCATGCCGTACAGCTTCCAGCGCGTATACACGCCAAAACGGCCGATGTAGTCCGGATAATCGAAGTACTCGTCGCGAGTCTCCAGCACGCGGAAATAGCAGCGATAGGCTTCGGTCGACACGGGCATGTCCAAGCCGAACAGGATCCGGTCGGCGTAGCGCCGGAAAAACTCGCCGGCCGTGTACGGCTGTCGTCCCAGCTCGTCGATGCGCGCGGAAAAATCGATCCACACGTTCGGATGCTCGTCCAGCAACTGGCCGACGGACGCCAGGTCTTCCGGCAGGTTGGCCACGTGCGGCAGCAGGAACTTGGTCCGCGGATGCCGGGCGATCATCCGGTTGCGCTGTTCGAGCAGTTCCCATTTGCTGACCGGCGCGTTGGAAAAACCCCACCCCGGGAACTCTTGCAGCGTCAGATAGTGCTCGTTGTAACGGTCGATGGGCTGGAAGAAGGCGATCGGATCCGAGACGTGGATCAGGACCGGGATATCCAGCTCGGCGGCCCGTTCCCAGATCGGCGCCAGCCGTTCGTCGTCTACGCGGATCAGCGTGTCGGTCCGATCGCGAAAGTACAGCCCCAGCTCTTTGGTCAGCTTTAGGCCCCGCGCCCCGCCGGCCACGTCGGCCTCGAGCCGGGCGATGCATCGCTTGGCAAAGTCGTCGTCCTTGATCAGCACCGGATCGCCCCACTGGGCAAAGTCCGCCATCGTCAGCGCGGCGAACCGGCCGGGGTAGCGGCCGGCGTACTCGTCCATGAACACGCTCAGCTCGCGGCGGGCAATGGTGTAGGTGTTGTTCACCAGCGGCAGGACCGTGTTGCCGGTGACGTTCACCCAGACTCGCACGCCCACGGCGTCCATCACTTCGATCAGCTTGTCCGCCGGCAGATCGCCGAACAGATGGTTGTGCGCGTCGATCACCGGAAACCGCGCCTGCTGAGGCACGTGCGACTCGACCCGCAGCAGGCAGTGGGGACGGAAATCTTTCAGGAGGACGTCGGTCATGGCAGGATTGCCTCGATTCCAGTCTGCTTGCAGAACTCGATCACGTCGCCGTACAGATGCTCGCCGTAGCCCAGGCAAGCATACTCGTTCGTCCAATTGTCCAGCAACACGTCGATATCGCAATGGGCCGTCACAAAGCCGTGCGGCCACATCGGGATGCCGCACTCGAGCTTCCGCGCTTCGAGTTGATCGGCCGACGGCTCGGTCACGGTGCAGCGCGTCAGGACCATCTTGAACTGGCCGTCGACACGACCGAGCCGGGCCAAGACGCCCTCGCCCGGCTTGCAGACCAATTGGATCGACAGTCCGCCGGCGCTGCCCTCGGTCGGGATGCCGTGCTCGGCGAACCCGGCCGGTCCGAGCTTGCCGGCCAACGACGGCGGACAGGCGCCGTCGCCGATGATCTTGATCTCGCGAGTGCGCTTGTCGATGTGCTGGAGATCGCCATAGTAGACGGGATCGCGGCTGAGCTTGGTCAACAGCAGCACGGTCATCGCGGTGTTGAAATCGCCCAGCGTTGCCGTGCCGTAGCCGTCCTCGAGCATCATGCTTTGGGCAAAGCAGGTGGCCGTATAGTCGTCGGCCAGTCCCGGGAACGACTGGATTGTGTAGAAGTCCCACTCGTTTTTGGCCACCAATTTTTTGATGGCCAGGTACAGCCGCAACGAGCGCTCGTTCATCGCGTTCGCCTCTGGCGTCGCGCCGAACAACTGACGGATCCGCGGTTCGAGCGCCGTCAATTCCGCGGGTTCGATCTGCTGGGCGGTGCGGATCAGTTCGGACGTGTCCCGCGAATCGATGTCCACGCCGAAGATCTTCATCCACTGGCTCGGATCCGCTACGCCGCAGGTCTGCCCCATGCCGCGGCCGCCGAACGTGCCGATCGTCGCCATGTTCAGCCAACTGCGCACCTGGGCGGCCCGGCAAAAGCTGACGATGCTGGCCACGTCCGCTGCATCGTCGGCTGCGCCGTACACGAACTTGTGGGGAATGCCCACCTCGAGCAACGCACCGTGCATGACCAGCCCGCCGACCGGTCGCCACCCCTGCGAACCGGGGTGCGTCCAGATCAACACGCCCTTGCCCGTCGCCGCGAAATCGCGCACGGCGCCGATCATGTGGGACGCCCAGACCCAGGTGCCCGAAAACAGGACGACGCCGCTGACACGGTCGTCGTCCTTCATCTTTTTCAACGCGACGCGGGCCTCTTGTTTCGTCGCCAGGATCGTGTCGTGCTCGACCAAATCCACGCCTTGGTCGCGCAACGCCTGCTTGGCGGCCGCGATCAGCGCGTCGTCGATGAACGGCTGGCCCATGGGATCCTGGAGCCCGTCCTTGTGAACGCCGTAGACCAGAAAACCGATGGTGGGACGAATCATGAGGCAATCTCCTTCGTCAAGGTGTTGTGTCGCGCGACGGAAACGCCAGCCGCGCGTCGGGTACGTCTTGTCCGGTGAGTCTTGTCCGGTGCGTCCTGTGTGGTGCGTCCTGTGTGGTGCGTCCGCGGGCGGTCCGTCCTGTCAGGCGGCGCGCGAGAACCAAAATCCGTCGCGCCCCGCGCGTCGCCGCGCCGAGTGGGATTCGCCGACGCGACGGGCCTGGTTGGATACAACAGGGCCTAAATCCACTGTCTGCGGGCAGGTCGTCGGACGACATGCCGCGCGGCGCCCCGCGACGCTCATCCGCGCGTCGGCGCGGCTGCGGCCGCGGTCAGACGCTTCCAGGACGTTTGCATCGCCGGGTACAGTTCGCGGTAGGCCGCGAACCGCTCGCCATATTGGGCCGCCCGCCGCGGATCGGGTTCGATCGCCGCGCCGGCTTTGACCCACTGCGCCACCAGTTCCTGCGGCGTCGCTCCGGTGTCGGCGGCACAGGCCAGCAGCGCCACGCCCAAGCAGCCGGCCTCGGTCACGGCCAGCGTAGTGATGGGCCGATCCAGGACATCCGCCTTCAACTGGACCAGCGCGGCGTTCTTGGCCCCGCCCCCGATCGCCCGCAGCTCGCGCACGCCCAACCCAGCTTCGTGCAGGATCTCGAAGTTCAGCCGCATCTCCATCGCCACGCCTTCGACCAGCGCTCGCAACACCTGGCCGCGCGTTGTCGCCAAACGCAAGCCTAGGATCGCCCCAGGCGTTTCATGGTCGAAGTAGGGCGTTCCAGACGGCGTAAAATAGGGCAGCACCAGCAGGTCGGTCGGCTCCTGTGGCATCGCCCGCATCAACAGGTCGTAGGGATCCGCGCCGCTGCCCGCCGCCTCGGCCATCTCGGCCTGCCCCCACTGGTCGCGGAACCAGCGCAACAAGTTTCCTCCGGTCAGGCTGAACAAGACCGTCGCGTACATCCCCGGCAACGCCGCGTCGTACGTGCACAGATTGCCGCGGAACAGGCGCTCGTCCAGGCACAGGCGGTCGAACACCGGGCAGATGCATTCGACGGTGCCCGAAGCGTACATCGCCACATCGGTGGCGACGGCGCCGGCGCCTAGCGCTCCGCAGGGTTGGTCGTGTCCGCCCGCCACGACGATCACGTCTTCGGGCAACCCCAGCTCGTCGGCCACGCCGCGCGGAATCGTGCCGATCACCGTCCCAGAGGGAACCGGCCGCGCCAATCGCTCGGGTTCGAGGCCGACCGCTTGAAGAATCTCCGGATCCCATTGATGGGTGTTAATGTTGAACAGCATCGTGCGCCCGGCCAGCGGCCAGGCGATCGCCGGCTCTAAACCCAGCCGCCGATGAAACAGGTCTTCGAAGCAGAGGAACTGTGCGGCCTGCGCGTACAGCTCGGGTCGCTGCTGCTTGAGCCACAACAGCTTGAAAACCGTGAACATCGGGTGGGGCGTGTGCCCGGTCCGCTCGTACAGCCGCGCCGCGCCGAACTCGCCGCCGAACGCAGCCACCATGTCAACCGCCCGCGCGTCGGACGAGACCATGCCGTTGGCCATCAGCCGACCATCGGCCGCCACCGGCGTGAAGGCTTCGCCTTGACACGAGATGCCCAAGCCGCGAATCGGGTCGTGGCGAGCCGCCGAAGCGGCTTCGCGGATGGCGCTACAACAGTCCTCGCAAACCTGCGCCGAATCGAGCTCGGCCCAGCCCGGCTGGGGCGACAACAGCGGATACTCGCGATAGGCCAAGGCCAGAATCCGGCCTTCGCGATCGAAGACGGCGGCCTTGCAGCCCGTCGTGCCGATGTCCAATCCGAGGTAGCTCATGGTTGTGGCTGTCCGTGGCGGATGCAAGCGTCCCCCGTGCGGCCTGCGCACGGGCCGTTGTCATACGTTGAAAAACCGATAGACACAGGTGTGGCGATAGACGTCTCCGGGCCGAAGGATCGTCGACGGAAAGTGCGGATGGTTGACCGCGTCCGGTGGATGGCCGGTCTCGAGGCACACTCCGGCATGGCGAGCATAGACGGCGCCGCGCTTGCCGCACAAGGCGCCGTCCAGATAATTGCCGCTGTACAGGACCAGCGCCGGCGCGTCCGTCGAGACGTCCAGCGCGCGGCCCGATTCGGGTTCCTGCAACGTGGCGACACGAGCCATCTCGCCGCTGGGGCGTTTGCACAGGTAGGCCAAGTCGTAGCCCTGCGCGGCGCCGCCGATCTGGTCGATCCGCGCCCCGATCGGCGTCGGGCGCGTGAAATCGAACGGCGTTCCGGCCACGGGGGCAATCTCGCCCGACGGAAGGTCCGGCTGGTCGGCCGGAAACCAGCGGTCCGCCTCGATCTGCAACACGTGCCTCAGAACATCGCCCTCGCCCGCCAAGTTGAAATAGCCGTGATGCGTCAGATTCACCGGGGTGGGGCGATCGGTCGTGGCCGTATAGTCGATTCGCAGTTCGCCGTTGTCGCGCAGCGTATGCGTTGCGACGACGTCCAGCGCGCCCGGATAGCCTTGCTCGCCGTCGGCGCTGCGATACGTAAAACGAACGCCCGGCGCGACGTCGTCGGGCAATGGCTCGGCCTGCCATACCACGTGGCTGAAGCCTGGCCGGCCGCCGTGCAAATGATGCCGCCCATCGTTCAACGCGAGTTGATAGGACTTGCCGTCCAAGACGAACCGGCCGTCGGCGATTCGAAACGCCACGCGACCGACCGAACAGCCGAAGTACGGGCTTTGCGTCTCGTATTGCGACAGTTGATCGAAACCGAGCACGACATCGGCGAGCGTCCCGCGCCGATCGGGAACCCAAGCTTCGGTGACCGTCGCGCCATACGTGATCAGGCGAACGGTGATTCCGCCGCAACGCAACGTATAGCGGTCCACCGACGTCCCATCCGCGGTCGTGCCGAACGTGTCCTTTCCAATCGCTGCTGTGCGCGTATCCATGCGGTAATCCGTTCTGATCCGGAGGCCGTCTAAACAGGCCAGAATCTCGCGAGGCGCCGCCGTCCCGCGCCGCCCGCAACGCGAGGCGTCGCCCGCTGGATATACGGACGCTCGGCGGTCAGCGCCGGACGCCAGGGGCCGGGGGCGCTGTCGGCCCGAGACGTTGCGAGCTCTGGACGACAAGCTGCAGCCGAGTGGCATTCTATCGACAGTCGCCAAGACCGCAAGCATCCCACCGCCCGTTTTGGGGCCGAATGCATGGATGGTTCACACCAGCCGAGCCGAGGCGACGTTACGGCGTAGGCCGGCGTGCGGCGTCGTGCGACTCGTCAGCACGGCGACGGCGTTCTTGGCGATGGCGCTCACGGTGACCGCGTTCACGGCGCCGGCGTTCACGCCGGTGGCGTTCATGGCGATCGCCACAGCAATCGAAACGACGTTCGGTCGGAAACGTGCCCCACGCTGGCAAGCAACGTAGAGGCCGATGAAATTTATTGCAGTTGCTCGCTTGCGATATACGATGTACAAAATTATAGTGATTCTGTCTTGCGTAATAGATTACGTATCGATGTCGTCGACCTTGCGAACGCTGTCGTGTCGTCTGCTGTTGTACTGTCTCCTGCCCCATCGCTCGCTAGCCCATCGCTCGCTGGCCCGCCAGCCGTCGGCCGTTCGGCCGCTGTGCGTTCGCCCACAGCCCCGCGCTCGCCAAACGCATCGACTACGTTGGATACGGTCCAGCAACTGCGAAATCGCATCCGCAATCTAGAGTCTTCGCTGCGAAGGCCGGGCGCTGCCGAGATTTCCACCGGTTGGCCGCCGCTGGACTCGCTGCTGCCCGATAGCGGGTTGCGTCCGGGTTCGCTAGTCGAATGGTTGGCCGCAAGCCCTGGCAGCGGATCGTCGTTGCTGGCTTGGAAAACCGCCTTACAGGCGGCGCAGGCTGGCGGGGCGATCGTCGTGTTGGACGGCCATGGGCAGGTGTACCCGCCCGCGTTGGCGGCGTGGGGCGTGGATTTGACGCGAGTGGTCTTTGTCCGGCCACAAAATGCGCAAGACGCGAGCTGGGCCTGGGAACAGGCTTTGCGCTGTCCGGGCGTGGCCGCGGTGTGGGGCTGGGTCGAACGGCTCGACGCCCGCCTGTTTCGACGCTGGCAATTGGCGGCCGAGGTCGGCGGTTGCATCGGCCTGCTGCTTCGTCCGGCCAGCGTGCAAAGTCAACCGACCTGGGCGGATGTCCGCTGGCGCGTCGAGCCGCGGCCTGCGACGACGGGCCGCCGGATGCGCGTCGAGCTGTTGCGCTGTCACGGTGGCGGCACAGGGTACGCAGATCTGGTCCTGGATGAATGGACAGGCCAATTGTGTGATTCCAAGTTGGAACAACAAGCGGCCGAGGCAAACGGTGCAGAGGAAAACCCGTCTACGAACGGCATGGCTGAGAGCGGCATGGCCGAGCGCGGCATGGTCGAG
>JAVYAJ010000110.1:0-12297 GCA_032229885.1 Candidatus Anammoximicrobium sp. | reverse complement strand
CAGCGAAGATGTCACACTGTGGGAGGCGTCCTCGCATGCAAAACGCGGCCACGGTTCTACGGGCTTGGGCGAGATCACTTGTCTGGCCTTCTCACCACTACATCCCAACAGGCTTGCGGTTCGAGGGGCACGGCTTTCCATTGACAAACGTCGAAACGGGAACGTCACAACGCGGACGGACGTCGAAACGTGGACGCAGCTAGGTGTGACAAGGTGGTTGAAGGAGCAAAGGTGCCATTCGACCTTGTACGCAATCTCGACTTCGGTAGTCTATATGCGGACGGGTCCTTAGCTGAAGCAACCGAGTAGCGCGGGCATAGACGCTGGATCCAGCGTTGCGGGAACATCAACTCGCCAGGCGGGCTGTGAGGCGAAGCTGAGACAAGAAGGCCTGGAACAACACGAACCCCGCGAAGGAGGTCCATCTGGGCTCTTGTTTCGCTTCGAAGTTGATCTTTGGGATTGCCCAGGCTCGTCTCCTGATGTCTGATCGGCTAACCTTAGCCATGAGAGCCTCCTGTAGTATGATATTGCTTGGGTTCTGTATATCATACGCTGGAGGCTTTCTTTGTCTACCCTCGGCCTTATATCTTCCTCACTATATATTTCACATGCCGCACACGGTGGCTCCTATAAGAGCGCCTCGGCATCTCACTTACGGTGCGATCCGGACATCCTATCCGAGAACAGCACGAGAGCCGCAGTTCCTCGAAGACTCGGCCCATTTATCGCCGTTGTAAGGGCCATCGTTTGCAACTGGAGGGTTTATTAACCTGAAATACATCCTTCGTGGAACATGCAGCGATGGCGGGCCACCCTTCATGCGTGGCCACAACCGGGGGGAGGCGACAGGGCGTGCTCTGCCTGTCGCATTTCGCGCCTGCACAGCTCCCGGTCCGCACCGCCCTGCATCTGTGGTGTCGTGCGTCAAGCCCTCTCTTCGATCGCCGGCTCGTCGGTCCGACGCCCTATCCACACCCCAAGATCGAGCTTCCTTGCCATCGTCGCCTACTATCGAACCTTTCTGCGCTCTACCTTGCCGATCCTGTAAACCGTGCTTGGTCCTCCCGCCTGCTTGCGCGTTCGGCCAACTACCGCCCGTGTGTGGCGAATGTGTTTCGGAATCGCCTGTCGAGTGACGGGGCGGTCGGGTGAGCTTCGCCGATCGGCCGTTACAATCTGTCCAGCGGGCTGCGAACGCCGGTGGCGCCCGACGCGCTGACGCGGGTATAAATCATTGTCGAGTTGACATCGGCATGCTCCAGCATCTCTTGGATCGTGCGAATAGCCTTCCCGTCTTCCAGCAGATGCGTTGCGAGCGAGTGCCGCAGCGAATGGCAACTGGCTCGCTTGTTGATCGCCGCCTTGCGGACCGCGGCGCCCACCGCCCCCTTGGACCGTCGTATCGTGGACGTGATGCCGTCGAAGTGGGACGGTTCCGCGCTGGGTCGCGGCTCGCCCGGCGGGATCCTGTCGTGCGTCATCCCCCGACGCGGCGTTCGCGTCGTCCGGCACATGTCCCTCGTCCGCCTCCCTCGTCCGCCGCTCGTGGCTGAGCTTCGGAGAAGGGAACAAGTATTGCCAATCGAGGCGGCAAGCCGCCGTTGGGGTCTTCCTCTACATCGCGTATGGAAACCGGACCTGCCCGACCTCCTGTTCCACGTCTGCCACGTGTTGCCTTCGCACGAATTCCCTCTGCTCCCGTAGATCTGACACCAGCTTCTGCGGCAAGTGCACCATCCGACTCTCGCTTCCTTGACCGTCGCGCACGACGATCTGGCGATACTCAAAGTCGATTTCCTTGATCCGCAGCCGACAGACTTCCATCAGCCGCAACCCCGCCCCATACATCAACCCCGCCATCGATCGATAGGGGCCGGCCGGATTCGCCGCCAGCACGCGGCGGACTTCATCGACCGACAATACCACCGGCGTCCGTTTGGACTTCTTGACGCGGACCGCGTTGAACTGGACCTCGGATTTCAGCACCGCGCGAAACAGGAACAGCAAAGCCGACAGCGCCTGGTTCTGCGTGCTCGCCGCCACCTTGCCCTCGACCGCCACGCGTTTCAGAAACGCATTGATCTCGCCAGCGCCCATCCCGCCGGGGTGCACCCACCGCCCGAGTTAAGTTTCGTGGAAAAGGAGAAACCGCACGATCCACTGCACGTAAGTGTCTGCGGTCCAAATCGACATCTGTCGCACCCGAATCTCGTGCCGTATCCGATCCAGTAACTTCCGCGCTCGTATCGTGCACTATGCTTCCCAGAAACATATCCCACCAAATGTCCCGACGCTGCATAAACCAGCAACCTGATAATATCCGGCCGCTGCCTATTCCAGCCTCAAGAACGAGCGCATTGGAGCCCACAAAATATCGCCTAAGAGGTTGACAAGAGACTTCCGATCCTCTAAGATTCGCTCATCGAGCACTGAGATATCCAGCGCGATTAGCCTGCTGCTGAACACATCTTGTTCGGCCACCAGATCGCATGCCCGGTGATGGGGCGGAAGGTAACGACGACTTGTCACCAACGAAACTCTTTACCAACCGAGTGACACGACGATGGCTGCTAACGACGGAACGACGGTTGGGGGTACATTATCACCTTCATTATTCTGTGGATCATTGGCGGTGGGTTCCGGCGGGGTGTCGGCCCCATGGGACTCGTTTGACTTGTTTTTTTGTGTTCGTCGTTGTTTTAGTCGGGATCATAGCGGCGTCCGTTAGGGCAAGCGCTGAATAAGGGCAAGCGTCTGCAACACATAATTGACCTGAATGAAAGGAACGGCAGTGTGTACGATCAGTGCGAGAGCGTCCCACGAGACTGCCAAGCAGCTAGCAGCCAAAGGTGCCGTTAAGGCGATGGTTCGTGATCGGCGCGCGATCGTGTTTGCCCAGGCGTGGGATTCGATCACAGGCAATCGTGAAATGCCACAGTACACGATTAACGCAAGGAAACTCCGTACGGACGTGGAGGACTACGAGGCACAAGGGACACCGGAGGCTGAGCCGGAAGTACAGCAACTTATTGATGGCTTAAATTGGGACTCATGGCCGGACTAGCGTTACAGTGTGGTCGCACTGAGGGTGTCGAACCACTCCATAAACCGGAGCGGCCGACAACGCAGATTGTCAAATCAGAACCCTTTCGCAGCCGCCCGGTTACGGCGGTCGTTACGCACCTCAAGCAACGAAAGGGAGTGCCGTGATCCTGTTCAGGATGAATTATAAGCTTTGTGCTGTATGTAGCTTCCAGCACCGCAATCCCTGATATCCCTTGGGACGAGCGCTTTCCTGCAGTGCACACGGAAAACCTGACCGATCACGATTCCGCGATCCGCCATGTCTTCACGAAACGAAACGTCAAGTATCGTGGCTCGTCAAAGCATTGCGGCTATCGTCATCTATCATTTCAGAACGTGTTATGACGCTGTCGGAGTCGAGGCGATCGGGGATGCTGTTGAGCAACATCGGGACGCGTTCGGTCTGTCGTCGAGAAAACGTTCTCGTTTCGATGAGCGCAAGACAACACTCGGCCATTTCAAGGGTTTCGCGTGGCGTTCTGTTGGGAACGTGAAACAAGGCTTCGTACCGTCGACGTTTGCGAGCGATGCGTTGTTGTCGTTTTCTGCAAGGAACCCAGCGAACGCAATCCGAGTCAAGGCCAAACCCCAATTCCTCGTACCAGTGTTTCTGTTCCTCGGCGAAGCAAATGAATGAGCGGCCACAGTCGCGACATTGTCGCTTGACGTCGTAGTAATGAGTCACCGCAACCGTCGCGGGCACTGGACGTGCGAGGTCGGCAGGGATCGCCGTGTTTGGGATGCGACACTTCTTGGGCGAGTGCCAATGGATATTTGTGTGGACGCCATACTCGACGTCATACGCCGTTTCCGGGTTCAGCCCAGTGATGTGGGGGCGGCGACCGTACCGAGGGTGATCCACGAATTCCGCGTGCATGGCATGCCTACGTTTCCTGATCGAGGCAACGGCGAACGATGGCCACAACCGGGCGGTCATCCACAAGTTTGCTTTCCAGGATCGACATTGCTGATCGCCCTGGTTCACGGCCCTGCTGGCGCATTCTCAGATTGGCCCGTGGGATCGACAAGAGGTTGCACAATTTCACACCGATCGGGGCAGGGCAGGCCGCGCAGATCGAACGGCTGGGCAAGCGTCTCGGACGCCACGGTTTCCTTTGCGTGATCACTCGTCCAACAACTGGTCCGCCAACTGCTTCATTATGGCCGTGGCGGGGCCTTCGAGCAACGTGTAATCGCCCGTAGGGCGCGTTTTCACGTCGATGATGTATTTGTTCTTCACCGAGGAGAAGAGAGGAATCAGGTGCGAAGCCGGCGCGACCTGGGCGGATGTGCCGATGCAGATGAAGACGCCGTCGTTACGCGCCACCTCGTCGACCAACGCGGCAATCCGGCCGAAGTCAAAATTGACCGCTTCCCCGAACCAGACCACATCGGGCCGTAGTTGCCCGCCGCATTTTGGACACAGATCACCGATCTGGACCGGCTGGTCGTGATAAGCCTTGAAGTCGCACAGATAGCCGCCGTCACTAAAAATGTCGTGATGGAATTCGCACTTGCGTCGAGTGAGCAACCCGTGCAGATGTTCAATTTCCTCGCAGCCGGCGCGTTCCAAGAGATCGTCGACGTTCTGCGTGATGTTCAGCACGTTGAACTTTGTCTGCAACCGGGCGATGCTGCGGTGGGCCGCGTTGGGCTGCACCCTCTGCAACTGGCGAAACCGCAGTTCGTAGAAACGCAGAACCAACGCGGGGTCTCGTCTCCAGCCGGCAGGGCTCGCGACATCCTCGATCCGATGCTTCTCCCACAAGCCGTCGGAATCGCGAAACGTCGAGATGCCGCTCTCGGCGGACAGCCCCGCGCCGCTGAACACGACGAGCGTTCGTTTTTGGGTCTGGTTCGGTGTGGCCATGTTTGTACCTCGGCTGGGCGTTACGACGCGCGCGAGGAACGGTGGACTCGCGAGCGTCAGGTCCAGTACGGCAAAGACGGGCCGAAGTCCACGAAGTCGCGCACTTCGGGCGTCACTGGCCGCGCTTCAACCGTTCGGCCGGGGCGGGCGCGCCGCGTCCCTCGAAGACGAACGAAACCTACCCCATGCCACCGAAGCCTGCGCGGCGTCGCAGAGACTGAGGCTCGCTCGCCGTCTCGTCGGCGGCGACCTGCGCAGCCACAAGCCACGTCCTGGCTTAGACGGTCCGGTTGCCGGTTTCCTCTGCGAACCTTCTTGTCCGCCGCGGTACAGAGCGACCTGTGCACAGACAGATTCTGTGTTCCGAGCTGTGCGAAGGATCGCGAGCTTTCGGCTCGGGCCACATCAGCTCGAAGACGGCGCGGAGTTCGGGGCGGGACCCGGAGCAGGCTCCAAACGTTGTTGCAGGTATTCGACCGCGCGACGCAGTTGAGGATCGCCCAGCGAGTCGGTCGCGTCGTCGTTCTGCCGTTCTTCGGTCTGTGCGCCGTCGGTGTCCGGATCGGCGGCCTTTGCATCGGGCTTGTCCGCTTCGTCAGGCGAAGGCTTGTCGTCCGGCGTCGTGGGGTGTTCGCCGTTGGACGTCGTGCTGCCATCCAGACGGCGGCGGTGTTGACGGACCTCGTTCGCCTGCTCGTCGGTCAGTTCGACAGCGAAATCGGGATCCGGGCGAACTCCCCATTCGTCTTCGTCGGTGGCATCGCTCAGCCGATGGATATTGTGGTTGTTGGGCCGCCAATAGCTGGCGGTCGTCAATTTCAAGGCCGCGCGTCCGCCTTCGATGCGAATCACTTGCTGCACGGTGCCTTTGCCCCAGGTGCGTTGGCCGATGATTTTGGCCCGTTGATGATCCTGCAAGCAGGCGGCGACGATTTCGCTGGCGCTGGCCGAGAAATGATTGACCAGCACTGCCATCGGGACATGTTCGTCGAGCAGAGCGCCGCCGTCCGCCTCGAATTTTCGCTGAACTTCGCCGTCCCGGCCGCGAATGGTGACGATCGTGCCCTCGCGCAGAAACGCGTCGCACGTTCCGACGGCCGCGTCGAGCAGACCGCCCGCATTGTCTCGCAGATCCAGAATCAGCGCCTGTGGCTTGGTCGTCTGCAGCAACTGCGACAGTTCTCTGACGGTGTTCTCGCCGAAGTTGATCAGGCGGACGTACGTGATTCGCGGGTTGTCGCGCAAGTGAAAATCCCAGCCGCCATCGGGCCGCCGCTGGTCGCCCAAGACCGATTCGATCGGGATGATCGCCCGCGGGATTTCGACTTCGATCGGAGTCTGCTCGCCGGCGTGCAGGATGGTCAGTTTCACGATCGATCCGGGCTTGCCGCGAATCAAATCGACCGCCTCGCGAAAGGAAACCGCCGACGTGTCCCGACCGTCGATGGCGATGATCGTATCTCCGGCGCGCACTCCCGCGCGCGAGGCCGGCGTATCGAACATCGGGCTCATGACTACAAGACGATTGCTTTCGCGATTGAACTCGACCAGAATTCCGATCCCGCCGAACTCCTGGTCGATGTCTTCTTGAAACCGCACAAAGTCGGCCGGGCTGATGTAGCTCGAATACGGATCCAACCCGGTCGTCATCCCGCGCATCGCGTCTTCGTACAAGCCGCGATAATCGACGTCTTCCAGATAGTTGAACGCGATCAGATCCATCGCCTGAGAAATGTCCGCCCCATAGCGGTTGTGCCCCGCCTTGGTATAGCACATCAATGACAGCCCGATCGCCAAAAAGATCGCGATCATGTTCCGCATCGGCATTAGCAGTATCTCCCCGGGGCGCCGAACGCGTCCCTGCGCCGCATCGTTCGACCGTGCGCGGGCGGGCATGGCCGCGCGATTGTCAAGTCCTGGACGGCAGACGGTGAACTGAAACCTGCTCGACCAGGATTCGTTCCCCGCCGCCCGAAATATCGCAGTGCCTCGAATGGCGACACGGCGGACGCGAGCGCCATCCGCGCGACACAAGCGTCTGTCTCGCGGTGATTCCGCGGTCCGTCCGGCGACCGGGCCGCGGGCGTGCTGCCGCCAGTGCGACGTCGGGCGCCCGCTGTCCGGCGGTCAAACGGTGTTCGAATTCCCGACAAACCCCTTCTTTGTACACGAAAGCGGCTTGCGTCGATAGATACGGCGCGAAAACAGATCTGCTCGCACGTGGCGTCCGGGCGTGAACCAATGAATGAACGCCCAGCTCGGGCCGTGCCGGCGAGTTGCAGCCCGCGTTACAGGGCTTCGTTCCGAGCCGCGCCAAGTGTGGTACGATGGGCACAATCGAAGCCACGACCTCGACTGTATCCCCATACAAGGAGCAACTCGTGCCCTCTCAGGAAAATGCTTCACGCCGGGCGTCGAGCGAGTCATCGCCGGGACGGATCGGGGCAGCCTTGCCGCGATCGTACGCGGGTGACATGGGCCAGACTTCACCAGCGTCGGTCGTTGGCCAAACCCTTGTCCGTGCGGCGGCGGGAATCGGCCTCGGGCTGGGCATCGCGATCGCCGCCACGGTCGCGTCGCGCGCGGCCGCGGGCGAGCCACGGACCACCGAACGGTCGGCCGGAAGCCTGCGATTGGTTCCGTTTCCGAAACAGGTGTCACTGGCCGACGGCGCGTTCGACCTGAGTCAGCCCTTGACGCTGCAACGATCCGCCGCGGTGACGGAGGTCGAGACCGCGCCGCTGATCGCCGAACTGAGGCGGGTCGGACTGCCGGTTTCCAAGCAGACACAACTGGCGCACGGCGGCTGGATGCTGCGCCTGGCGCACGACGCGGGCGGGGCTGTCGCGAAGCCTACGTTCCGGGACGGCGCGGGCCAAGCGGATTACGAATTGCATATCGAACGCGATGCGATCACGTGTTGCGGGCCAGCAGCGACGGGCCTGTTTTACGCCGTGCAGACGCTGTGCCAGTTGATCCGAGCCAACTGCGACGGCACGCGTCTGCCGTGCCTGGCCATCGCCGACTGGCCCTCGCTCGGCTGGCGCTGCGCCCAGGACGATTCGACGCGCGGCCCCAGTTCGACGCTCGCCACGCTTTGCCGGGGAATCGAACTGGGCGCGTCGTTGAAGTTGAATCTGTTCACGTACTACATGGAATACCAATACGCCTTTGCCAAGCACCCGACGATCGGCCCTCGCGATGGTTCGCTGACGCCCGACGAGTTGCGCTCGCTCGTCAGTTTCGCCCGCACGCAGCATACCGAGATTCTGGGCAATCAACAGTCCTTCGGACACTTTGAACGAATTCTGAGCCAGCCCCAATACGCCGAGTTGGGCGAGAATCCAAGCGTGTTGTCCCCGGTTCACGAGGGAACCTACGCCTTGCTCGACGATCTGTACTCCGAGGTCTGCCCGCTGCTGCCGTTCGAGATGTTCAACGTCTGCTGCGACGAGACATGGGGATTGGGCGAAGGGCCGTCCAAGGAACTGGCCAGCCGGATCGGGACGGGCGGGGTGTACGTACAGCACATTCGCCGTGTCCACGAGTTGCTGCGTTCGAAATACGGCAAGCGAATGATGATGTGGGGAGACATCATTCTGCGGCATCCCGACAAGCTGGACCAGATTCCTCGCGACACCGTGATGCTGACTTGGGGCTACGATCCGCGCGACAGTTTCGAGAACCAGATCCTGCCGTTCAAGGACGCCGGTTACGAGTTTTTGGTGTGCCCGGGAATCAGCAATTGGAGCCGCATCCTGCCCGACTTTGGCGTGGCCATGACGAACATCCGCAATTTCGTTCGCGATGGAGCGCGGCACGGCGCGCTCGGGATGGTGAACACGGACTGGGAAGACGACGGCGAGGCGCTGCAGGGCTATCGCTGGCATGGCCATGCCTGGGGCGCCGAATGCGCGTGGAATGCCTCGATGACCTCGCCCGCGGACTTCAACCGACGGATCGGAGCCGTGTTGTTCGGCGAGCCGGATGACCACTTTGGGCAGGCGATCGAACTGCTGGCCCAGACGCACCGCCTGCCGCGGATGCAGGGGATGAGCAATCGGCGGTTCTGGGAACGCGATTTCGCGCCGACCCGCAGCCCGGCGGCGATCCGCCAGTCGGCCGAACGCTTGTTGCAACTGACCCGTCCGGCTATCGCGCATCTGGAAACGTGCCGGCGCCAGGCGACGATCAACGCAGACCTGCTGGACGCCTTTCTGCATGGCGCGCGACGCATGGAACTGATCGCCACGCGGATGACCGAGGGGCTCGAAGCAGCCGAGCTGTACACCCGCGCCGCCGAGCAGACGCCGCGGGACGCCATCGCGACCTTAGAACAGGTCCAGACACTGGTCCGTCGCAACCGCGATGCGCATGAGGCGTCGGGGCGCGAATTCCAACGGCTGTGGCTCGCCGACTGCAAACCCTATGCGTTGGACTGGACGATGGACCGCTATGCCGCGACGGTTCAATCGTACGACGAAATCCTGAAGCAGTTGGCCAAGGCTCGACATGATCTTCAACAAGGCCGCGCGTTGCCGCCCGCCGCGACGCTCGGCATCGCGCTGCCCGAGCGGTTCACGCGCCGCAACCGACCGCACCAAACGCAAACCGAGCCGTTAGATCCCGAGGCGCCGTGGGCCGACCCCGAGGCTACGGCGCGGATCGGGCTGATCGTCAAAGCGGGCAAGACGCCCCGCGCCGAACTCCCGCTCGAGCTGGACGTGGCGCTGCCCGCGCGATTGGCCGTCGGTCCGGTCCGCGCATTCTGCGCAGGACAAGACGGCGGGCGGAGCGAGATCCTCGCGCAGCTCGATCCGCTCGACGCGCCGGACAAGACACGTTTGACCCTGATCATACCAGATCCGATCCACGCCGGACGCGAGGCCAAAATCTACGTGTATCTGGGGCGCGGCAATCCGCCGCCCGCGCTGCCCGGCCAGGTTCGCACGGGCGACGTGGATCGCGAAATGCGTTGGATCGAAAACGACCGCATCCGCTGGATCCTAGGCGCCGAGGGGGCTCACATCTCTCAGTGGCGGATCAAGGCGCTCGATGGCCGTGATTTGACCCAGCCCGGGGATACCGGATGGGCTGGATTTGCCGATGTCGGCGGCGCGGGCCGAAACGCGTCCAACACGCTGGTTTGCACGCGACGCGGCCCGGCGCTGGTCCAGTATCGCTGCACCGACCCAACCGGTCTGGAAAAGACGATCAACTTTTTTGGCGGCGTCGCCTGGATCGAGGTGCTGTTGAACGAGCCGCAGACGTACTACTGGGAATTCGACAACCCGATCAACTTTGCCGCCGACGGGCCGACGCCCGGCGAATACCTGTTTTCGACCGGACAGACCGGACGTGTCGGACGGCTGGCCGACGGCGTCAGCGCGCAGGTCAAAGCGTCCTCGGCGCAATGGGCGATCAAGTTCTGTCGCGACGGACTGGCGCTGGGCATGGTGTCGCCCGACCAACCCGGCGCGTTCTGCGTCGCTCCCGGCGGCGGCGCGGGCGGGGTGGGCATCGAACGCTCGCCGCCGCTCGGCCGATTCATCACGTTCGGCGACCGCCTGGCGGGCGATCCGCGCGAACGGATGGAAAGTCTGCGGCGGACGCTGGCGTTCGCCGACCAGCCGACGGTCGTCGTGCATAGGCTGCAGCAACGATGACCGACCGCGTCGGCCAGGCCAAACGCGCGATCATTCGACCCGCAAGCAACGCGCGCGTCCGGCCGTGTCGCCGTCCAGACCGCGCGGTCCCGTGCGCCCGTAAACGGCTGCCGCGCCGCCAACGCGCGCCGCGCGACGACACCCCATGTCGACACGCTTGACATCACCAGTACAATACGACAGACGCAACTTCGCGATCGATCCGCGAATCGACCAGCATAGAGAGTACCGCATTATGCAATTGAACATACTGAAAGATGTCAATCCGAGTCGCCGTTTGGTGGAAAAAGAGCCGGACGACGAGTTCTCGCCGATGAACTTACCGGACGCCTACAACCCTCAGGGCGTCGAGAAGATTGCGTATGAAGACATGCATCCGTTTCTGCAGAAGCTGATGGACGAGCACAAAGAGTTCAGCGCGGTGCTGGACAAATTTGAGGACGCGCTGCTGAAATGGCGGGCCAACCGATGGATCTTCACCCGCGAGATCGACGAAGGCCTGAAGCAGTTCTTCGAGTACTTCGATCACGAGGTGACGCGCCACAACACGAAGGAGGAGAAGAAGCTCTTTCCGATTCTGCATGACAAGCTGGTGAGCACGGGCGAGCACAATGCGGTCGACCCGTCGATGACCGGCATCAGCGTGATGGAAGACGAACACCTCAAAGTCGCCCAGCTCGCTGCAATCGTGTTCAATTTCCTCACCCTCGGATCACGGCTTCCAGATGCAGACTCGAAGGAGATCACGTTCCAAGCGGCATTCCATCAAGGGACGCAGATCGTCGAGACCATGAAGCTGCACATCTTCCGCGAAGACATCGTCCTGTTCCCCCAAGCGATGCAGTATTTCAGTCCCGAAGAATTGGGCACGCTGGTCGAGTGACGCCAGATTTCGCCGCGACGCGCCGATCGGGCGCGGCGCCAAGCCGCCGAAATCAAGGAACTCGGCGCGCGCGAACCGCCCCGCCTGTATGTTTCGCAAGCCGCGGGAACCGTCGCCGTTGTATTCGGTGAGTGCGCGCCCGGACGGCGTGGGCCGCCTCAGGGCGCCTGGCGCGCCGGGCGAGGGGGACGTGAGCTGGCTGCTTCCGGACGTGGGGAAAGCGCCTCGTCCCGCATAGGAACGCAGCTTTCGGGACGCCGAAAGGCAACAGCGGGCCGAACGCCGATCCTGCGTGCGAGCCGTTCGCCGCCTGGAGCCGCGAAGACCCGGCTGACAGGCTTCGGCGGGCAGCGCCGGCTGAGTTCTCGCCGAAGTCCTGTATGATGCTGCATGTCTTCCTCGTACCATACAGTGAGGGATCTCTTTGTCCAACCGTTGACCTTGCATGAGAGTCCGTCTTTGTTGTGGGGTTCTGGTGGAAGTAGGCGTCCACTAGAGCGCCGCTGGAAATCACCTGCGGTACGGTCAAGGACACCAGGAAAAAGAGGTTCCAAACGCGTGGTTTCCTTGTACTACTAACCTCAAACATCGTGAACTTTTCGACAATGTTTTCAGACAGCGACAGCGTTCAGTTGTTGAAGGGTTACATTTTTTGCTTGCAGTAGCTCTGTGTCCTCTGCGTCTCTGCGTTTCACCGACGTCCTTGCGCGGGCGAACTGGCCGGGCTACAGGAAAATACGTTTTGGAAACGCAGAGACGCTGAGGACGCTGAGATTTCGGCGCCCCGTCGT
>JAVYAJ010000109.1:0-8489 GCA_032229885.1 Candidatus Anammoximicrobium sp. | reverse complement strand
TCTGTTTGGCCGAAGGCCTCCGCTCACCGTAGCCTGGGGCAACGCCCCAGGACTGGCGCCGCGCGCGTATCTTTTTGGCCGAAGGCCATATTCATCCGGGCCGCGGCGATACGGTGATGTTGGCCTTCGGCCAACACGGTTGCTGTCATCTCTGACTCCTGGGGCGTTGCCCCAGGCTACGTTGGTAATGGCCTTCGGCCAACACGCCTCCTGTCGTCTGTGCTGGGCAACAATCATCCAATGCTACTTCCCCTTAACGCGGGATGTCGCCAGTGGCCTAAAAGTGCAATGTATAGACCAGTGTGCAAGATGCGCGCACGGTGCGCGTGATACGGAGTAAGACTCGATGACAGCGAACGCCACGGGCCACTGTCAATATGCCCACGACAAATGTCAGCGTTACCCCGAGCACAAATGGTCGCGAGGAACGTGTCGTGGCAGACCCGGGTCGTGTGCCCTCCGCACCCTGAAGCGTCCAGATTACGGCACACCGCGCGTACCTGCTGACGTCCCGCGTCGACCGGCGCCACCGCGCGCGTGCCCTTTTACCCGCGACCGGTTTCGGCTACGTTATGCAGTCTTGATCGAGCGACTTCGACGGGGATGATTTCGATGAAAATCCATGAATTTCAGGCCAAGCAGATCCTTCGCCAGGCCGGCGTCGCCGTATTGCGCAGCGCGGTGGCCAAGACCGCGGACGAGGCAGCGGCCGCATTTGTCGAACTGAACTCGACGGTGGCCGTCGTCAAAGCGCAGATCCACGCGGGAGGCCGAGGCAAAGGGCATGTGCGCCAGCATCCTGATCAACGCGGCGTTCAACTGGTGCGCAGCGCCGACGAGGCGGCACAGGTAGCAGGTCGCCTGTTGGACAACCAACTGATCACCATCCAGACCGGACCCGAAGGGCAGACGGTCCGCAAGGTCCTGATCGAAGAAGGCTGCGACATCGCCCGCGAACTGTACCTGGGGATCGTGGTGGATCGAGCCGCCGCCAAGCCGGTGTTGATGGCGTCGAGCGAAGGCGGCGTTGAAATCGAAAAGGTCGCCGCCGAAACGCCCGAAAAGATCTTCAAAGAACACTTCGAGCCGCAGCTCGGGCTGCGGGACTATCAGATTCGCAAACTGTGCCAGAAATTGCAGATCGCAGGCGCTAGCGCGCGCAGCGCCGCGCGGTTCATGCGCGCCCTGTGCCGCGCGTTCGTCCAGCACGATTGCAGCCTAGTCGAGATCAACCCGCTGGTCATCAACGCCGCCGGCGAGCTGGTCGCGCTGGACGCCAAGATGACGTTCGACGACAGCGCCCTGTTCCGACATCCGGAATTGGTGGAATTGCGGGACCTCACCGAAGAAGAGCCCGCCGAGATTCGCGCGGCGCAAGCCGGGCTGAGCTACGTGAAACTGAACGGAAACATCGGCTGTCTGGTCAACGGGGCCGGGCTGGCGATGAGCACGATGGACATCATCAAGCTGCACGGCGGCGAACCGGCGAACTTCTTGGACGTCGGCGGAGGCGCCAACACCGAGCAGGTGACGGAGGCTTTTCGGATTCTGTTGTCCGACGGCAACGTCAAGGCCGTACTGGTGAACATCTTCGGCGGCATCATGCAGTGCACGACGATCGCCGAGGCGATTTTGGCCGCGCGCAAGGCCGTCGGCTTCAATGTGCCGTTGGTCGTGCGGCTCGAGGGGACGCGCGTCGACGAAGGCCGCAAGATCCTAACGGAAAGCGGCGTCGATATCATCGCGGCCGACGACCTGACCGACGCTGCGCGGCGCGTGGTCGCAGCCGCGGCCGGCGGCTGAGCGCGCCAAAGTCGAATGGCGAAATTACACGCCGAACTCACACGCCCAAGTTGCACACGGCCGAGCAGGAAATTTAGCGAGAGATCCATCCCATGAGCATTCTGGTCAATCGAAACACGCGCGTTCTGTGTCAGGGCATCACCGGCAAGGCTGGGGCGTTTCACACCACCGGCTGTTTGGAATACGGCACGCAGATGGTCGGCGGCGTGACCCCGGGCAAGGCGGGCGAGACGGTCGCCGGAGTTCCCGTGTTCGATACGGTCAGCGAGGCTGTCCAGAAAACGGGCGCCGATGCAACCATGATCTTCGTCCCGGCAGCGTTCACCGCCGATGCGATCCTCGAGGCGATCGACGCCGGGATCTCGCTGATCGTGGCCATTACCGAGGGCGTGCCCGTGCTGGACATGGTCCAGGTGTATGATGTCGTCAAACGGCGCAACGTGACGCTGATCGGACCGAATTGTCCGGGCCTGATCACATCGGACGAATGCAAGATCGGCATCATGCCCGGGTATATCCACAAACGCGGCTGCGTGGGCGTGATCAGCCGCAGCGGGACGCTGACCTACGAAGCCGTCTGGCAGACCACGAACCTGGGCCTGGGGCAGAGCACCTGTGTCGGTCTGGGCGGCGATCCGATCGTGGGCACGTCGTTCATCGACCTGTTGAAGCTGTATGAAGCGGATCCGCAGACCGAGGCGATTCTGATGATCGGCGAAATCGGCGGCTCGGCGGAAGAAGAGGCGGCTGCGTTCATCAAACAACACGTCACCAAGCCCGTCGCGGCGTTCATCGCGGGCCGCACGGCCCCGCCGGGAAAACGCATGGGACACGCCGGCGCGATCATCTCGGGAGGCAAAGGGACCGCCGCCGAGAAGATCGCCGCTCTGCGCGACGCCGGCATCGAAGTGGCGGACAGCCCTGCCGAGATGGGCCACGCCGTCCAGCGAGCTATGCGGGGGGGCGGCCGTTGACAGATCGCGGGATGCGCGGGACGTTCGCGAGTCTCGAGCACCCCGCAACAACACGCGCGGCGGTTGGGCGACGCGTCCCGCAATATCCAGCTTGCCGTGCGGCCTCGCCGCGTCGAGCGTGGGGTCGGCGCCTGAACCGTCCGAGCCCGGCGAGTGCGGCGCCCTCGAAGGACGCGCTGCGTCGCGTCCGCTGCGTCCCGTTTCGGCCGGTGGTCGCCTTAGGGCGCGCCCGGCTGCCCTGGGCTGGACCCGTCCGCGCGAGGCGCCGACGGCGGAGTCGCGGGGCCCAGGCGGCGACTCATCAAGCCTTGCTCCAGCATGCTGATATTGGGCGATAACGCACCACCCGCGCGGTTCTCGCGCAGGGCAAAGTCGCGCAGTTCGAGCACGGCAGGCCCCAACAGTAGGATGTACACCGGAGGCGCCAAGCACAAGGCCACCGGGAACAGCATCGCGACTGAACGTCGGTTGCCACGTTCCTCGGCCCGCTGACGCTGGTTGGTCCGCATGCCGTCCGCGTACTGCTGCATCGCCGATCCGACGTTGCTGCCCAGCCGAACGGCTTGCGAGGTGACGGCGGCTAGAGCCCGAATCTCGGGCGTGTCGATCCGGCCCGCGAACAGATCCAGCGCACGCTCCATCGTATGCGTCTCGGCATGCCGCCGAATGATGTCGAACTCGGTCGCCAGATCGCGATGCGACGAACGGATCTCGCCTCCGACGCGTTCGAAGGCGGTTTGCAGCGACAAACCGCCCGTCATGCACATGTTCAGCATGTCCAGCCCGTCGGGCAAGCCCGCTTGAATTCGCCCCACGCGACGGCGCGCTTGGGACTGCAACATGATTCGCGGCATCGCGAAGATCAGCATCCCGAACAGGATGCCGACCACCACGATCATCAGCGTCAGATCCTGTTGCGGATCATAGACCGCGAAGACCGTGAACCCGACGAGCAATAGCCAGGCGAACAGCGTGACATTCCGAATCGACAGATAATCCTTCAGCGCGTGCGGCGCGTACCGGCCGGCCTGGTGCAGTTCGCGCTGCAGGATCTGTTTGGCGACGCTCGACGTCGGCAGCAGCGCGGCCAGCAGGCCCGTCAACGGCCCAAACGCCTGGCGGCTGCGTCCCTCTTCGATCGGCTCGTCGTCGACGCGGCGCAGCAACACACGCCCGACCAGCCAGATGATCGAGGACAGCACCATGAACACGGCCAGCGGCAGTGTGATCTCTTGCATCGTCTCAATACTCCGCTCGAATCAACCGCGAAATCCAGACCAGGCCCACCAGCTCGAGCACCACCGCAATCACCAACATCAAATTGCCCAACGGCAGATCCAACAGCCGTCCGGCGTAGTCTCGCTGGAAGGTGAACAAATACAGGAACAACAGCGGGCCGACCGTGGCGATCAACATCGCGGAAAATCGACCGGCCGCGGTCACCGAGCGAATCTGTTGGCGGTAGACCATTCGATCGCGGACCACCTGCGCCATGCGTTCGAGCGTCGTGGCCAGGTTTCCACCCGTCTGTCGGTGCACGGTCAGCGTCGTGGCCAGGATGCGGACATCCATCACCGGCAGTCGGTACACCAGAGCTCGCATCGCCGCGCCGACCGACAGGCCCGCCTGGAGTTGCCGCGCACAGCGGCGGAATTCGAGGCCCAGTGGCTCCGGCGATCGTTCACCCACCAGGGAAATCGCCTGGTCCAGGCTCTCGCCCGCCCGTGTCGCCCGGGACATCAGATCCAACGCATCGGCCAGTTGCGACTGGACGTCGCGGATTCGGGCAGCCCGCCGCAACGACAGGTACGGAAACGGGACCATCATCCCCACGACGAACCCGATGACGCCCGACACCACGTCCTCGGTCCATAGGAAGACGGCCCCGCCAGCGACCAAGCCGACCAGCACCACGACCAGCGTGAGCGTCAACCCGCTGGCTGGAATCCCGCTCTCGGCCACCAATCGGTCGATGGACTGGTCCATGCGGTCCACGACGCCTTGCGCTGGCCGCGCATCGCGAGCCAACGGCAGCCGGCCGACGCGAGGGGCGGCGCCACCGGCGATCGCGCCCGCGGCGCCACCGAAAAATAGATCCCGCACCGCCAACCCCACGACGGCGACCGTCGCAGAGATGAAGGCAAAGCACACCAGGGAGAGGACTACAATATTCATCAGTACGTCTTCGCCTCAAACAGCTCATCTGACAGCTTGACGCCGCTGGCCGCGATTCGTTCGAGACACTGCGGCCGGTACCCCGTGGCATAGAATCGTCCGATCGCCACACCGTCGTCGCCGACCCCGTGCTGGTTGAACCCGAACACTTCTTCGAGCCGATAGTCGCCGTTGGCCACGCCGACGATCTCCGAAACCCGCATCACGCGGCGAATGCCTCCCTTCAGCCGCGCCAGATGTACGACCAACTTGATCCCGGCCGCGATGTACTCGCGCACGACGTGGACCGGAATTTCCAGCCCGCTCATCGCCACCATCATCTCCAGCCGCGATAGCGCGTCGCGGGTGTCGTTGGCGTGGATCGTCGTCAACGAGCCTTCGTGCCCGGTATTCATGGCCTGCAGCATGTCCAGCGCCTCGGCCCCGCGGACTTCGCCGACCAGGATCCGATCCGGTCGCATCCGCAACGAGTTGCGAACCAGCTCGCGCTGCGTCACTTCGCCCGCGCCCTCGGTGTTGGGGATCCGCGTCTCCAGCGAGACGACGTGCAAATGCTGCAGCTTCAACTCGGCCGAATCCTCGATCGTGATGATCCGCTCGCCCGGCGGGAAGCAGACGGACAGCGCGTTCAGCAGGGTCGTCTTGCCCGATCCGGTGCCGCCGGCAATCAGAAAGCTCAGCCGCGCATCCACCGCCGCCGATAAGAACTGAACCATTTCCGGCAGGATCGAATGGTTGCCCATCAAGTCGTTCAGATCCAGCGGCCGTTCGCCAAACCGACGGATGGACAACGTCGGCCCGCGCAGCGCCAGCGGCGGCACGATCGCATTGATCCGCGAACCATCCGGCAGACGCGCATCGACCATCGGACAGACTTCGTCGATCCGCCGCCCGATCCGCGCTACGACCCGCTGGATCACGCGCAACACGTGCTCGTCATCGGCGAAGATCACGTCCGTCAGCTCGAGCCGCCCGTGCCGCTCGACGTACACCTCGTAGGCATTGTTCACCAGGATATCGTTGACCGCCGGATCGGCCATCAGTGCTTCGAGCGGTCCCAGCCCGAAAACCTCGTCCATCAACTCGGCCAACAACCGCTCGCGGCCATTGCTGTCCAACGCCTCGGCCCGGCGTCGACACAGATCGTCCGCGACGCTCCGCACCTCGGCGCCCCACCGTTGGCGATCGACGCTTCCCGCCAGCGATAGGTCAAGCGATTCGACCAGTTCCTCGTGGATTCTGGCTTTGAGCTGCTGAAACGCGTGCTCGTCCGGGTCGGGTCGTGTGCAGTTGCCGCCCGAGGCTGGCATGGCGGCTGGCGTGGTTGCGCGAATCATGGTCGGTCCTGTATGGTTTACCTGGTGTCTCCGTGCGTCTCCGCCGGCGCTGAACGACGCCCAAGGGGGCCTTGACCGCGGACGCGGCCCGCCAACAACTATTTGTCCCAATACTGTCGTCCGATGTCGGACAGCAGCTTGCGCGGCCGCGAATCGCGAGCGGAATCGTCCGCGGGCGGCGTGGCAGTCACGTTCTGGCCCGGTTCAGCGTCCCCTGTCGCGAGCGTCTCCTGGGCGTTCGCCGTCGGCGCCGCCTGACGTACCTGAACACTGACCGGAATACGGGCACTGACTGCGGTCGTGGCCGGTGGTTGGGCGCTGGCCGCGTTCGCCGCCTTGTCCGGATCCGGGCCGCTGGCCGGGGAAGAGGTCTCGATCGGTCGAGACGATTCGGCTTCCGGGGCGGGCGGAGCGGCGTGTGCCGCCGGTTCGCTCGCCGCGTCCTCAGCGCCGTTGGCCTGAGGCGCCGGACGCTCGACCGAGGTTGTCTGCTGGGCCGCCCGCATCTGCAGCACGCCGGCGATGGGCAGCGCCACCGCGGGTTGCGACACGAGCGTCGGCCCCGCGAACGAGTTCGACTGGGCCGCGCCATTGCCGCCGCGATAGATGGCCGTCACGTAGTCCTCGCGAACGGGCACGTTCAGCAGCCGATCCAGCGTCTGGGGCGCCGATGCGCCGGCGATCTCGACGTCCTCGGCGTTGCGCAGCGACAGCGAGAACGTCCCCCGGCCTTCGGCGATCTTCAGCGCGTTGGCCTGCATTGCCGTAACCGCCAGCGTCACGCGGTTTTCCAGGCTCGTGCCCGGTGGCGTTCGCGCGGCGACCGATTCCATCGCCAACACCTGGACGCCCTCGAGCAGGGTCACGGTGGTCTCGGGAATGCCCGCGGCCTCGTCGGCGATTGAGCGGAACACGATGTCGACATAGGATCCGACACCGTCATAACCGCCCAGCGCGCCGGTCCCTTCGACAGGGATCGTCACCGCTCGCAGACCTGGCGCCAGCTTTTCGGCCACGGTCGGCCCGGTGCCCTCGGGGTAGAAATCATCCGGCAGGAAGGCATCGGCCTGTTTCTTCGCCCGCTTGAGCGTGCGGCCGATGATCTGTTGCGGGTTACCCATGTACTGACTGGGCAGCTTGTTGTCAGCCTGCATCTTGCTGATCTGCTGCGGCGTCAGGTTCAACAAGGCCACCTCGCCCAATACGACCTCGCGACCGGCGGCGATGTCCATGCTGGCCAGGGGGACGACCTGCTGCCGCGGCGCCGGGGGTTCGGGCGCCTTGGCCACGTCGCCCTGCAAATACTTGCGGACGCCGTAGGCGCCGATCAGCCCAAAGAGCACGGCAAAGACCCCTACGATGACTGTTCCGGGCGTTAAACGCGACACGATCAGTTCCTCCCGACGGACACAAGAGACTTTCTTCGAAGATTACCGTGTTGGGCCTCCTGCCGCACTTCTGTTCAGTTTTACGTAGCTCACTGACAACTATGCTTCGCGACATCACGTGCGCCAAGCGAAAAAATCTATCTATTCTTCTTAACCTGCGAATCTTCTTGAATTGCGAATCGTTGTTCGTTTCAACGTGACCATCCGTAACCGAACGGGCGTTGGCCGCGTGGGCGTACCACGCCGCGCCGGGCCCGACCAGGCTGGATTGCGTTCTTGCGTCGGACCCAGGCGGCCGATCCGTGCCCGCCGTGGGCCGAATGTCACCCCCGCTGCGCGCAGCCGTGCTTTTTTACGTGCGGCTCGCGTCGGTCAGTTTGCGGCGCGATGACACGTCGACAATAATGTCGTCTTCAGGCGGCGCTCGTCTGGCGCAGGCCTGGCGCCGCGTGCGCGCCTCTTTTGGCCGAAGGCCATATTCACCCGGGCCGCGGTGACACGTTGATGTTGGCCTTCGGCCAACACGGTTGCGATCATCTCGGACTCCTGGGGCGTTGCCCCAGGCTACGTTGATGATGGCCTTCGGCCAACACGCCCTCTGTCATCTGTGGCGCGCAACAGTCATCCCATCCAACCCCACCTAACCAAGTCAGGTTCTAATAACCCAAAAGTATACTGTACAGAACGGTGTACAAGATGCGCGCACGGCGCGCGCATGATACGGACTAAGACTCTAACGCGGGCCCGTGCCCGCAACCCAAGAATCTGTTTGGCCGAAGGCCTCCGATCACCGTAGCCTGGGGCAACGCCCC
>JAVYAJ010000108.1:0-21997 GCA_032229885.1 Candidatus Anammoximicrobium sp. | reverse complement strand
TTCCGTACGATCGGCCCGGAAGCGACGGATCGCCTTCGGCGTGCGCGGCGCCGAATGGCGCCAAACCCACCGGCTCGGGCCGCAGCGAGGCGTAGCCCGTCGAGCCCTGTCGAGCCGCTCGGCAGCGTGTCCACCACGCTGCTTGATATCTGCGCTCACGTCCAAAGGCGTAGCGGATTGCGCTGTTGACCAGAGTCACGAAGTCGGCCGCTCGCTCGCCAGGCGTGATTCGTGGGCGTGATGGGCGGTTGTTGTTTTGAAACGCAGAGAACGCGGAGGGAATGGATACCGGGAGACTCAGCGCCCTCTGCGTCTGTGCGGTTCCATACCAGGTTTTCACGTAGCCCGCCGGGCGGGCGGAATGTGGATGGCTCGGTTAGCGACCGCCAGGGCGGCTTCGCCGAGCGACTCGGACAGCGTGGGGTGGGCGTGGCACACGTGGCCGAGGTCTTCGGCGCTGGCGCCGAACTCGATGGCGGCGGCCGCTTCGGCGATCAGGTCGCCCGCATGAGGGCCGATGATGTGGACGCCCAGCAGGCGATCGGTGCGGGCGTCGGCCAGCACTTTAACACGGCCGTCGGTCTCGCCCATCGCGCGCGCCCGGCCGCTGGCCTGCAGCGGGAACACGCCGCGACGGAACTCGATGTTGTCGGCCTGCAGTTGCTGTTCGGTCTTGCCGACCGAGGCGATCTCGGGATGCGTGTAGACGACGCCGGGGATCGTGTCGTAGCGGATCGACGTCCGCCCGCCGGCCAACGCCTCGATGCACGCCACCGCTTCGTGCGACGCCTTGTGCGCCAGCTTGGGTCCGCGGATGCAATCGCCGATGGCCCAGACGCCGGGCGCCGAGGTGGCAAAGTTGTCCGCGACGGGGATCTCGCCGCGCTGGTCCGGTTCAATCCCGACCGTCTCGAGGCCCAGGTCGCGCGTATTGGCGACCCGGCCGATCGCCAGCAGGACGCGGTCGCATTTGAATGTTTCGCCGCCCTCGCAACGAACCGTCGCCTGGCGTTTGGTCGCCGAAGCGCCCGCGACTCGCACGCCCAGACGAAAGGTGAACCCCTGTTTTTCGAACATCGCTTGCGCGGCCCGGGCCAGATCCAGGTCCATGCCCGGCAGGATGCGATCCAGGGCTTCGAGCACCGTGACCTCGGCGCCCAGACGGCGCCAGACGCTGCCCAATTCCAGACCGATGTAGCCGGCGCCGATGACGACCAAGCGCGAAGGGATCTCGGCGTAAGCCAGGGCGTCGGTGCTGGTCCCGATTCGCTCGCCGTCCAGTTCGACGCCGCGCAGGGGGGCGGGGCGGCTGCCCGTCGCCAGCAAAATGTGTCGGGCCTTCAACGACCGTTCGGCATCCGGCGACGTCACGGTCACGCGGGCCGGGCCGTCCAGCCGGCCGCGACCTTGCAGCCGCGTCACGCCGGCCTGCTTTAACAGACCGGCGACGCCATCGGCCAGTGTTTTGACAACCTGATCTTTCCGCTGCTGCATCACGGCCAGATCCAGCCGTACGTCGCCGACCAGCACGCCGTGCTGGGCCAGGCTCTGGCGCGCCTCGACGTACCGCTGGCTGGACTCGAGCAGCGCCTTGCTGGGGATGCAGCCGACCCGCAGGCACGTGCCGCCCAGTTGGTCGTGTTCGTCGATGCAAGCCACCGACATGCCCTGTCGAGCGGCTCGGAGCGCCGCCACGTAGCCGCCCGGGCCGCCGCCGACAACAACCAGATCGAAGGAATCTTGTTTCACGTGTTCAGACCTCTAGCAACAGACGGGCCGGCGTTTCGATCACCTCTTTGATACGTTTCAAAAACGTCACGGCCTCGCGTCCGTCGACGATCCGATGGTCATAGCTCAGCGCGACGTACATCATCGGCCGGATCACGATCTGCCCGTTCTCGGCCACGGGCCGTTCTTGAATCGCGTGCAGCCCCAACACGCCGCTTTGCGGCGGATTGACGATCGGGGTGGACAGCAGCGACCCGTAGACTCCGCCGTTGGTGATCGTGAACGTCCCGCCGGACAGTTCTTCGGGACGAAGCTTATTCGTACCCGCGCGGGTCGCAAAGTCCGCGATCCGCCGTTCGATCTCGGCGAATCCGAGTTGTTCGGCGCCGCGCAGCACGGGGACGACCAACCCCTTGGCGCTGCCGACGGCAATTCCGATGTCGCAGTAATGGTGGTAGACGATGTCCGTTCCGCGGACCTGGGCGTTGATCGCCGGGAACTCGCGCAGCCCTTCGACGGCGGCCTTGGTGAAGAAGGACATGAACCCGAGCTTGACGCCGTGCTTTTCCTGAAATCGTTCGCGGTACTGCTGGCGCAGTTGGATGACGGCCGACATGTCGATCTCGTTGAACGTCGTCAGCAGAGCCATGTCGCGCTGGGCTTGCACCAGGCGTTCGGCGATCCGTCGCCGGATCAGCGTCATCGGCACGACTTGGTCGCGCGGCGAGGCGGCGGGGGCGCTGTCGGCCGCAGCGTGACCTCCGGGCGCGTGGCTGGCCGGGTTGGCGCCTGTTGGGCTGGGGCTGGTCGCCCCGACGCCCAGCGGCGCCGCGCCCGCGGTTGCGCCCGCGGACGGTTGCAGACTCGTATCCGGCTGCGACGCCGACGTCGGCCTGGACGCCGTGCTCGGCGCGGCGGCGGGCGTCGGCAATCCGGCGACATCAGGAGCCGTCGCTGGGCCCCGCGAACCGACGTGTTGCAAGACGTCCTCCTTCAGCAAGCGTCCGCCCGGGCCGGTCGCCGCGACGGCCGAAGCCTGCAGTCCGTGCTCGTCCAACAGGCGTTGAGCCGCGGGCATGATGATCGGCGGGGCGGCCGATGGCGCGGGCGCGGGCGCCGTCTCCGTCGCGGCATCCGCGGTGGGTTTGGCGGCCGGGTCGATCTCGGCGATGATCTCGCCGATCGTACAGGCGGCGCCGTCCGGTTTGAGGATCTTGGACAGTACGCCCGCGACCGGGGCTGGGAGATCGAGGCTGGCCTTGTCGGTCTCCAGCTCGACGACGACCTCGTCGCGTTCGACCCACTGGCCCTCTTTCTTGAGCCACTGGCCGATTTGGACTTCCTGGATCGATTCGCCCGCCTGCGGGACTTTGAGTTCGTGGACCATGGTTCGTTCACCTGATGGAGAATCGGTCGTGTCAGCGCGGGCCCCGTGCCTGTCGTGGTTACGACTCCAGGGCGTGGCTGATCACTTCTTCTTGTTCCAATTTGTGCGCGCCGCTCGATCCGGTGGCCGGGCTGGCGGACGGGGCTCGCGAGACGCCGCGCCACGGCCATCTGCCCAGCAGCTTGTCGCCATAGCGAAAACGCAGATACGGCCACGCGCCCATGTTTTCCGGCTCTTCCTGGACCCAGATCACGGGCGTATTCGCGGGATACGTCTTGAGGATTGCGGCCAATTCGGCTTCGGGAAACGGATAGAACTGTTCGATCCGTACGATAGCGATGTCCGTGCGTTGACGCTCGGCGCGGGCGTGGGCCAGATCGTAATACACCTTGCCGCTGGTCAGCAGGATCCGGCTGACGGGGACTTCTCGCGCCTCGGTGTCGGGCAGCACGCGTTGAAAACGGCCTTGCGCACAGTCCGCGAGCGGCGACACAACGGCCGGATGCCGCAGCAAGCTTTTCGGCGTGAGCACGATCAACGGTTTTCGCCAGCGGCGGACGACCTGCCGCCGCAGGACGTGAAAATACTGGGCCGGCGTGCTCGGCACGACGATCTGGATATTGTCTTCGGCCGCCAACTGGAGGAAACGCTCGAGCCGGGCGCTGGAGTGTTCCGGCCCCTGGCCCTCGAAGGCGTGGGGCAGCAGCAGGACCAGCCCGCTCAATTGCCGCCATTTGTCCTCGGCGCTGGTGATGAATTGATCGATGATCACCTGAGCCGCGTTGACAAAGTCGCCGAACTGCGCTTCCCACAACACCAGGCCATCGGGGAACACCAAGCTGTAGCCGTACTCGAAGCCCAGCACGCCGCATTCGGACAGCGGGCTGTTGATGATCTCGACGGGCGCCTGGTCCTCGGTCACGTGTTGCAGCGGCATATAGGTCCGAGCGTCTTCGGTGTCGTGTAGGACGGCGTGCCGCTGGCTGAAGGTGCCGCGCTGCGAGTCCTGGCCTGACATCCTGACCCGATAGCCCTCGGCCGCCACGCTGGCCAACGCCAACAGCTCGGCCGCCGCCCAATCCAACGGCGCGGTTCCCGCCGCCATCGCCCGCCGCTGGTTCATCAGGCGACGGAGTTTCGGGTGGAGGTGAAAATCGCCGGGAATCGCGACCAGCCGCTCTTGGTAACGGGCGAGCGTCCGCTGGTCGACGCCGGTCGGCACGTCCTCGACAAAGCACTCGTCCATTCCCAGATAATTTTTCCAGACCGCCTCGAGCGCCTCGGGCTTGTAGACGTAATCCTCGCGGCGGGCCAGCGACAGGTTGCGTTCCAGATCCTCGTGCCGCCGCTGCGCGATCTCGTCGGCGTCGTCGCGCGTGATCTTGCCGAGCTTCAGCAGACGCTCGAGATAGGATTCGCGAATCGTCGGACGCTGCTCGATCGCGCGGTACATCAGCGGCTGGGTAAACGAAGGCTCGTCGCCCTCGTTGTGGCCCCAGCGCCGAAAACAGTACATGTCGATCACCACGTCGCGGTGGAAAGTCGCGCGAAAATCGAGCGCCAAATCGACCACTTGCGCCACGGCCTCCGGGTGTTCGCCGTTGACGTGAAAAATCGGGATCTGCAACATGCGGGCGACGTCCGTGGCGTATCCGCACGAGCGGCCTTCCTCCGGCGGCGTCGTGAAACCGATCTGGTTGTTCACGACCACATGGATCGCGCCGCCGACTTCGTAATGCCGCAGTTGGCTCAGGTTCAGCGTCTCCTGCACGATGCCCTCGCCGGCAAACGCGGCGTCGCCGTGGATCAGGATCGGGGCGCCAATCTTGCGCTGGGCGTCGCCGAACCGATCCTGCTTGCCCCGACAGCGGCCCAGCGTCACGGGGCTGACGAACTCTAAGTGCGAGGGGTTGAAGTCCAGCGAGATGTGCACCTTTTGGCCGTTCGAGGTCACATAATAGTCGTGATAGCCCAAGTGGTATTTGACATCGCCACGATTCTTGAACAACTCGGCATCGGCGTCGTCGAACTCGCGAAAGATCGCCTGGAAGCTCTTGCCCACGATGTTGGCCAACACGTTCAGTCGCCCGCGATGCGACATGCCCATCACGATCTCGCGAATGCCTTGGCTCGCGAGCTTTTCGATCGCCAGATCGAGCAGCGGGATCAGCGTCTCGGCGCCCTCGAGCGAGAAGCTTTTCGTCCCGACGTACTTCGTCCGAACGAACTGTTCGAACAGGACCGCATCGGTCAGCCGCGACAGGATCCGCACCTGCTGGTCGCGATCCAGGTGAAGGCGATTCTCCGAGTTCTCGATCCGCCGCTGCAGCCAGCCCCGAGCCTCCAGATCGTCGATGTGCATGAACTGGACGCCGATCGCGCTGCAATAGCTGTCCTCCATCCGCTGCAGAACTTCGCGCAGGGTCTGGGTATTCGAGCCGCGCAGCGTCTTGGTCGAAAACGGAAAATCCAGCTCGGCCGCCGTGAAGCCGTGATACTCGGGGTCGATCTCCAACGGACGGGGCCGATGCCGGCCCAGCGGATCGATCTGGGCGGCAATATGACCGCGCACGCGGTAATTGCGGACGAGCAGATCCAAACGTTCTTGAAGCCGGGCGTGGCGCAGCTCGTCGCTGCGCGCCGCCACGAAGTCCGGAGCGAGCCCGTCGGCCTCCGGCAGCGCCGCGGTCGCGAAATCGGCGTCGTCAGCGCCGGGCGAACTCAATTCCCGGGTGAAATAGGTCCGCCACTGGTTGGGAACCTGCTGGGGATCTTGCAGGTACAGTCCATACAAATGCTCTAGATATCCTAGATTCAGCGAGTTCTCACCGTCCTGCATAACGCTGCCTATCACTGCGGATTCCGACCGTCAGAAGTATCGTTAGCATGTCTGCCATCAAAACGGGGCTTGCGACAACCGATCCGCCCGTCTGGACGCGCCGCGGCATCCGCGCCCCCGTGTGCGACGTCTGCGACCTGGCGATTGTCAAAATTGGGGGCCTCGGCGGTGGGTGAATCGTGGCGACCGAATCGGCGCCTGTACGAAATCAGACCACCAAGGCTGTCAATCGAATGCACACGAGGCGATGGGCTGGTTGCGGCAACCTGAAAACGAAGCGAACGGCCGCGTGCCGCCGCGCGCAGCACGTCACCGCCGCCCTTTTTTCTCGAATTGCGTGAACCACGCCAAAGCCCGTAAACAGTATAGACTCTAGTATCGTGAGTTGCCAGAAGGATACGTGTGCGCTGGAGGATTGCGCGGATTGGACGATTTAGCTAATGTCGAGCGACGCTAGAAATGTGCGATCGACGAGTCGTGTGCATGGTCGCGGTTAGCTCGCTTGTCCCGATCTTCGATGCTTATGCTTCGCGCGGCTCGGCCTGGCCGTTCGTCGCGCGGGCGCCGATCTGTCCTTTGCGCGCCGGCATCGGCGTTCGACAGGCCATTCTTACCCGCCTACGTTATATTTCGGATCGGTTCTTGGGGGGTTTTGGGTTTTGGGTTTCGACTTTTAGGTTTCGAGTTTTAGGTTGCATCGATTGACCGTGCGATCGACGCGCGTCGGCTTGCTCGCCGCTTGTTGACAGGCGAGTTCGCCACAGCCATCCTGAGAGGCTGGCAACGGGCCGGTGTGCGGCGCGGACGGGAACCGTCTAGTGTGTCGTCCGGCCTGAATATGAGGGTAGTCGTGGTCGCCTGACCGTGGCAATCCCGTACGTTGGCGAGGGCGAGAGCCTGTAAATCTCGGTTGGACGGCGCACTGGCCAGCGTACCTGTCCCCAACACACGCCTGTTCGGAGAGATCCGCGATGCGACGAGTCCTTGGCGATTCCTCATCGTCCGTGATGCTTGCCGCTGCGCTGGCTGTTCTGGCGTCCCCAGGGACAAGCCGGGCCGACGATCCGGCGATACGCTGTCAGACGGACCCGGTCACGCGATTGGTTCACGTCCTGTATCACGTGCCGGCCGACGCTCCGGATCGCGTAGCGGTGCGAAGCTTCTGGTCGCCGCGCGGACAAAACCAGTGGGTACCGGCTCGCGTCCAGCCCCTGCTGTCCGAGACGGCGCGGGCGCTGCTGCGCCAGGAGGACTGGCTGCCCTGGATCAAGGGCCAGGTCGTCGAATTGCGGGCGGCTGGGCTGGAGCGCACGCTGGTCTTCAATCCGTATCCCGAGGCTCAGGTCGAAGGCGCAGTGGACATCGATTTTCGTGTCGAGCTGTACGCGGACGAGGATCGCCTGCTGGCGCGACTCGAAACGACCGCGACGGCGGACAATCGTGACGTGGTCTATCTGGACGATTGGAGCAAGGTCATCCAGACCGAGTACGTCGCCGCCGCCGACGATCAGCCGGGGCGGTGGCGGATCGAACATGGCTCGAACGTCGATTCCGCCCCGTATGCGACGGACGGCACACGGCTGTTCGGCGCGGCTGTCGACCTGCCGCAACTGACCATGCCACTGGATCTCAAAGGCCCGCACGCCATCTTCGTCTACTCGTTCGGCGGCGTGAGGCTGCGTCTGTCGGGTGATCTGCGCACTGATCGGCTCGGCTCGCGCGTACCCTACGACGAACAGTTGTGGCGATGGACGCGCCTGGAGGGCCAGCATCTGATCGTGCGCCAGTCCTACGACTATACCGGCCCCGTCGCCAGCTCGCTGGATTACGTCAAACTGGTTCCGTTGACCGACGAGCTGGCGGCGCAACTGGACAGCGGCTTCGGAAAACCCGATCGGTTCGTCGCCAGCTACTGGGAGCCGTACAGTTATGCCTTCTCGGACAACGTACAGGACATGTCCTGGCATTTGCAGTATCTGGACGCCTATCGCGAAGCCGAGGTCTCGCTGGTCGACGCGCAACTGGGGCGATTCGGGATGAAGGCTGTCTACGAGACGCGCGTCTCGGACCAGTTGCTGCACGTCACGATGGGCGATCCGATCGGGGCCGTGGCCCATCCGCAGACGACCAATGTCGGCCGCATGCAGCAGTACACGAACACGCTGCAGGCGACGCTGCTGTTCAGTCGCGCACTGGGCCTGAACGCGCACGCCAATTTCGGCGCCACCAACTGCTATCCCGGCTCGCCGTTGCAAGGAGACTTTGCCAAGCAGCATCCCCAGTGGATGCGCGGCCACACGTTGCGCTACGAAGTGCCCGAGGTGCGCCGGTTCATCCTGGATGTCTACCGCGAGACGCTGGAGATCGGCGCCACCGGGCTGTCGATCGACTTCTGCCGCTATCCCGAGGGGATCGACACGGCCGAGACCGCCAACGGCTTTCTGCGCGAACTGCGCGCCCTGGCGGACGAATATGGCGGGCGGCGAAACACCCACATCCCAATCCTGGCGCGCTTTCCCGTCGAAGGCGTGCGGCTGGCCGAACGCTTCGACTACCGCACCTGGATTCGCGAGCGTCTGGTGGACTATCTGTGCCCGAGCAGCATACAGGGACGCTTTCATTACTTCGATGTCGCGCCTTATCTGCAAGCCACCGCCGACACGCCCTGCACGCTGCTGCCTCAGATCGACGCGCTGTCATGGGGGTTGCCCAAGCCCGGTCCGTTTCTCTGGCGCGTCCGGCAGTTGTACGACCAGGGCATCCAAGGGCTGTACGTGTATCAAGGCGACGCCATGGTGTTGGGCAACCCCGTCGAGCGGCGCTGTATGCGGCGGCTGCGCAGCACCGAATCCGTGAATCGCTTCTGGGAAGAAGAAGCGCGGCTGCGCGCGGTGCGCAGCAAGGGCATCCATATCTCGCACGCCAGCCAGCTTCCCGGCTATCACTCGTGGGAACGCCTTCACGTTTGGACGGAAGGGATTCCGTTGGGCGAGCTGGAACTGTATCTGGACGACCAGCTCGTGAATCGCTTCACGGGGCCGCCGTACCTGCTGGGCAACCAGGATCGCAGCGGCGACGCGGCGCTGCCCAAAGGCGAGCACACGTTGCGCGTGCGGGCTCGCGATGGCTCGGGGTGGCTCGAACGGACGTTCACGATCGTCAGTGCGGGCTGAGCCGGACGGCGGCGGCAAGTGGCGGGGCGCCGCGTCTACTTGGTCAGCGATCTCCGATGTACCGCGCGGGGTCGGGCAGGCCGTTCGCCTGAAAGCCGCGCAGCCGCAACAGACAGGCGTCGCAGCAACCACAGGCGGCCCCGTCGTCGGCCGGGTCGTAGCAACTGGTGGTCAGCCCGTAATCGACGCCCAGCGCTAGGCCCCGGCGGATGATCTGGGCTTTGGTCAGGGCGACCAGCGGGGCATGGATCGTGATCGGCGCGCGGCCCTCGACCGCCGCCTTGGTCGCCAGATTCGCCATCCGCTGGTACGCCTCGATGTACGCAGGGCGGCAGTCCGGATACCCGCTGTAGTCCAGCGCATTGACCCCGATGAAAATGTCGCCCGTGCCGAGCGTCTCGGCCCAGGCCAAGGCCAGCGACAGGAACACGGTGTTCCGCGCCGGGACATAGGTGATCGGGATGGCGTCGCCGATCTGGTCGATGGGCTGGTGTTTGGGGACGGCGATATCCGCGGTCAGCGCCGAGCCGCCGAACTGTCCGAGGTCGATGTCTACGACAACGTGGCGGGCCAGCTCCAGCGCCGCGGCGACCCGTGCCGCGGCATCGAGCTCGACAGCGTGCCGCTGGCCATAGCGGAAGCTGATCCCATACACCAGGAACCCGTCATTCTTGGCAATCGCCGCGCAAGTGGCCGAATCGAGCCCGCCGCTAAGCAACACGACGGCGCGCGGCGGCGCGCCCGCGGGCGAAGCGCTCGATGGACGCTGGGCGGATGGATCGACCATGATTCGCTTTCATTACGGGCGTGGCAGGACCGAGCCGCGAGCAGGACGTTATGCCACGCGCTGTTATGCTACGTGCTCTCGAGAATGGCGCGTTTGATCGTAACCCGAAGCGCAAGCGAGGGAATGCTTGAGGCTCTCGCTCAAACCGCGGATTACGTCGCGCGGTCACCCGCGTGCGGTAAAGCGCGGAACGTATCTGGAGTCGCGCCACGGGCGCGGTCGTGGGTTCACGTCCGGTCGTCCAGCGGCACGCGCATCGCACGTCCATCCGCGCACCCGGCGAGGCGCTGGCCCCGGGTGACGCCCGACGGACCATCAGTGTACTGCGCAGCGGGCCGCCCATCGACCAGGACTGGCGACTGGCGGCGGGCTCGAGACTGCCCTTTGTCCGTGTCGGGCAATCTGGGATACTCGGCGGCCGCCTGTTTCCGCGGCGCGAAAGGATGCACGGCCATGAAGATCTTCTTTTCGGTAGGCGAGCCGAGCGGCGACCTGCACGGAGCGAACCTGATCCGCGAGTTGCGCGAGTTGGATCCGGATATCGAATGCGTCGGCTACGGCGGTCCGCGGATGGGCGCCGCCGGCTGCGATCTGCACGAGGATCTGACCCAATGGGCTGTGATGTGGATCCTGCAAGTCGTGCTGAACCTGCATCAGTTCTGGCGTCTGTATCGACGAGCGGCCGCTTATTTTCGCGACGCGCGCCCGGACGCGGTGGTGTTGATCGACTATCCGGGCTTCAACTGGTGGATCGCGCGAGCGGCCAAGCGACACGGGATCGCCGTGTTCTATTACGGCGTGCCGCAGATGTGGGCGTGGGCGTCGTGGCGCGTACGCAAGATGCGGCGGCTGGTCGACCACGTGCTGTGCAAACTGCCGTTCGAGGAAACGTGGTATCGCGAACGAGGCTGCCACGCGACCTATATCGGGCACCCATACTTCGACCAGATGCAGCGCCAGCAGTTGGACGTCGCGTTTAGCGCAGAACAAGCCGGCCGACCGGGGCGGCTGGTCACGATTCTGCCGGGCTCGCGGACACAAGAGGTCATCCACAACCTGACGGACTTTCTGGCCGCCGCCGGCAAGATCCGGCAGGCTGTGTCCGACGCGCGGTTCGCGATCGCCAGCTTCGACGAGCGCCACGCCGCGCTGGCCCGCGAGCAGATCGCCCGCGCGGATCTTCCCGTCGAGGTGTTCACGGGGCGGACGCCCGAACTGATCTATGCCAGCCATTGTTGTCTGGCCTGCTCGGGCTCCGTGTCGCTCGAATTGCTGTATCACGTCAAGCCGACCGTGGTCCTGTACCGTGTGGGCTGGTTGGGCTACGCCCTGGCGCGGCGGCTGTTCCTGAAGGTCAAGTTCATCACGCTGGTGAACCTGTTGGCGGCCGAGGATCCCTTTCTGCGCGACGGCGCAATGTACGACTCGGACGCGGCCGCCGCCGACAGCGTGTTGTTCCCCGAGTATCTGACGTATGCGGATCGCTCGTCGGCGATCAGCGAGCATGTGATCCGCTGGCTGCGCGATCCGGCCTGTTATGCGCAGCGCGTCGGCGCGCTGGCGGCGCTCAAGCAGCGCGTGGCGGTCGCCGGCGCGTCGCGCGGCGCGGCGCGCTATATCCTGGAACACGCGCGTCGGGGCGCCCTGCATGCGCACGCGTCGCGCGATGACTTGGCGAACCTGAACGAAATTGGCAAATCACAGACGAAAACCAAAAACTCGCCTTGACGAAAGATGCAAAGAATTGGTTCAATACGCGCGGTTGGGCGAGGCGTGAAAAATGGTTGGTCTGCGACGTGGCGCGACTTTTTCCCCACGGACCGAGAACCCTTTGCGCCGCGCCTCGACAGTCGTCACCAATCGACGCTGTGGGTAGATCGCACGCGGTTCGGCTCCGATGGACCGGCCGCGCTGAACCACGCGATCGATCCAGCCGCGCAAGGATACCAGCGGTCGTTCCCGTCGGGGCGTTGCGGGAAGGCGATCGCCCTTTTCAGATAGACGCCCGACACAAGGAGCCGTAGGATATGGCAACGAAGAAGACCGCGACGACCAAGCCGGCAGCCACGCCGGCCGCCAAGAAGCCCGCGACGAAGAGCGCCTGCAAGCCATGCGCACCGTCGACCAAGGCCAAGCCGGCCGCCAAGAAGCCGGCGGCAAAGGCTGCCAAGACCGCCAAGAAATAAGCGGTCCCTTCCCGCTTGTCTGCGCAGCGTAAAATCGCGCAGAGCATGGATTACATCGAGACAGGCCGTCTGCAGACTCGTCGCACAACGAGATTGCGGGCGGCCTAACCTTTTCTTGGCGCTGTCGCGGCCGAGCGCGTCGTCCAGACGAAACGTTCGGGATAGCCGCGCTTGCCAGACCGCCGGGAACCGCACTCCGGCAAGCGCGGCAATCCGCGGATTACGATTGGAAACCGCGCTGGGCGCGACGACGGTCTAGCCCGCCAGCCACATTCCAACTTGGTACGTCACCAGCGCGCCCACGTAGGCCAGGACGCTCATGTACACGAATGTGAATAACGGCCAGCCCCAGCCGTCGGTCTCGCGACGGATTACGGCCAGCGTCGCGGCGCACTGGACGCACAAGGCAAAGAAGACCATCAGCGACAGGGCGACCGGCACGTTGAACACGCGCTGGTGGGAATCCGGCCATGTCGCCGCCCGCAAGGTGGCCCGCAGCGAGCCGGAAGCTTCGTCCTGGTCGCGCCCCAACTGGTAGATGACCCCCAGCGTCCCGATCACGACCTCGCGAGCCGGAAACGCGGCGATCACCGCGCACCCGATCCGCCAATCCCAGCCCAGCGGTCGGACCAGCGGCGCAATCCATTTGCCCGCCTGTCCTAGATAGCTGTGCTCGATATACGCGGCCGCGACCTCGTTCTCGAGGTGACGCTCGAGTGCGGCGCGCCGCTGGTTCGATTGCGCTGGATCTCGCGCGGCCGCGCTGTCCTCCGTCGATTCCGCCGCCGCGTCGAGCTGCCGCCACTGGGCAGCGAACTGGCTGCGGACGTTCTGTTCGATTCGCGGGTCATGCGGAAAATAGGCCGCTGCCCAGACGATGATCGCCACGGCAAAGATCAGCGTTCCCGCCTGCTGGACAAACGATTGGCCCGCTTCCCAGACCCGTGCGGTGACGTTCCGTGGCGACGGCAATTGATAGCTGGGCAATTCCATGACAAACGACGGCGTTTCGCCGCGCAGCACGGTGCGCCGCAGCGCCCACGCCACGATGACCGCCGTTACGATTCCGAGAAGATACAGGGCCAACAGCGTCAGGCCCTGCAGCCGCACCCAGCCACCCAGATACCGGTGATCGGGAATGAACGCGGCGATCAGCAACGAGTACACCTGCAACCGGGCGCTGCAACTCATCAACGGTGCAATCAAGATCGTCAGCAATCGGTCGCGCCGGTTCTCGATGGTTCGAGCCGCCATGATGCCCGGGACCGCACACGCGAACGAGGACAGCAGGGGAATGAACGAGCGCCCGCACAAGCCGATCCGGACCATCACGCGATCCATCAAATAGGCCGCGCGGGCCATATAGCCGCATTCTTCGAGCAGCGAGATGAAGACGAACAGGATCAGGATCTGGGGCAGAAACACGAGCACGCTGCCCACGCCGGCGATCACGCCGTCGACGACCAGCGACCGCAGCACGCCCTCGGGCATCACGCCCCCGACCAGATCGCCGAGCGCGGCGAAACTGCGGTCCAGCCAATCCATCAGCGGCGCGGCCCAGGCAAAGATCGCTTGGAACATGACGACAATCGGCAGCGCAAAGATCACCAGACCCCAGACGCGGTGCATCAGGATCGTGTCGAGGCGGTCGCTGAACGTGGTCGCTCGCCGCGGCGCGCGGCGTGCGGCGCCGGCGAGCACGGACGAGACCCAGGCGTAGCGCGACGAGGCTTCGACCGCCGGCACTGGATAGCCGGCTTCGGCCAAGCGTTGGCGCGCCGCGTGAATCGCCGTTTGCAGCTCGGCGTCCGCCAGCGGCGGCGAAGCGTTTTCAAGGTGGCCGCTGGCGTCCAACAACAACCGCTCGGCTAGGTGCCGCGGCAGGGGCGCGGGGCGGCCCCGTTCCGACTGTTGGACCAGCGCGGCGACTTCGCGGCAGAATACCTCGGGAAAAGGGCTGGTCGTCCGCGGCGGTTCGCTTTGGGCCGCGGCCGACAGCGATTGCCGCAGCGGTTCGAGGCCCACGAGCCGGTGCGCCTGAGTCGGCACCAGCGGCACGCCCAGCCGCCGCTGCAGCAGGTCCGCGTCCAGCGTCACTCCCTGCTCTGCCGCCAGGTCGGTCTTGTTCAGCGCGATTACGACTGGCCGCCCCAACTCGAGCACCTGGTTCACCAGATACAAGTTCCGCTCGAGATTGCTGGCATCCACGATGCACAGAATGACGTCGGGCGAGACCGCCGCGCCATTGCAGCCCAGCAGGGCATCGACAGTCACCATCTCGTCCGGCGAACGTGGAGCCAGGCTGTACGTGCCCGGAAGATCGACGACCTCGAACGGACGGCCGTCGATATCCATCGAGCCGGTGCGTTTCTCCACCGTGACGCCCGGAAAGTTGCCGACCCGCTGCCGCTCGCCGCACAGGGCATTGAACAACGTCGATTTTCCAGTGTTGGGGTTGCCCAACAAAGCCACGGTGATCGGCTTGTCGTCTTCAAGGCCGGTCATAGTCCGAACACGCCCACACCCGTATCGACGTCGCTCGAAGGTTTGTTGTTCGCCGGATTGTTGTTGGCCGGATTCCAGCGCCTTCGCGCGCGCCCGATGTCCGTCGGCAGCCGCATCGAACCGTCATCGCTCGATCATCCGACGGATCGTTCGCACCGGACCGCTCGCACCGGACCGTTGTTGGCCGCGCCGCGTCGCCCTGAGCCGCGTGCCACGAATCGACCGACCAGGATGGCCCCTATCGACGGCTGTTCTCGACGGCCAAGCTTGATAGACTTCTGATCGGCAGCCACCAGACGCTGCCATCCGTCAGATATGCCCACCTGCCTTGACCAGAACGCCCAGCGTCTCGCTCCGGCGAAAACATAGTTTGCTGCCCGACGTGCGAATGATGCACGGGCTGCCGGATTGGACCATCTCGACCCGCGTGCCTTGGCGCAAGCCAAGCTCCTGGAGGCGATGCACCCGGCTCGGATCGCCGACCACCTGATCGATCTCGGCGGTTTGTCCGGGTTGAAGAAAATCGAGTGGAATCAACTCAAGCATGATGATGACCACGTATGGTGTCAGAAAGCGGGTCAGACAAATGAGATTCATTCTCACTATCGTTAAGTAATCATATAAACCGTGAGTCTAGTTGACAATGGCCGGTGAAAAAAATCTGGCCTTCTCTGATCGATCGCCCAGACCGACGAATTTTCCGTGTACGTGTCTCCCGGATTCGTGCATTTCCCGGGCATCGCGAGAGTGCGTAGCGCGTCGTCGGGGCTAGGCATGGGGGCCGAGCGACCGGACGACAGCGTTTCGGTGGCGCGGCTCAAAGGCCGGAGACTGCGGCGTTTAGGCGGAATTGGTTTTGCCAGGCGGTTGCGCAGCACGGACGACCGGAATCGTCTTGGCTGAAGGCCAAACAGAATCACCGCGTATCTGCGCTCAAACGCGCAACAGTTGAAGTGGTAGTGGTTTTTAAAAATTGACCGGGCCAGCGCTTTGGCCCGAGAGGCGATCGGTAGCTCGTGCCGCGTGGATAAGGCATGGCGCGCTGAGCTTTGTCGGCCGGAGGACGCATCGGCCCGGGGGCCTCGCGCGGCCGAGAGGGTCCGCGATAACCCACCCGTCGTCACTCGGCTGCGGCAGGATGCCGCAGCCACCGGAGGGCCTGTGTTTGGGATGGGCGCGTTACATCCGCACGCGGTATAGATGGACGGCCAGCGGAGCAAAATCGTCGCGGAACCGGCCTGCTTCGGCCCGGATCGTGCGAGCTTCGTCCAGCGCCTCGATCTCGGTTTGGGCAGTCAATCCCGGCAGGCCAATCGTCGCCGTCGCCGGGATGGACCTCTCGTCGAAGTTCACCGCGAACAGATAGACGCTGTCGCCGAGCCGGCGGGCCAGCACATCCAGTTTGACGTCGTTGTCCGCCGCGATCGTCGCCGCCGGCGCTGGTTCGGGACTGAGGATCGCCGGGGCCAAGCGGGTGATCTGCTGGTTGATCTCGCGCAGGGCCGCGCGGTTTTCGGCCGGGACGCCGAACTGGTCGTAGGACGGTTTCCAGACGTGGGTAAAGTAGCCGATGCCGGTCGCCCCGCGGCAGATCGACATCCACACCTCGGCGCGGATATGGGTCGGAGTCACGTCCTTTTGCCGCGCCAGATCGCCGGTCCACTGCCCGCCTTTGCTGGTCTCGATCCACGCATACAGCGGGCGGCGATCTGTCTGTTGGGCCAGCAGATCCATCGCCTCGTGGACCAGGTGAATCCACTCGGGCTTGTTCCAGCCGTAGATCGGATAGATGTCATAGCCGATGACGTCCGCGGCGCGGAAATAGGCCGGATACAGCGCGCTGCGCTGCTCGGCGGTCCACTTGTCAAAGTGCGGATGGAAATTGCCCGTGACGGTCATGAACACGGGCCGCTCGGGATCGGCCGCCTTGATCCGCCGATATTCGGCCTGCACCGCCGCCGGCGTCGCCCGCGGCTCGTTGCGCGGCGGGGCAAGCAGCACGTTCCGCCCCGCGCTGTCGAAGCCTTCGAGCTCGCCGATCGATCCCCATGCGTTCTTGCCGGGGTGCGTCGAACGCACGATCAGCTTCAACTCGCGGAACGTCGCGGGCGCGGCCAGCGGCACGTGCTGTCCGCCCCGCTTGGACTCGAGCGTCGCCCGCGCGAGCGGTTTGTCGTCGGCCTCGAACTCGACGTCCTTGGCTACGGCCAAGTCCGGCGCGACGGTCAGCCAGATCGTCAATCGCTCGACGGTCACCGGGGCCGCCAAACGGACGGTGAGCTGTGCGCCGTCGAGCGGATCCAAGACGGACCACGTGTGCGTCACGCCATCGAGGATCTTCCATAGCGGCGTGCCGCGGTTGATCCGCAGGTTCGCCGCGGGGGCGATTTCGGCGTCGCTGACCTGGTGCGGCAGATCGGGCTCGTCGTCCTGGATGTAGCCCAGCAATTGAGGGTGTCCTTTGAGCCGAAGATCGAACGGCATCACGCCGTACAGTCCAGCCTGGGCCACCAGCGCCTGGTACTCCGCCACGTCCTTGGTCCCGCTCGAGCCCGTCCAATACCCGGCGGTCGTGTTCATGCCGCACTGGCGGACGGCCGGAAAGCTTTTCGCGTCCTGCAGCCAGGCCATGAGCGGAAAGAACGGTTCGCCGTTGATTTCAAACGCCCGGTTGGGCGTCAGTCCTACGCGAGCGATCGCCGGCGCCGGCTCGGCGCCCTGCACGGCCTGGGAACCGACCGCCAGCGACAACATCAGACAGCCGAGAGGGGTGGCAAGCTTCATCGAAGTATTCTCCAGGTGTCGAGATGCGAGTCGGCCCGCCGACCGCCACCGGGCGGCCCGCAGGCCTCGCCGCTCAATAATATACACTTCGCGCCGTCCGGGGCGGAATCTCGGGAGACGGACCTCGGTCTTCGAAAGCGGCGTCTGGCTCGCGTGGGCGCCGACGGCGTGTGACGCCCGAATCCCGGGTCACGGCATGGCCGGCGTGTGGCGCCGTCGATGGGTGCGACGTTCGTAACAGGCTTCGCCCGCGCCGTTTCCATTGTCCCCGAGCCCAACGGCCCCCGGCAGTGGCCGCTGGCAACGGCGTTGGTTTTCGGTAAAATGCGCCGCGGACCGATTCGACGACGGAGCGCGTCGAGCCAGACGCGGCGCGTGGCGCTCGCCCGTCGCCATTCACACGCTTCTGTTCGGATGCTCATGAACGATCACATCGCGAAGACGCCGTTGTACGACTGGCATGTCGCTCAAGGGGCGCGGATGGTGGACTTTGCCGGTTGGTCCATGCCGATCCAGTACACGTCGATCGTCGACGAGCACCTGGCGGTGCGACAGGCCGCGGGATTGTTCGACGTCTCGCACATGGGCCGGCTGCGATTCGACGGCCCGGACGCCGGGCGATTTCTGGACCGCGTACTGACTCGCCGCACGGTCGATCTGCCGATTGGCAAGATCCGCTACGCGCTGGTCACGAACGAACAGGGCGGGATTCTGGACGACGTTCTGGTTTCTCAACTCGAGACGCCCAGCCAGCGGCGATACTTTCTGCTGGTCGTCAACAGCGCCAACCGCGACAAGCTGGTCGCCTGGTTTCGCGGGCAACAACGGCCGGAAGACGGCGACGTCGAAATGGCCGACCGGACGACCGAGACGGCGATGCTCGCGATCCAGGGTCCGCGGTCCGTCGCGATCCTCAGCCGGTTAGTCAAAGTGGACTTGCGGGCGATGGGCTACTATACGGGCGTGGTCGCCGAGTCGTTCGGCCGCCCCTGCACGGTGACGCGCACGGGCTATACGGGCGAGGACGGTTTCGAGTTGATCGTCCGCGCCGAGGAAGCCGCCGAGTTGTGCCGCAACCTGTTCCTCGCGGGCCGCGAAGCCGGGTTGAAGCCGGCTGGCTTGGGGGCGCGAGACACGTTGCGCCTCGAAGCCGGCATGCCGCTGTACGGCCACGAACTGTCCGAGACGATCAATCCGTACCAGGCCGGACTTGGCTTTGCCGTCAACCTGGCGGGTCGCTCGTTCATCGGCTCGGATGCGTTGCGACGGCTGAAAGACGATCCGCGGCAGCCAAAGCGAGTCGGGCTCGAACTGGGCGGGCGGCGCGTGCCGCGCGAGGGCTACGCGGTGGTCGTCGATGGCCAGCCGGTCGGCAGCATCACCAGCGGGACGTTTTCGCCGACTTTGGACAAGCCGATCGCGCTGGCATACGTGCGGCCGGAGACGCTCGAGGCCGGCGAGGCCGCCGACGTGGCCGTGGATATTCGCGGGCGGCTTGAACCGGCCCGCATCGTCGAATTGCCGTTCTACCGTCGATCGTAAGGCCAACCGAGCCTGAACCATAGACATAAGGAAGGGACGCTGTCGTGAAGCCTGAAGAGCTGTTGTTCAACGAGACGCATGAATGGGTTCGGATCGAGGACGAGGGGGGAGCCAAAGTGGCCACCATCGGGATCTCGGCATTCGCCGTCGAGCAGTTGGTCGACCTGGTGTTCATCGAGCTGCCGCCGGTCGGCAAACACCTCGGCTCGGGCGAGGAGTTTGGCGAGGTCGAATCGGTCAAGGCCGTCAGCCCGCTGTACTGCCCGGTGGACGGCGAGGTCATCGACGTCAACCGCGCACTGCCGGATCAATTGGACCTGCTGAAGAACGACCCGTACGGCGCCGGCTGGATCGTCAAGGTGCGCCTGACCGACGAGACGGCGCTGGCCAAGCTGATGAGCTACGACGCCTACCAGCGCCAGTGCGCCGAGGCGGGCTAGCGTGTTGTCAAGACCAAACACTGGAGGTCGCCAGACCGCGGGAATCCCGCACTCTGGCGAGCGCCGCTACCCAAAATCTAAGATTGGACAACACGCAAGGGCGAAAACGCGAGCGCCGCAGCTCGTCCGGCCGTGACCCCGCGCGCCGCCGCCGATGCGCGATTCGAGCCTTCGAACTTCGGATCTCAGATCGGAATCCGAAACTGGGAACGCCGAACTCGGAATCCGAGACACGAGACTCGACAGCCAAATCCCAGTCCCCAGCCCACTGACTACTGACTACTGACCACTGACCACGCACGGCCCAAAGGGCGATTGCCATGCCATATCTGTTCAACACGCCGCAGGATCGGCAGGCGATGCTGCAAGCGATCGGGGCCGAATCGATCGAATCGTTGTTCGCGTCGATCCCGCCCGAACAGCGATTGTCACGCCCGCTGGACTTGCCGCCGGCGCTGACCGAGCTCGAGCTGACGCAGCATCTACAAGCTCTGGCCGCCCGCAATGTCCACGCAGGCCAGCGCGTCTGTTTTCTGGGCGGTGGCAGCTACGATCATTTCATCCCCGCAGTCGTCGATGCGCTCGCCTCGCGGAGCGAGTTCTACACGTCTTACACGCCCTATCAGCCGGAGGTGAGCCAGGGCAATCTGCAAGCGATGTTCGAGTACCAGACGCTGATCTGCCAACTGACCGGGATGGACGTGTCGAACGCCAGCCTGTACGACGGCGGGACGGCGACGGTCGAAGCGGTGCTGATGGCCATGAGCGTCACGCGCCGCGAGGGCAAGGTCGTGGTGGCCGGCGGCCTGCACCCCGAATATCGTCAAATCGTGCACACCTATCTGGCCTGTCTGGATACGCGCTGCGAGACCATCGCGGCCGACGATGGGACGACAGACCTTGCGGCGTTGCGGGCGGCTGTCGACGATCAGACCGCGTGCGTGTTGATCCAGCATCCGAACTTCTTCGGCGCGCTCGAGGACGTCGCGGCCGAGGCCGAGATCGCCCACGCGGCCGGCGCGCTGCTGGTCCAGGTCTTCGACCCGATCAGTCTGGGGCTGCTGAAGCGGCCGGCCGACCTGGGCGCGGACATCGCCGTCGCCGAGGGCCAATCGCTCGGCACGCCGATGCTGTTCGGCGGGCCGTACCTGGGGATCATGGCCTGCCGCGAGCGGTTCGTTCGCCGCCTGCCCGGACGGATCGCCGGCCAGACGACGGATCGCCAGGGCCGACGCTGCTGGGTGCTGACGCTGCAGACCCGCGAGCAACACATCCGCCGCGACAAGGCGACCAGCAACATCTGCACCAACCAGGGCCTGATCGCGCTGCGGGCGGCGATCTATCTCGCGGCGATGGGGCCCGAAGGGCTCCGGGAAACGGCCGATCTATGCCTGCAGAAAGCGCGGTACGCCGCCCAGCGAATCGTCGCCCATCCGCGGTTCGAACTGGCTTTCGCCGCCCCCACGTTCAAGGAGTTCGTCGTGCGCGACAAGGCGGCGCAGGTCGAGCAACTGCTGGCCGCGGCCGGCCAGCGGGGATACCTGGCGGGCGTGCCGTTGGGCCGCTGGTTCCCCGAGCTGAATGATTGCCTGCTGGTGGCGGTGACCGAGGCTCGCACGCAGGCCGAGATCGACGGCCTGGCCGAGGCGCTCGGCGCGGCTGCGTCCAACTAGTGCCGCAAATCACCATTCATGAGACTGAAGTGGTCGGGGTTGTCAAGGCAGAAAACGAGGTTGTTGAAGCTAGATTCTGGGGATGGCGTGGGCGCGACGCGCCCACCCGCGAACGGTGGAAACGCCCAGCATCGCCCGTCGGAATGGGCACGAGTGACGTTGATGTCTCGACAAGACCCGATCGCTCATTCCGGTCGGGCGCCTGCGCTGGTTCGCCATGTTCGTTCAGAGAAGGTCGCGAAACTCCTCGACGGTCAAGCCAACCTGTCGAATGATGGCACGCAATGTTCCTTGGGCAACTTCCTTGTGATTAGGCACGGTCAAGCGTCGGTGTGGTGCGTTCTGCTGCCGAAGAATCACGTGACTCCCTCGTTGTCGGTCGAATACGTAGCCGATCTCCTTCCGGGGCCTTGACCACTTCGGGACCGGGGACAACCGGCAAGGCGCTCACGGCGCAACCTCGACGATCTCTTCGTTAATGGATGGCGGCGCCGGCTCGCCATGTGCTTGGAGACTGTCCAAGTACCCGGCGATAGCTTCTTGGACGTTCTGAAGGACTTCGGTGCGCGTCTTCCCCTGGGAAATACAGCCGGGAAGCGCAGGGACTTCGGCGACGTAGACGCCGTCTTCGTCCTGCTGGATAAGGACGCGATAACGCACGGCACATTCCTCCCAAAACCATGGTTGCGGTTACGGCGTAGCCGACATCCACGATACCATAACCGGGAACAGTATGCGATTCGGGAATTATCCGCGACCGCGCCCTGACTGACGGGTTGGCCGCCGTTGGCGCATCGAAGCCTCAACCCTTTCGCGACCGACGGCGGGTTGTCTTTCCCTCGGCGGACGCGGTGGTCGGCGGCTGGAATGTCGCCGCGTTCTGGCACTGGAACGAGGCTTTGACGGCTTTCGTGATGAACCGTGTCAGGCGACAGCTCTCGAACATGTCGCCG
>JAVYAJ010000107.1:0-9361 GCA_032229885.1 Candidatus Anammoximicrobium sp. | reverse complement strand
GGGACGCGGACTGACGCGGTCAATTTCTTCAACGACTACCGCTTCGGCTGTTGCGCGTCGGAGCGCAGAACGCCGCTGATTCTGTTTGGCCGAAGGCCTCCGTTCACCGTAGCCTGGGGCAACGCCCCAGGGCTGGCGCCGCGCGCGGCTGATGGGGGAAACGCATATCAGCCGGAACGCGCTAGCGTCCCGTTCACGGGATCCGGTTGCAAACATGGAGGTTGAATCTGATCTTCTCGTCTTGCCGAGCCGGACTATCGGCGTCCGCATTAAGCACAATCGTTGCTCTCCGCAGTGTCTCCGACTGGCCTATCTCGCGCTTGATGATCGCTTGGCAAACGGCTCGTTCCTCGTCCATGAGACGCACAATATATTTCTTGCTCGCGATACCCCCTCTTTGCTTCTACAAACGATCCGACAAAAACATTATTCTTGGCAATCCCCATAATTAGCGTAGGCAACGCACTCGCTATGTGGCAGGGTCGCGGCAGGCGAGTTCCAACAAGGTCATCGTGTGGTGCACGGGCAGGCTGCTGGCGCGGCGGCGCAGGTGGGCTTGGATCTGCATCAGGCAGCCGATGTTGCCGGTCACGACGGCCTCGGCGGGCGTCTCCAGAATCGTCGCCGCTTTGCGGTCGCCCAACTGGGCCGCGACTTCTGGTTGGGTCAGGTTGTAGACTCCGGCCGATCCGCAGCACTGGTCCGGATCTCGCAGGGCGACCAGTTCGAGGTTGGGGATCCCGGCCAACAGTCGCCGCGGCTCGTCGCGAATGCCCTGGGCGTGCAGCAGGTGGCAGGCGTCTTGGTACGCGGCACGCAACGGGTTGGGCAAAGGGCCGGGCGCGATCGGCCCCAGTCGATCCAGAAACACCGCGACATCCAGGACGCGTTCGGCAAAGGCTTCGGCAGCGGCTTGATCCGGCTCGCCCGCAAACAACAAGTGGTACTCGTGCATCCCCGAGCCGCAGCCGGCGGCGTTCGTCAGCACGGCGTCGACGTCCGCGGGAAAGACCTGCATATTGTGCCGCGCCAGCCGGCGCGCACGGGGCTGCTCGCCTATATGCATCAGGATGGCGCCGCAACAACCCTGCGCTGGTGGAATGACCGTCTCGACGCCGTTGTACGCCAGAACGCGGAGCGTCGCCCAGTTGATTTCCGGCGCCAAGACGCGTTGGACACAACCGGCCACCAGGGCCACGCGGGCACGGCGCGGACCGCGCGCCGGATACACCACTGGCAGCGGTTCCGATGCTGGCAAGGTGTCCGGCAGCACATCCAACATGCCCTGCCAGGCATCCGGCAACAACCGCCGCACGGCGCGTCCGATTCGACCCGCCTGTACCGCCGCGCGAAATCGACCGGGGTAGGGCAGCGTCGCCGCCAGCAACCGGCGCGTCGCGGCGTCCAACGGTGAACGCTGCGTCTGGTCGCGGGTTGCCGCGCGATATTGGGTCAACAGCGCGTCGTACGCGACGCCCGACGGACATGCCGGAACACACGCCCAGCATCCCAGACACTGATCGAGATAGGGCTGGGCGTCGGCCGTCGCCAGTTCGCCTTCGAGCGCGAGTTTCATCAGGTAGATCCGCCCCCGTGGCGAATCCATCTCGTCGCCCAGCACGCGATACGTGGGACAGGCGGGCAGACATAGCCCACAGTGGACACACGCCTCGATCGCAGCGGTCATCGCCGGTCCGCGCGGGCCATATCGTGCCGGGTCGATGTGATGCTCCATCTAGGCCGCTCCGAACTTCCCGGTTGGATCCAGCGCCCGCTTGACGCGTTCGGCCAACACCAGCCCGCGCCGCCGCCCCAAGATCGGATCGCCGCCGGCGCCGCCCATTCGCAAGCCGACCAGGCCCAGGTCCGTCAGCATCGCGCGCACCGACTCGGCGTCGTCGGCCGCCAGCCAGGCGACGCCGCCGCCGAGCGTGTAACGGCGAACGGCGGATCGCAGCCGTGCGTCGAGCGTGGGGACGGATCGCGGCGCCAGCGGGATTTTGATCAGCGCGGCCCCGGGGGGAACCCACGCCAATTGGTTCAGATCCTGCCAACACGCCGCCTCGCGATCGCCCAACAGCGTCTGCTGCGGCAGCGGCTGCCGATGGCACTGCAGAACCTCTTCCAGACGCGCGGCGCGATCCGGCAGGCCAGCCTCCAGCCCGCCCAGCCGCACCAGCAGGCGGAACTCGGTCTTTCCGGCCGGTTCGAAGTCGAGCGCCTCGATATCCAGCGGCTCGACGGCCAACCGCCACACTGCCCGGAGAACCTCGTCCAGGCTCGGGTAGATGAATTCGAGCGTCAGGTGCGCATGGGGGCGCGGAAAGACCTTGAAACTGAGTTCGACCAGAACGCCGTATCGGCCTAGACTGCCCACGAAGAACTTGGCCAGATCGAAACCGGCCGCGTTCTTCACGACCCGTCCGCCGCTGTGTACGAGCTGACCGCGGCCGTCGATGAATCGCGCGCCCAGGACAAAATCGCGAACGCCTCCGTAGCGATAACGAAGCGAGCCGCAGGAATTGGCCGCCACCGTCCCACCTAACGTCGCCCCGCGCGCAGCCAGCAACGGCTCGAACGGCAAATACTGGCCGTGCCGGGCTAGACGCTCGACGACCAGCGCCACGGGAGTGCCCGCGTACGCGGTGAACACGAATTCGTTCGGGTCGTGTTCGATGATGCCCGACAGGCGGCTCAGATCCAGACAGGTCGCATCCGACGACGGCGTGGACAGCCCGGGCTTGCTGCCGCCGCCACGAACGCACAGGCGGGACGACGCGGCAACCATGTCCTGCGCTTCGGCGATGGTCTCGGGATGAAGGGTTGGGTTCACGGCAGGAATGCTCCGCGCGGGACTGGCGTGACGCTGAGGCGATACGAGCGCGGGCCGCAAATCAGACTTCACCGCCCACTACGGACACTGGTTGCTGAGTTTATCGTTCCGGAACGCGTCCTTCGAGGGAATCCGCCCATAATCGCCGGAAGGCCACGTTCCGTCGTGGACGCAACCGTCGTGGACGCGGCGGAGCGTGACGAAACCCGCCGGATGCGACGGGCGCAACGGAGCGCATCCCTCCGGGAGCGCGCACGCCCCGGTGCTCGCCGTCTGCCCAGTTCGACTATCATGGTCTCGTGTCTGGACCGCTCTTCCGTCAATCTAGGATCCGCTTCCATTGGCGTCCCATCAATCCTGATCTCTGGAACTCGTGCGTCGTCCGGCGTGCGTCGTCCGGCGTGCGTCGTCCGGCGTTCGGCCATGGTTCGAGTGGCTCAAGGTTCAATTGTCGCCTTTTGCCCGGCGCCCGGACGCGCGTTGGGGCGTGCCGGGCGAATTGCCAGCCGCCGTTCCTGACGGGTTCACGCCGTCGTCCGGAAACATCTTTCCGCGGTTGGCGATCTCGAGCGGGTCGATTTCACGGCGAATCTGCCGCATGATTTCCATATCGACATCGCTGAACATCGCCGCCAGGTGCGCGCGTTTCTCGATGCCGACGCCGTGTTCGCCCGTGATCGAGCCGCCCAGTTCCACACAACACTGCAAGATCTTGCCCGCCAACTGTTCGGCCCGTTCGACGGCGCCACGCTGCCGCCCGTCGTACAGGATCAGCGGGTGCAGGTTGCCATCGCCCGCATGGAACACGTTGGCGACTCGCAGCCCAAAGTCGCGGCTCAGCCGATTGATCTTGCGCAATGCCTCGCCCAGCTTGCCGCGGGGCACGACGCCGTCTTGGACGACATAGTTGGGGCTCAGCCGCCCGACCGACGAAAACGCGCCTTTGCGCCCTTTCCAGATCGCCTGACGCTGCTCCTCGGATTCGGCCACCCGGACCTCGTAGGTCCCCGAGTCGCCGATGATTCGCTGCAGGTGATAGAACTCGCGCTCGACCTGCGCGGCTTCGCCATCGAGTTCGACGATCAGCACGGCCGCCGCGCCGGGCGGATACCCGGCCTGGACCGCGGCCTCGGCCGCCTCGATCGCCACAGCGTCCATGATCTCCATCGCCCCGGGCAACAGCCCGGCGGCAATCACGTCCGCCACGGCGCGGCCTGCCGCCTCGAGATCGTGATAGGCCGCCAAAACGGTCCGAAACCGGGCCGGTTTGGCCAGCAGACGCACGGTGATTTCCAGCGCGACTCCGAACAGGCCTTCGCTCCCCACGAACAGGCCGACCAGATCGGGGCCGACGCCGACGCCCTCGACGCTCTCGCTGCCAAACTCGACGACCTCGCCGTCGGGCGTCACGATCTTCAACCCGAGCACGTGATTGCTGGTCATCCCGTGCTTCAGGCAGTGCGCCCCGCCCGAGTTGAACGCCACGTTGCCCCCGATCGTACAGATCGACTGGCTGGAGGGATCGGGCGCATAGTACAATCCGAACCGTTCGGCCTCGCGCGAAATCTGTAGGTTGGCCACGCCCGCTTCGACCACGGCCAGCCGCTGGTGCGGGTCGAGCCGTAGGATGCGGTTCAGCCGATTCAAGGCGATCACAATTCCGCCTTCGACCGGCCGCGATCCGCCGGACAGGCTCGTCCCGCTGCCTCGGGCCACAAAGGGCACGCCGTGCAGGTGGCACAGCCGCACGGCGTGGACGACCTCGTCCTGCGATTCGGCCAGCACGACGGCCAGCGGGCGGCAGCGCAAAGCCGTCGCCGCATCCGACTCGTACACGGCCAACTGCGCCGGCTTGGTCAGCAGCCGTTCAGCGGGGAAAAGCCGCGCGAGGCTCGACAGAAACGGCTCATGGGGCATCGCGTTGCGGCTCGGCGGAAACGACGCGGAGATTGGTCGACAGATAAAACGGCGAGCTTTCCCCCGGATAACGGGCCTCGGCGAACACCGCCGCAAAGCGGCCCGCCCGACGCTCGACGCGGAAGACGTATTGCGAACCGTCCTGCTGCATCGGATGCGAGTCCCAACGAGCCTGGCGGAAATCCTGGGTCGGCGCCGAGGCGGTCCACGCCTGGATCTGCTCGGCGGGCGGATCCGAACTGACCGTCAACCGCACCCCACGATCGTCCTGGTCGTAGTGCCACGCCAATTTCGGCAGGTGCGCTCCGCCCCGGGCCTGCTCGTGAAGCGCGCTGAGACTGCCGAACACGCGCCCATAGTCCTTCAATCCATGCGTGTTGTTGGGAACGTACAGGATATATTTCTCGCCGACCAACCCATCCCAGTACAGGTTCAGGGCATCCACCGTCCAGTACGGATCGTTGGTGCCCATGATCATCAGCTTGGGCTGGACCAGCCGCTCGCGGTACGCGTAGGGATCGACGATCGCCAGCAGGGATTTGCCCTCGGCCGACCGTAGCTTGCGATGCAGTCCGCGCTCCGTATAGTCGTGAATCTCGCCGGACGGTTCGCCCCACACGTCTTCCTGATGAGCCAACTGCGGCCCGATGTTCAAGACATCGATCACCATCGGGGCCAGGGCCGTGACCCGCGGGTCCACCACCGAACTCAGCCAGGTTGTCCAGCCGCGTTTCGATGCCCCGGTAACGGTGAACGTCTGCAAGTCCAGCGACCACTGATCGCGGGCGAACGCCTGCGCCGCGTCCATGCCGCGGACGGCGCTCTTGACCATCGGCAGCAGCAACGGCCACTCCGGATCCTTGGTCCGTAGATATTCGTCGAACGTGTACGCGATCGCCGCGTCCTCGTGTCTGCCGCCCAGAATTGGCTGCTGCGGAACGTGCAGCAGCAAAACCAACGGCGTCTTCAGCAGTTCGGCCAGCGTCACATACAGTTGGGCGCCGCTCGGAGCGGCGTTCTTGTTGGTCTCGAGCTCGTCGCGCCAACTGCCGCCGCTGATGAACAGCATCGCGTGCTTGACGTCCCCGGCCATCGAGTGCGGTTTGATCACGAACAACTGGTGCTTCCACACCGTATCTTTCCAGGTCTGCGAAGTCAGGATCAGTTCCGCATATTCTGACGCCATGAATCGGCCCGTCTGCTTCTCGACCCAACGGTAGCTGGCGTCGGGCTTGGCCACGTAATCCGCCAGCGGCCCAACGGACGCATCGATGCCCCAGGCACGGGTGGCGAAGGGCACACAAGCTGCGACCGCGATCACAACGGCAAAACGTGTCATGCGATGTTCTCCAAAGTCCAAGGGTAGATTCAGGCTGTTTGAACTGGGGCCTCGCGCTGGCGCCGACGAGCGGTCTGAGTCCGACGGTTGGTGCGATTCATGCCAATCTCGACGCCGGGCAATCCCGAGCCCGCAGACGGGACGCATCGCCCGCCCCAGGCAAGCATTCGCCATGCGGTACGGTCGGCCCCTTATTCAGCGGCCGGACATTGCACGGTCGGCATTTCCAGCACTCGCGAGGTCAGGCCGATTTTCGCCAGCACGATGTACAGGATAAACCCCACGATGATTGCGGCCACGGGCGGACAGGGCATCTGAAACGTGACGTTCAACAGCCCGGCGAACAGGCTGTTCCAGGTCCCGACGACAAATCCCACGGCCCAGGATAGCCAGCCGGCCGGATTAAAACCGGCTCGCGGACCGGGCCACTGACGCCCCGCCAGCAGATAATCCGCGGTCATGGCCCCGCAGATCGGCCCGAACGAAGCGCCGATAATGCCGAACACGCCGGCCGCGTCCCCAGCCTTGCCGGACAGCACCAAGCCGATCGACGCGGCAGTGCCGATCCCGCACGAGAGGAACGGGTTCACCTTCGGCAGCGTATTCTTGAAGCTGTTGGCGGCGATCAGCGAGCTGAAACACGCCGGGGGGAACGCGGCGATGGCCAGCAGCAGCCAAAACACCTTGGCGACCTGTCCGCCCATGATGTACTTCATCAGTTCCGTCGGCTTGAGGATCACCTCGGGAACGTCGGCCATCAAGCCTGCCCCGTAGGCTCCGGCGACGATCAACAGGGCCAACGCGCCGGTGAAGATCGTGGCGCCCACCACACCGTAAAGCCCACCCAACTGGACATCTTTCGACGTCCGATTGCTGGACGCAATATCCGCCCCGGCCGCCCCGGCCGTGGCGAAAAAGCCGACGATGTTGGCGATCGTGAACAAGAACAGCTCGAATGCCCCCGGCGCGTCAGCGTTCGCCACCATGGTTCCCGGCGTGAACTCGGCGACCCCCGAATACGTCTTCCCCGCCAGGATCAGCAGGATGACCAACGGGATCAGAGGCAGATACGTCGCCACACGGGCCACGTAGTGAATCCCTTTCAAGCCGACGAACGCGGCGACCAACGCCCACGCTACGCCGATGCCCAGATGCGCCATGGAACCTTCGTCGAACCCGGCCAGCCACGCCAGAAGCTTGGCTGAAAAATAGGCGTTGACCGCCAGCCAGCCGAACTGCAGGACGCCCATGAAAAACCCGGGCATCAGAAATCCGCCGTTCACGCCGTACGTCGAGGTCCCGACAACGGCCAGCGGCAGACCGGTCTTCATCCCCATCAGCCCCGGCGCCAGATAACTGGCGAAATGGCAGATCAACGCGCCGACAATGACGCCCAAAACGCCGGCCATCAGCCCTTGCGCCAAAATCCCGGTGGCATTGGGCGCTCCGCTGGACGGAACGCTCTCCCAAAACACGAACCAGAGCATGATCCCGGCGTATGTTTGGGCCGTGCTCTTGAACCACGGCACGCGGTTGGCCTGCGGCACAGGCTGGGCAGATGCGACATAATGCGGCAGATTCGAGGCCATGACCGTCCTTTCGGCAAAGTCGACCATACTGTGCGCGGACCACCCATCTCCGCGAACGTCCTATCCAGCGCAGCAAGGCTGGACTGTCGTCCGCCCTATAGAATCCTCGTTCGCGCCGCGCGGCATCACGGGCCGGGCACGACAGCGTCGGCGATGCGGGGCGCAGGCGCCTGGCACGCGCGGCGCGACAAACCATCGAGTATACTCGCTGGCCTCGTCATGTAAACGGTCCGTCACACGCGATGGGCGAGCCTCGTCGGCTGTACTCCCGGCGGCGGCGTCCCGCTCCTCTTCGCCGGCTCGCCGATCGGCGCCCGGTTGTGTCTCATCGCGACGGATCCCTTCGAAACAACACGGTCGTTGCGCGGCGATCAACCGCGCCGCTACCGCCTGCGCCGCGCGCACCCAGGGACGGCGTCGCGATCTCGTCGCCCGCTGTGGGTGACTGTCGGCCGGACAGCGTTCTATACATGCCGCCCCTTGCCGCCGACTAGTAGACTGCCACCGAAGTCGCGTTCGCCGTCTTTCCAGCGGAGGCCGTGTTCGCTATACTTCGTCGAATCGAGTCCCCGTAGCTCAATTGGATAGAGCGTCGGCCTCCGGAGCCGAAGGTTACAGGTTCGAATCCTGTCGGGGATACTGGCGACATCCGCTGCCAAATCCTGACGTGCGGTGCCAAGTGCTTCTCCAGTAAGGCTTTGCGTCAACTCGCCTGGCCGCTGCTCTCGCGGCCTCTCGTTTCCCGCTTGTGACGGAAACTGCCCATTTGTGCCAGCTTGAGACTCTGGCGCACTCCCAGAACACTCCCAGCCGCTGCCAGCTTGCCCGCCAGCCGCCTCTTTCGGCCAAGTCTTGCCGTTGCTTTTTTCGCCGTTTGACGGCGGCAAAGGCAGACGACGAACGGCCTCGGCCTTGTCGGCAAGGTCGGCGTGCGTGTAGACGTTCAGCGTGAGACGGATGTCGGAGTGCCTGGCCAATTCCTGAGGGGGTCTTCGGGGACACGCCCGCACGGCCCAAGTTCAGATCTCCGGACATACGGCTATGGCGTTGTGAGCGGTTCATGGGATCGGATGGCCAACTTAAGGCGGAGGCGCGTCCCGGGAAATGTAGTGCCCAAGGCGTTCAGTTCAGTACATAAAGACGCTACAGCCTTGGTGCGGTGAGGGGATGATTGCGGCGCCAATTCCACAAAGCGCGGCCCGCAGCCGCAACCAAACAAGGGTCGAGAAATCTTGAGGAGCACCATGAATCACACGAATAAAGACATCGCGTCTAACCGTTTGTCTTCATCCCCGCTATCCGTGTCTATCCGCCGTGATTCGCCTGTCACGTCTCTCCCGGCTACGACGCGCGCGCCGAAATCTCAGCGTCCTCAGCGTCTCTGCGTTTCCAAGACGTATTTTCCTGTAGCCTGGCCAGTTTGCCCGCGCAAGGACGTCGATCAAACGCAGAGACGCAGAGGACACAGAGCTACGGCAAGCATAAGATGTAATCCTTCAACAACTTAACGCTGTCGCTGTCTGAAAACATTGTCGAAACGTTCACGATGTTTGAGGTTAGTAGTTAAGCGCACTGGCTGTCGTCCGGCCAGGCCAGTTCGGCAGCAGGCCGTCGCTGACGATGACAACCTAACGCGGGCTAGCGCCCGCAACCCAAGAGTCTGTTTGGCCGAAGGCCTCCGAT
>JAVYAJ010000106.1:0-6674 GCA_032229885.1 Candidatus Anammoximicrobium sp. | reverse complement strand
GGCAACGCCCCAGGAGCCAGAGACGACAGCAACCGTGTTGGCCGAAGGCCAACATCAACGTGTCACCGCGGCCCGCATGAATATGGCCTTCGGCCAAAAAAGGCACGCGCGGCGCCAGCCCTGGGGCGTTGCCCCAGGCTACGGTGATCGGAGGCCTTCGGCCAAACAGATTCTTGGGTTGCGGGCAGTGGCCCGCGTTAGGAACCGGTCACTTCGATGACGCAATAAATCGACAACTCGGCGACCTTGAACCGCACCTTGCCGTCTTTGATCTCGGCGGGCGCTTCGGTCGTTCCGCCCTGGGGATCGTAACAGCGCAGTCGGGCCGCCGTGGCGATGCCCGGCAACGCCAGCGCTAGCTCGATGTCACGCTGTGTTTCCGGATCGCCGCCCGTGATTCCCAGCGGCACGTTGTAGTTGACCAAGTGAATGACATAACGCACGGCGTCCGGCTGGCGAAACGCATTGACGCGGACCTTCGCCAGCGCGGACGCGCCGGGGCCGACGATCGTCGAGAACGCCCGGCCAACGTCCGTTTCCAGCCACTGGCTCGGCCGGGCCACGGCATGGACCGCGCCCTTGCCGAGCTGTCGGACCGCTTCCGATTCGCCCGGCGAAATGGCGAACAGCTCGGCCAACGGCGATGCCAGCGGTCGGCCTCGATCGTCAAATTCCGGTCCCGCGCCGGTCATGACGAGGATTCCTCCGGACTCGACGTACCGACACAAGGCGCGTGCCTGATCGTCGGTCAGGTGGCTGACGCGCGGCAACAGGACGGCGGCGTATTTCGACAAGTTCTCGAGCGTGACTTGGTCAGCGATCACATAGTCGAACAGCACGTGCGCATCGAGCAGCGATTGCGTCGCCTTGCGCGCCTCGAGCTGGTGTTCGGTCGTGCCCTTCAGCCACGCCAGATCGGGCAGCATGACGATCGCCACGTCGGCCAGCGAGTCGAGCCCTTCGTACAGCGTCGCGTGTCGCTCGAAAAACTGGCGATATTGTCGCTGGACTTGCATCAACCCGGGATCCGCCCGTTGCAGAAAGCCACCGCCGCCGCCGAACGCCGCGGCTTCGGCATTGCCGAGCGCTGCCGAAGCAACGGTCATCTCCAGCAGTGCCCGTTCTGCTTTGGGTAGGTTGTAGCCGGGCCGCGTGAGCAGGATCGGCCGCACGTTGCGACGCAGACATTGGACATACTTGTACTCGAAGATGTTGTCGTTGTACTTCTTGAGCGCCAGATCCTCGACGATCGGCCGCAGCACCATGCCCGGATGCGTGCCATTGGGTCCGAGCGACCGTTCATACATGATCCAATCGGCGTCCGCATAGATGTGTACGATATGCTCGGGCCGCTTCTCGCCGCCGTTGGGAAACACGAGGAATCGTTTGCCTGTGATCCGCTGCCCTGCGTCGGCGATTGCACGGAGGTGCTCCTGGAGACAAGCACAGCGAAACCGCTGCGTCTCGGCCCACAGCAGCCCAGGCTGTCGCGGCTCGCCCATCTCGGGATCGGCGGCGCCGAACAACGCCTCGCGCTCGGCGGTCGAGTACCGACCGTCGAGCCACGTCCGCCATTTTTCTCGACAGATCGCGCACCAGCAGCGCAGCGAACCCGCGTTGTCGACGAATACGCCATCGAAACCGCACCGCGCGATATTCTCGACGACCCGCTCGGTCCACATTCGCCATTCCGGATGATTCTGGCACGCGGCAAAACGAATATTCGGTTCGTAGGGCGGATAGAAATCGCCCTGAAACGAATAGAAGAAGACGGGCTTGCCATTGGCGTCGATCTGCAGCCACTGCAGCGGATCGGCTGCCGGTCGCGGGCCGAGGCCGAACGCCTGGTACTCGTCCCACGCGTCGTAAAGCTCCCAGAAGCCCGCGCGTCGCTGAGGGTGGCCGCCGATGGTCATGCTGCAGATGTAGGGCGTGACCCAGCGGACGCCCGCCCGATGCAGATCGCTGGCGAGCTGCGTAAGATCCGCGATTCGCTCGTGCGTCTCGGCTGGCGAAAGCCGGCGGATATAGTCCTCTTTGGCGTACGGCTTGCGTTTGCCAAACGCCTGATTCTCGCCCCCAAGCGCCTGGATAGGCCCCCAATTGTGCGTAAAAGGAACATCCTTTCCCAGATGCAGCAGCGTCGGCGGAGCCTGCGAGATGCGCTGGATATAGTCGGTCGAGCGGATATGGTCGGCGCCGTAATCCAAGATGTAGGTGAACGGCGCTTTGGTCAGCGTCGGCGCTGGCTGCTGAGCAACCGGATCGGAATGCCCGGCCAGCACAATGATCGAGAGGTACAGCATTCGCATCGGACGTAGCCTTGTGAAGCGGGTTGGCGCGATCGACGCCCGTTGATCGGGAGACCGCGCCGGGCGGGGTTTGGAATGGAGTTCTGACGGGCGGGTTTTGATCCGTCTTCTCCCGACCGTGCCCCGTGCGCGGTCGGTCGTTCGCCGTGGCGCGACGCCTGTCTCGCACAGTCCCACGGCGCCATGCATTGAATCTGCCAGATAACGCGGGCCGCCGCAATAAGCCCACCGCGCACGAGACGGGACAACCGTACATTGTGCGGCCGCAGCGCAACGTCGCAGATCGTGGATCTCAAAACCATACGGCCGCGCGCGTGCGCAACGTTCCGCCCCGACAGGATGGCGAGCGCGCTCAGCGGCGACGCGTCGGGTTGGCTGGCGAAACGGGCGACTAGGACCGTACCGCGGCCGGGACGACGACGATGGCTTTCGTCGGCGTCGTGGGGCAGGCGACTTCGCAGGCGCCGCAACCGGGACACTTGTCCGGATCGATGACCGGAGTCAGCGTATACTCCGTTTCCGAGAACACGAGCTGGATCGCCTCGAACGGGCACACGTTTCGACACAAGCCGCAATCACGGTCGTCGCCCAACAGGCAGACGTTCATGTCGACGCGCGGCGTTCCCAGCGGGGTATGGCGTTTCTGTTCGAGCGTCAATCTCGTCAGCGCGCCGCTGGGACAGGCGTTCAGGCAACGGTTGCAGTCCTCCAGGCAGTAGTTGTCGTGGAACACGACGACCGGCGCCAGCCAGCCGGCTATGCCATGGTCTCCGAGATCCGGGACGATGATCTGCGTCGGACAGGCTCGCACACAGTTGCCACAGCGAAGGCACAGCCCGAGGAACGACAACTCGTCCCGCGCGCCCGGCGGACGCAAGGGCGCTGCGACGGCGCTGCGCGTTCGCCGGACAGCGGCGGCCCAGATAACTCCCAGTGCGGCGCCCAACACGGCTCGTCGCCGAACGGCGCCGTGAGGACGGTTCACGGTCGCCGGCGCTGCGGCGGGCGAGCTACGGCGGATCGTGAAGGATCGCACGCTGGCCGCCGCCCGCGCCAGCAGATCCTGGGTGGCGCCCAACGGGCACAGCCGGGCACACCACAGGCCGGGCCACAGCAGACTGATCAGCCACACGGTCGGCAAGCCGAGCAGAGCGCACCAAGCCAGCGGTTGCGGCCCCGGCGACCGCGCCCGAAAGGCGCCGGCGAACAGGGCCAGCGGATCCAGCCATAACAGCAGCGTATAGCCCAGACACGCGCCGCCCAACGTGATCAGCGCCAACCAGGATCCGACCGCGGGCAGCCGAGGACAACGGCGCCCGCAACGCCGTGCTACGTGCCCGACCGCGTCCGCGGTCAGACCCGTGGGACAGACCCAGCGGCAGAACCATCGACCCCGCGCCAGCGCGATGACGCCGACCGCCAATCCCACCGCAGCGACCGTCGAGACGGTCCGCGCGGCCAGGGCTGCGTTCACCGCGACGAACGGACTCAGCGCGGGCACGAACCACATCGTGACCGCGTCGCCCGGTAGCGGCAACGGCAGCAATAGTGTGATCGCGGTCGCCAGGCACAGGGCGCGAACCAGCAGCCGCCCACGGCTTCCGCGCACGGGCGGGTCGGGACTCGCCGGCTCGGCACAAGTCACCCTTCCATTCATCCCAAATAGGCCTCCTGTGTACGGAGGATCTTCTGTACCTTGGCGACGTCCACGTCGCGCGCCCGGGTCCCGTCCTTGGCTGCCACTGCCGCGGCCACGCCCGCGGCCTGCCCGGTGACGAAACAGTTCGGAATCAGCCGCACGAGGTCTGCCATCCGCATCTCGGCGCTGATGCACCGGCCCGCTGCCAGCACGTTGTCGACTTTCTCCGGCACCAGCGCACCGTAAGGGATCTGCCACTCGCCGTGCTGGGCGTTCGTGGCTCCGCCGACACCGATGACGTCCGGAAATTGCGTCCCGGCTCGAAGATCGGCAAGCGTGACCGTGTTCAGCCCGCGCAAGACGCGGGTGATGCGGACGCCTAACTGGGGCGCTGTCTCCATCAGATAGACCTGCTCGTAGCCGGGCGTTTGGCGGATCTTCTCGACGTTCTTCCAGATGAACTTGCGATGATTCATCTCCAACTGCGTGAGGATCGCCACGTCCAGACCATCCGTCTCCGGCCCGTGCATGTTGACCCAGTTCACGCCGGGGACCGGTGTGATGCCGCCCAGATGTCTCGGCTTGGGATTGCCCTTCGCCTTGGCCTGATCCACGCGGTCGAGGTTCGCCAGTCGCGAGACGAGGCCGACATTGTGCCAGCGGCGTTCGTATGCGGCGCCCGCTGCGGCGAACACGTCGCCGTCGCCCGTCGCGTCCACGACACACTTGGCCAGGATGGCCTGCCGGCCGGACTTGCTTTCGAACACGGCGCCGGCCACCGAGGCGCCATCGAGGATCGTGTCCACGCCCCAGCAGTGCAGGAATACTTTGATCCGGGCCTCGTCGATCATCTCGACCATCAAGTACTTGACAGCCTCGGCATCCACCGTCGGATTCGCCCCCGGCCGGCGGTTGACGATCGCGCCGCTCATCTTGTCCAGCCGCCGCATCATCTCTTCGCCGATCCCCTGGCAGACCTGCTTCGGGCCCGTTGCGATGTGCCCGAGGATCACCAACACCAGGCCGCCGCTCCACAGCCCGCCGAAGTGGCCGTAGCGTTCCACCAAGGTCACCTCGGCCCCGGCCCGGCGCGCGGCAATCGCCGCCGCCACTCCGGCCGGCCCGCCACCCACGACCAGCACGTCGGTCGTATCCAGGATGGGCAACGTGCGTTGCGGCTGAACGACCTGCCCGTTCAGCAACAGCGGGTTGGCCCGATTCGACTGGATCTCGTGGCTGGCGATCACGCGGCTCTGAAAACCGCTGGATTCGCCGACGGGCTGCTCGGCCGCCGGAGCGGCAGTCAGTCCGCTCAGCCCAGCCGTCGCGCCCGAAACGCCAAGGATGCGGAGCCAGTCACGACGATTCATCGTAGGATCCATGTGCGCGCTCCTCGTAGTGCCGCAAGTCAGAGTACATCGCCCACTGCGAACAGTTGTTGTCTAGTTTATCAGCCTGGAGCGCAGCCTTCGAGACACGTCCGTGCTCCGTTGGAGGGCCACGCTCCGTCGTGGCCGCAACGGGTGGACGCGACGGAGTGCGTCCCTCCAGCGCGCGGCGTGTCCCACGTAGGGGGCGCTGTTGCCGATACTAGCCGGTCTCGTTGGGAACCTGTGGCCTGCGGCGTCGGAGGCAAGTCTCCCGAGTCCACTGCCTCCCCGGGCATCCGGCCGAGCGGGCGCCGTACTCGGCGATGGCCGGCAGCGTTCCGCGCTCGATCCGATGCGGTCGAAATGACCCGCCAATCGCAACGGCGGAATCCACCGCGGTCGGCGAAGATGGACAGCTAGACCCCACGCCACGATCCGTCGCACAACACGCACAACAGCTTGATGGTCGCCCGCCGCTCGGGTTGGATCAAGTTGGCAACGACTGCCGACTCGCACGGAACAGACGGTTGCGGCCGTCGTCGGGCGGCGACCGAACGTGTGATCTTGCTTTCAGAAACGGCGCTGATTCTCGATGAATCCGATCCGGGCCGCCTTGGCAGACATGGCTTCCTCCTGTTGAAGACCGCAACGTGTCAGATCGCGGTCATTGGACAGGAGGGAGGTTTTTTGGGCTGTTGAAACCAGTTAGATTACGTGGTTGAGAGTCTCAATGCGTAGGATGTGCGCGGCACGCGCGCATCTTGTACAGTGGTTTGTGCCGTACTCTCGTACTCGTACTCATCCTCGTACTCATCCTCGTACTCGTGCGCGTGCTCGATCGCCGGATGACGAGTGCGAGCACGAGCACGAGCGCTTTGGGTTGCGGGTCCTAGCCCGCCTTAAAGAACGAACAGGGCGCGAGAATCCGGGCAAGACACCTTGTTCGTGTACTATCAATTCTGATTTCGGCACTGGATGTCCGCGCGGCTCGACGATGGGGCGACATCTCGCGGCGCCTGTCGGTCACAACCCAAAGCATCGAAACTCGAAATCTCGGAGGGAGCTGTCGATGACGGAACATGGGGTGACCAGCCACATTTCGCCGGATGACCGCGTACGTCGCGGAGCTGAAACACGGATCTTGTGCGCGGGCCTGATCCTGTTGGCCCTGTCTAGCCGCACGGCGTCAGCAGCGGACGCAACACCGGATCCGGCGGCGAATCCGGCAGGGATTGCGACGCCGCTTACCACCGTGTCGGACGCCGACCGGCCGCTTGACTATGCGCTCGTGATCACCGGTCGCGAACTGCTCGAAGGCGCCTATGCCGACGCCCATACCCAATACATCACGCG
>JAVYAJ010000105.1:0-13237 GCA_032229885.1 Candidatus Anammoximicrobium sp. | reverse complement strand
CTGAAAGCACAAGATGTAACCCTTCAACAACTTAACGCTGTCGCTGCCTGAAAACATTGTCAAAAATTTCACGATGTTTCAGGTTAGTAGTACAGAGGGCACAGAGAAGGGAGCATACGTTGTTATGAACAAGTTCCGGCGGCGAAGTTCGATAGGGCGGACTTGGCTGCGAGAGCCAGGTCGAGGCGGCGTTGACCGACAAAGACCAGCACTTGAATCTTTCCGTTGATAATAAAAAACCGCATTTCTCTGTGACCTCTGTGTCCTCGGTGGCAAAAACTCATGAGCGATTTCTCCCGGCTGATCGAACACGCCTTCCCGCTCAAGCAGGCTTCGTTGGACTCGGTCCACGAGAAGAACGCGCGGCATGGGCATATTTCGACGCTGCACATCTGGCCGGCGCGGCGGCCGTTGGCGGCTTGCCGGGCGACGATCCTCCTGCTGAAGACCCGCTGGCTGTGCAAAAAGGCGAACAAACGCGTACTGCTGACGATCCGGCCGAACGCGGATGGCACGGGCGTGGACTTTGGCGTCGAGCGCAACGTTCCGGTCGTGGGGGGCAACGCGGCCCGACGACGCGGCCTTGTCCGATCCGGCGATCGAGCTCGTGCTGCCCGAAGCGGCGGAACTGAGTGAAATCCAAGGCGATCTGTTGGCGCCCAACGCGCTGCCCGGTCTGTGGACGGACGAAGAAATCACCGTCCAGACGGTGATCGGTTACTTCGACGGCTCGCGGGTCGTTCAGGTCGACCGCGGCGGAGATCGCGCGGCGACCGACGTTGGGCCGGGGGCGATGGCCTGGGCTGTGGGGAGCGGTGGACGGCGTACGCGGCAGGATGCCGCGTCTACGGGTGACGCCCTAGCGGCGCTAGCGCGTGGGCGCCGGGACAGGTGGCTGTCGAGCCGTCGGGCGTATGGTACAGTGCGACCGTGTAGCTGCGCAGCTTGAGGGCAGTCAACGTGGTGACCATCCCCGCAGTCGCAGGCCGCAGATGCCAAGGAGTGTTCCCATGAGTACGTCGCGCCGCCATTTTCTCCAGAGTTCCGCGTTCGCCGCCGCCGGTGTTTCCCTGCCGCCGCTGCTGGCCGCGGAGACGCCCGCGCCGGGCGCGAGCGCCGTGTCGTCCGCCTCGGCGACGCCTGCCGCCGGACATGACGACCCGCGGATGTTGTATTACGACCAGTTCTATTTCAAGGAAAAGCCGATCTTCCGCTTCGAGTATCCGTTCGACGGCGGCGTCCTTCAGGAAGGGACCGGCTATCCGATTCTGGGGACGGAGACGGACGGCGACGGAGTCAAGCGGCTACGGATCCACGTCGTCGTTCGTCCCGGCGACGTCGGCAACGTTCAGGTCTTCGATCCCGAGGGCCGTGTCATCCCGATGGAATATGTCTCCGGCGCGCTCATGGGCGCGGTGCTGCTCGAGGACCGTTTGTCCGTTCTCACGGCGCGCGGCACGAAGAACGGCAAGCCCGTCGAGCTGACCTGTCGCGTCCTGTGGGCGAAGAATGCGTACAAACGCTATCGGTGCTATATCGACGACCACAGCTTTTGCTTTCGGGATATTCTGCAGAAACAGTACGCGAGCATTTTCGACTGCTGCTATTTCGCGAAGCTCCGCGAGCTGCACCAGCGTTATCACACGAAGATCGTCCTGAACTGTTTCAACTCGACGCCGGAGCGCGACTTTACGCTGTCGATGTTTCCCGACAAGTACAAGCCGGAGTTCGAGGCCAACGCCGATTGGCTGCGTTTGGCGTTCCACTCGGAAAATGAATTCCCCGGCGAGCCGTACCGCGACGCGCCGCCGGAAAAACTCGCGGCCGATTTCGATTTGACCGCGACGCAGCTCAAGCGGATCGCGGGCCAGGCGTACACGGCCGGGCTGCAGATCCACTTTGCCATGGTCCGCCCCGACTCGTATCAGGTCTTGGCCGATCGCGGAGTCAAGATGCTTCCTACCGGCGGAAGCAAACATCCCAGCACGGGAGGCAAATACTGCGATTTCATGCTCCCGAACCATATCACGGCCTACCTGCGCGAACATCAGGGCTGGATGGACCCTGATTCGGGCATCATCTTCTACAATGGCGCCATGCCGACGACGTGTGAATGGATCCCGACAAGCCAGACGGAATGGCTCCATCATCGCCGATTGGACAACCCGAGACAAAACCTGCTGATCAATATCGCGGGCCACGAGCAGTACTGGTGGCCGTTCTATCGGAACTACAAGCCGGATATTTTCGAACGTTGGGACACGGCGTTGCGCCATGTGACCGAACACGGGTACAAGTCGATCTGGATCGATGACGGCTTTTTCGGCGGCTGCGACTGATCCCCAGATGGCGACGGTTGGCCGTTGCCAACCGACGGTGTCCGTGCGCAGCGGCGCGGCCGGGCCGCACCGGCCCCAGCGCGGTGCGACGGAGCTGCGAACCGGAAACGCCGTATGCCTTGCCCCGCATCATGGGCGATGGCGCAGGCCGCAGACTCGTACTCGGAGAACTTCGATGAACGCTTGCTGTCTCACGTATCCGCGCGTCGTGCGCTGGGCGACGCTGGCTTGCCTCGCCGCGCTGACGCTGGCGTCAGCGCCAGCCCAAGAGCCGCGGACCGTCAGCTTTCACGGGATCCGGCCGACCGACCCCGGCGGACGACAAGGTCTACGGAATCCCGAACGGGGCTGGCGAATCGAGACGTTGATCGCCGAACCGCATCAGAAGTTGTTCATCGGTCCGGCGGCCCATCTGAAAGGACAGACCCCGCCGGTCTATCAGGATGATTGGTGGTTGCTGGACGCCCGGCGGTACGAGCCGTTCGGTTTGACGCTGGTCCAGGCGTACTGCTACCTGAGCGATTTCGGCGACCGGCCGATTGCCGCCGACAAGCTCGCCTTGCTGCAGCGCAGCCTCGACGCGCTTCGCCGCCACGGTTACAAGGCGCTCCTTCGGTTCGCTTACGAAAAAAGCGTCAACGTCGCGTACGGCCCTCAGCCGGAATGGATCCTGAAGCACATCGCGCAGCTCGAACCGATCCTCCGCCAGAACGCGGACGTCATCTATGTGCTGCAAGCCGGCTTTGTCGGGGCCTGGGGCGAGTGGCACAGCGCCACGCACATCTCGCCGGACGACTACGCCGTGCGGGCGGCCATCATCCAACGATTGTTGGACGCCCTGCCCCGCGAGCGGATGCTGCAAGTTCGCGTGCCGCGGTACAAGAGGCTGGCGCTCAGCCAGCCGATCTTCGCCGTGCCCTCCGAGGTCGTCCCGGAGACGGCCTTTGACGGCAGTCCGGCCGCCCGCATCGGTTTCCACAACGATGGCTTTCTCGCCGGACCGAGCCACGGCGGCACTTGGCCCGAGGGGCCGCTGTTCGGAACGCCCGGAAATCCCGAGTACGACACGATGACGCGGCAGAGCGCGTACCTGCCCGTCGACGGCGAGCTGTTCTGGTCGGATCAGGGCTTTGACGGCAAAGCGGCCGAAAACAAGGGCGTCGACGGATTGAACGCCGGCATTCACCTTCGCGAACATCACTACAGCAGCTTCAGCCTGGCGCACAGCTACTCGGAACGCGAGGGCCAGCCCTATTCGATCGACCGTTGGTTGGGGACCCTCGTGGATCGCGAATCGCTGCAGCAGGCGAACATGCCCATCGCCGATGGTTACTTCGAGGATGGTCTGGGCCGTCCCGTGGCTCGCACGCAGTTCGAGTACATCCAGGACCACCTGGGATATCGGCTCGAGCTGCAACGCGCGTCGTTTCCGTCGCGGATTCAGCCGGGCGGCGAGTTGACGGCGAGCGTCGAGCTGATCAACCGCGGGTTTTCGACGCTGCACAATCCGCGATCGGTCTATATCACGCTGGTCGACGTCGAAGGTCGAGTCTGGGAGCAGATCGCCGCCGACGTCGATCCACGAACTTGGCAGCCTTTCGCGCCGGGAGACGACCAGTTTCAGCCGCTGCGCCACACGCTGACGCTGCGGGCCGAGCTGCCCGCAACCCTCGGCCCCGGTTGGTATCAGATCGGGCTGTGGATGCCGGACGCCTCGCCGTCGTTGCGTCTCGATCCGCGATACGCCGTACGCGTGGCCAATCGCGACTCGACCTGGTGGACCGACGCGGACGGCCGCTACGGGATCAACGTGTTGGGAATGCTCGAGATCGCCGAGTAGCCAAGCTGCGACCGCGGGCGTGCCGCAGCGCGGCCAACAGGTCGATCGGCGCGTTCACCACGAGCGATTCAACCAGAGCGAACGCTCGACGAGACTTGACGGACGTCGAGCGCGGTTTCGTAAGCGCAGTGGCGGTCTGCCGTTACGGAGAGTTCACCGCGTCGGCCGGCCGCCGTCGGCAGGCGCCATTTCTGACGAGCCCGAGCTGAGCCATCTATAGAGCAAGCCAGACCTCGACCGCCGGTTCCAGCCGGACTACTCGCCGATCACCTTGACCAGCACCCGCTTGGACCGGTTGCCATCGAACTCGCCGTAGAAGATCCGTTCCCAAGGACCGAAGTCCAGCTTGCCGTCGGTGATGGCCACGACGACTTCGCGGCCCATCACTTGGCGTTTGAGATGGGCGTCGGCGTTGTCCTCGCCCGTGCGGTTGTGATGATAGAAGTTCGGATCGGGATTGAACGGCGCCAACTGCTCCAACCACTTGCCGAAATCGTGATGCAGTCCCGACTCGTTGTCGTTGATGAACACGCTGCTGGTGATGTGCATGCTGTTGACCAGGACCAGCCCTTCCTTCACCCCGCTCTTCCTCACGGCCGCTTCGACCTGCGGCGTGATGTTCTGAAACGCCATCTTCGAGGGGATGTTGAACGTCAGGTACTCGGTATGTGATTTCATGATCCGTTCCTTGTATTGCCTCGATCGGCGCGCTGGCTCGATGGCCCGGCGCGCGGGCGTCCCGCGTGCCAGGTGGGCCGCGACGACGGACGCGCGTGCGGCAGGCAAGCGCGGACGGCCCCATCGTACCGTGCAGCGACGCGTCTGACACGGGGGGCGCTTCGCGGCGCGTGTCCGGCGGCGCGTCGCCCGTGCGACGCGACCTCTCGCCGGCCTGCCGCGCGGCGCGGGCCGCGGATCGCCGTCCTATTTTTCCGTTTTTCCCGTCGTCAGGACGTTCGTGATCGTCACGTCGCGAATGCTGTCCGGCCCCGACTCGATGGTCACCGCCTCGCCTGGCATGTCGTGGCGAACGAGATTCGTGAGGATCGAATCGCACAACGATCCGCCGATCAGAACCGTGTGCGTCGATCTGCTGACGACGTTCTGGACGATGATCCGCGAGGTGTCGCCCAGCGGCGCGGCGCCGCCGCCATAACCGCGGTCGCCGATCTTCACGGCGGCGCGGCAACGCATATCCGGGGGCGACGTATCGATCAGGCCGTCGATCAGGATGTCGTACAACCGGACGCCGGGCGTATTGAGCAGGCGGATGATGTGGTGCCCGCCGCGACAGTAGCCTTTGACGTTCCGCACGATCACCTGGCGGATGTCGTCCAGGCCCTGTCCGCGATCCTCTGCCCCGCTGACCATGGTGGACAGCGTCGAACCGGCCGGACGTTCCGCCAGCGGAATGGCGGTCAGCGCCACAAGATCGTCGCCGCTATAACCGGTGATGTTCTCGATCAGCACATCGTGGCAACCCAGACGCAGATCGATCCCGTCCTGGTTCAGAATCGTCTGGCGGACGCCATCGATCATCTTGAAGCCGCTCGAGGCGAAGTGCAGGTCGCGCAGCGTCCCGTGGGCGCACCGTTCCAGCGAGATCGCCCAGCAGTGCGAGTCGACGATCGACAGATTTTCGATGCTGAAGTCTTCGACGAACGCCAGCAGGATCCCGATGTTCCGCCAATCGCCGTTCTGGTTTTCGTCGGCCACGCCGGCGTCGGTTCCATAGGTTCTGGCGCCGAGCTTCTTGCCGCCATCGCCGGTGGCTCGCGGACGATCAGCGCCTTGCAACACCGCGCCGCCGATTCCGCGGATGTGAATGTTCCGCATCGGCTGGATATCCGTGATCCCCAGGCCGCAGTTGGCGCTGCGCATGAAATTGTCGCGGCACCGATCGGACAGCTTGAGATGGCACTGGTCCAGTTCCAACACCGTGTCGCTGCGCAGGAGGATCGCCGAATCGAGCAGCCAGACGTCGCTGCGCTGGTCGCCTCGGACGTTCCATCGCGGGATCGACACGCGGCAGCCCGTCCGCGCCCCCGCCTCGATTGCTTGGTTGATCCGTTCGACATCCGAGCCTTGAAAGTCGTTGGGGCTGACGACGCGCGATCCCGTCGCGTCGCCAGGCGCGTTCGGCGTCGCGGCCGGGTCGCTCGCCCGGCTCGCCGTCGCGACGCTCAACAACGCGCCGACAAAGGCTGCGGCCCGCAAGCCGCGACATCGGGTTCTTGCCTGCATCGCTGGTCCTCCAGAATCAGGTTCGTTGTTCACCCACGGCCGGCAAAATGCGCGGCGGGCGCTCAGCAGCCGGCGGTACGCGGCAGGATGCCGCGCCCACGAGGAACGGCAGCACGGGCAGCAGCCTCGTCCTGGAGGGACGCGCTCTGTCGCGTCCACCGAATGGGCGCGCGGCCGCTGGACGTCTGCCTTGCCCCCCCTGCGGCCGTGATCTCTTCTGCTCGACGCAGCGACGCGAGAATCGCCGCGTTGGCCAGCCGCCACCATCGCGGCCGAGGCCGTCGCGAGACGCACGGCGTCGCGTCGCTGATAGGTTTCGCGACTTCGATTCACTTGGTCGTCAGCTCGAAGTCGATGCTTCCCGAGCTGGCCGGGATGGTCGCGCGGAGCGTTGTCGCATGTTCATCGCTATATTTCGGTGGCAGTTTCTCGCGAGCCCCCGCTTCCATCGGCGACGGACCGCCCGGCGTCCCGACGTAATCGGATCCGTCCGGCATCACCCATTTCGAGCAGACGACTTTGAACTCGCCCTCGGGCGCGCCCAGCGCCCCGTTCCGCGACCTGAGTTCATACTTGCCGTCGGCGCCCGTGGCGCCGTAACTGACCGACGTCGCCGCAGATTGGAGCGGAATGAACGTAAGGTTCACCCCAGCGGCCGGCGATCCGTCCAGAGTGACGATGCCGCTGGTCGGCGCCACGGGGGGAAGATCGGCCTTGCTGCCCCCGCACCCTGAAACAAGAACGATGATCGAAACACAGGACGTCAGGATCGCAATTGATCGATGCATCATCAAACCTTTGGTGGGATGTGTTGCTTAGATACTGCTGGACGAAAGGCGAACGGCAGTCGACAAGCCACGGGGCAAGTCGATCGACGACCGGCCCGGGCCGGTGTGTCGACGTTCGATGCCGCGTCGTACAGCGCGCCACGCGTGGGACGACGAGGACTCGGCGGGAAATAATGTCTCGACATCCGAGCGCGCCCACACCAAGGCGTTTGAACAACAAAAGGCAGAAGCATGCCTCTTGGCGACTCGGCGCCTTGGCGTGAGATCGTCTTCATGATTCGGGAAATTGTCCTGGCCAAATCCCTACGAAATGGAGAACACTCGATCTCAGCCGATTCACGGCAACTGGGTGTTCTCCGCGCCGCTGATCGTCGAAATCGCCTGCAGCAGCGTAAGCGGCGTGTCGTCGCTCACGAACCGCACGGATGCGTCGGCCATGCAGACGTTCAGCCCTCCCGGGTGAAGGCTGCCACCGATTCCCCACGTTCGGAGCCTGAACGTATAGTCCGTCATGTCGCCGACCCAGGTCCACGAGGCCGGGATGTCGGTTACGTTGATGCCATAGCCGAGGTCGACGCCGCTCATCACCCAACCGCGATACGCCCACGCCGGACTATGGCCGTCGGCGACGGTTCGCAGCGTCTCGGCCATGGCCACCGTGTTGCTCGTGCCATCGAGGATCGACGAGAATTTGCTTTCGCTGTTCTCGGCGAACAGAAAGCGGACGTTTATCGCTTGGCGTTTCCAATAGTTGAAATAGCCGATCGTGCCATTGTCCACGCTGAAGTCGTAATTCGACCTCGCTCCGCGATAGCCGGAGGCGGGGCTGTACCATGTCGAGGTGCTGGACAGAATGTCGCCGGAATCCGAGGGACACAAAAACGCACCGATCACGGTTCCGGCCAGCGCCGCGTTGCCGCTGGCGATCGGATCGCCGGCGATCGCCTTCTGCGAGTTTCTGATGTAGCCGCACGAGGCATAAGAAAAGTCGAATTGGTCGTAGATGGACTGCTGTTCGAGATACGGCAGCAATACGGCCAACGCGCTGTGGTTCTTGACGCGTTTGTTGGGCGTGTCCGCCTCGTAGTTGGCCGCCGTGTCCGGGGCCCAACCATAGTCGAAGCCCGCCGGGGGAAACTGGTTGAACGAGTCGTGGTAGTTGTGCAACGCCACGCCGAGCTGTTTGAGATTGTTCGTGCACTGACTGCGCCGGGCCGCCTCGCGCGCCGCCTGGATCGCGGGCAAGAGCAGGGCTACGAGGATTCCGATGATCGCGATCACCACCAACAATTCGACGAGCGTGAACGCGCGCCGTTGTGGTCGGCCGCCTGAACGGACAATCTGTTCTCTCTGCCACATGATAATAACCTCCGAAGTACAATAGCTTTAAGACATCCATTACAACGCCCCAGCACAGCCTGGCTCGACCACGCACGGGCGCCGAGGTCGGCTTGGGAGATCAATCGGACGCGCCGTCCCTAATCTAAGCGGACGGATCGTGCACTTCCGGGCGGGAATAAAGCTGGGGTTGTCGACACGCTTCAAGCCATGGCCGAACACGTCACACGTCCATCGCTGGCGTCCGAGCGAGGTGTCGCACGACGTCAAACAAAGAGTTGCGGAGCACACTTCGAACCGCGCGCGTCGCGCGAGAACGGCAGGGCCGCGCGGTCGATCTCGTCCGCGCCCGCATCATTCAACGGCAACGTTCCATGGCCACTGTCGATAATTGCCGACACTTGTATCTTCTATGTTAGGCAGCAGAACACGACGTGGTCAAGCGGGCGCGATCGTTTTGGGGCGAAGAGGCGTGTCGGACACGAGTTTGCGACGAAACGGCAACCAGCGTCGCCCCTCGAATCATCGAAGCCGATCGAATTTCCCCGACGCCTGGTCATGATCCACGATGGCCTTTTCCGATTTTTTTATCGCATGCGAACACTCGCGAGGATGGCTCGTCGTATATTATTGCCATCCGTTGCCCGCACAGGGCATCGAATCAGCGTGTGTTGCGTTGCCGCCACCCAACTGGTCGAGGAGTCCAACCATGAGCCGATTTGCAGGGCTAGTCGCGACGGGCGGATCAGCCGTCGTTTTCCTGATTGTCAGTTTGGCCGTCTGTGCGGCCGAGCCTGCGCCGGATTGGAAGGCCGGCGTGGCGGCCGTGGCCATTACGCCCGAGACGCCCACCTGGATGGCCGGCTATGCCTCGCGCAACAAGCCGTCCGAGGGCAAGTTCCAGGACATTTACGCCAAAGCGTTGGCGTTGGAAGACGTTCGCGGAGCGCGACTGGTGATCGTCACGCTCGACCTGGTCTCGATCCCGCGCCCCTTGCGCGAGTTCCTGGAAAAACAAGTTCAAGACAAATATCAGCTCGCCCCCCAGTCGCTGCTGATGAACGCTTCGCATACACACTCGGGGCCGGTCGTGCGGGTCGGCCCGAGTTGGTATGGGCTGGCTCCTGACGACGCCCGGCAAGTTGAGAAATACGTCGCCGGCCTGCAAGAAAAACTGGTTGTTTTGGTCGGCGATGCGATCCGCGATCTCGGACCCGCCAGGCTGGGCTATTCCCATGCCCGGGCGGGGTTTGCCATGAACCGCCGCTTACCCACTGAAAACGGTTACCGGAACAGCCCCTATCCCGACGGCCCGGTCGACCAGGACGTGCCGGTGCTGCGCGTCGAGCGGCCCGGCGGCGAGCTGCGCGCGCTGCTGTTCGGCTATGCCTGCCACAACACCACGCTCGGGCTGTACCAGTTCTGCGGCGACTATGCCGGTTTTGCGCAGCAGTATCTGGAAGAGGCGCATCCGGGCGCCGTCGCCCTGTTTATGATCGGCTGTGGCGGCGATCAGAACCCCTATCCGCGTGGCACGCTCGAGCTGGCCCGCCAGCACGGCCGTGCGCTGGCCACTGCCGTCGAGGCGGCCCTGTTGCCCAAGCCGCGGCCGATCCGCGGCGCGCTGCGTCTGGCCCTGGGCGAAGTGCCGCTCGATCTTGCCGCATTGCCGACGCGCGACGCGCTTGACGAGCTGCGGGAGAGCAAGAATCCGTACCAGCGGCGACATGCCGAGCAACTGCTGGACCAGTTGGAGACGAGCGGCAAGCTTCCGGCGGCCTATCCTTACCTGGTCCACGTGGCGCGGTTCGGCGACGATCTGACCTTGGTCGCCTTGGCGGGCGAAGTAGTCGTCGATTATTCGCTGCGCTTGAAGCGCGAGCTGGTCGGAGCTCCGCTGTGGGTGGCCGGCTATTGTAACGATGTCTTCGGCTACGTCCCCTCGCGGCGCGTCCTGGACGAAGGCGGCTATGAGGCCGAGGAAGCCGTGACCTACAGCTCGTTGCCTGCCCCCTTCGGGCCGTCGGTCGAAGAGCAGATCATCGGAAAGGTACATGAACTGGTAGAGTCGTTGGCGACTGAATCGGCGCCATAGGTCGCTGCGAGATTTGGGATGCAGCGGCGCTCTTGTGGACGACTAATTCCAACAGACATCCACCGCAAAGCCGGACTCTCACACCACGGCCACGGGTAGACAGAGAACGTCCGTCGCTCATGCGTCCGCGAAGGCATCCCGCGCGAACGTTTCGGGTTACAAGGTGGATCCCGGGGCGCCGTCTCAGGCCTTTTGCGGTCGCGTCGGCTAGATGCCCATCGAGTCGAAGCCAGAGGCTTCGGCGAAGGCGCGTTTGGCGCCAACCACCTCTGTGGCCCTCGGCGGCACGTCGGGCAAAGAACCCTGGGTCGAGCCGAGCTTTTGTAACCCAACGCGTTGACCAGGGAAGGATAAGGATCGCGTTTGCAGCGGTGCGGTTCACGGCCGGCCTCGGGCGGTTTCCCTACGACAGGCTTGCAAGGCGCCGGAAACCGAGGCGGCGATTTTCGCGGCTCGTCAGCGCGACTTGAGAGCAAAGTCGATCACCGCGCCCCCCGCGGGGACGTTCGCGCTGAGCGCTGTCCGCTGAGGATCCCCGTACGGCGCGGGCATGGAATTGTCCATCCCTACTTCAGGCGTCGCCTCGGGCTGACCGGCGGCCAACTCTTTCAGGCGACTGATCGTGACGGTAAACTCGCCGTCACGCACGCCCTGCCCACGTTCGGGCTGAAACGCATACTTGCCATCGGCGTCCGTCATACAGGTCGCCGGGCTGCCGCGTGTGCTTCCGCGCGGCAGAAATGTCACGCTCGCGTTCGCCACGGGCTGGCCGTCCAGCGTGACCACGCCGCTGACGAGGTACGTGTCCGGCTGCGTCTTCGCGGCACAGCCGACGACCAACCACGCCAGACTCAGCAGAACACAACCAACGGAGATTCGAACGGGCATTGCCATTTCGGCCATGATGCAGACCTGATGATTGGGCAAAGGGGAAGCGTGTCAATGCTCCGGGACGACTTCGCCGTCGGCGATACGCGAAAGGCGAACGAGCGTCGTCCAGTCCGTGTCTTCGGAAAGGAACTTGATCCCGCCGTCGGCGTAGGCGAAATGGCACCCACCCGGATGACTGCTGCCGGTCCAGTTCCAGCTTCCCAGTTGTCCGGGAATCCTCGTGGGCCGCGTCGGGCCGCGGTCCCAACTGTTGATCCCACGATTTCCGGGCTGCTGCAAGCACGTCGCATCCACGCCATTCATCAGCCATCCGCGATATCCCCAGGCATTGCCAAAGCCGTTGATGACCTCGAGCGTGGTCTCGCCAAGCATGAACGAGTTGCTGGTCCCGTCGGTCACGTGAGAGAGTTTGGTGTCGCTGTTCTCGCCGAACATGTTGCGGTTCACCCTGCTCAGCGACTTCCAGTAGTTGCACGCATAGTGGCAGTTCGTGCTGAAGTCATAGTTGGTTCGCGCCCCGCGCAAAGTGCTTCCCAGCTTGATCGTGCAGTACTGGTCGTTCTTGGTCATGAAGTGATCGTTGGGATCGGACGGACAGATAAAAACCGGCACCTCTTGCGCGACCACTGCGCCATTGCCGTTTACGATCGGGTCTCCGACCAGGGGGTTCGGGTTCTCGTAGACGGCCGCGGATGCGCAGTACGACGAGTTGTACTCGCCCTGAATGGCCGCCTGCTCGACAAAAGGCAACACGGCTGTCCAGCCGGACGCGTTCAGCGTCGGGTTCGAGGCCTCGTAGGTGGTGGAACCAATTGTCGGCGAGCACGCCTTCCAGGCAAATGTCGAAGACGGAAACACCTTGTGGGTGTCGTGGTAATTGTGCAACGCCAGAGCCAGTTGTTTGAGGTTGTTGCTGCAACTGCTCCGCCGCGCGGCCTCGCGCGCCGCCTGGATCGCGGGCAGCAGCAGGGCGACAAGAATCCCGATAATGGCGATGACGACCAGCAGTTCGACCAGCGTAAAGCCGGCCCTCGAACGCGTGATGACCTTCATAGACTTTCTCCCAGAAAAGGAATCTGTACCACCGCCGTATGACCCGTCGCGTCCAGATCGAACGCACTTCGTAGAACTCGATGACGACGTGTGGGCATACCGACGTTATCGATCTGCGTCGAGCTCTTTATTGAGCTCGGCGCATCGGCCGATGGGCCGTTTTCTTGCGTGAGGTCGGCTGCCACGCCGACACAACACCGCGCATGTGCCAACGTCAAACGCCTAATCAGCCGGCCGATGATCGATCAGACCGGGACGCGAGAACCGTTAGATAAGCCGGTATTTTAGGATGTCTGACCGCGTGTGTCAAACAGAAAAACGCGCTTCAGAAACGCGACCTTTCCACGCGATGGCCTTTGTTCGGAGCCGGATTGTCCACGGTACTGCTAACCTCAAACATCGTGAGAGTTTTGACAATGTTTTCAGGCACTGACAGCGTTAAGTTGTTGAAAGGTTACATACTGTGCTCGCAGTGGCTCTGTGTCCTCTGCGTCTCTGCGTTTCATCGACGTCCTTGCGCGGGCGAACTGACCGGGCTACATGAAAATACTTGTTCGAAACGCAGAGACGCTGAGGACGCTGAGATTTCGACACTCGTCGTAGCGGGGAGAGACATGACAGGCGAATCACGGCGGATGAACACGGATGG
>JAVYAJ010000104.1:0-10608 GCA_032229885.1 Candidatus Anammoximicrobium sp. | reverse complement strand
GGCCATCACCACCGTAGCCTGGGGCAACGCCCCAGGAGTCAGAGATGAAAGCAACCGTGTGTTGGCCGAAGGCCAACATCAACGTGTCACCGCGGCCCGCATGAATATGGCCTTCGGCCAAAAGAAGCGTGCGTGGCGTCAGCCCTGGGACGTTGCCCCAGGCTACGGTGATCAGAGGCCTTCGGCCAAACAGAATCAGCGGCTATCTGCACTCAAACGGGCAACAGCCGAAGCAGCCGCTAAAACCGTCATTTTCGGGAAATTCCTCACGATCATAATCCTTTGGGCCCGATGATAGGCGACGTGATGTCTTCCACAGGGATCGTTGCCTATCTGTTCGATTTATAGATGCCTCGGCGTATGAAGCATGTGCTTTCCTGGGTTGGCCCGGTGAGTATTTTGGCCTTTCTAACTCTCCTGATCCGTGCTTCCGACGCGGATCGCGAGATTTGCCGCTGGTTCTTTGACGGGGAAGGTTGGGGCGGTTTAAGATCTCCATTTCTAAGGTTCGTCTACGAAGCCGCGCCCGCGCCGGCGTTGGCAATCGGAGTGGGCGGATTGATTGTGGGCCTGGGCAGTCTGATTGTGCGGCAGCTTCGCCCGTATGGCGAAGCGGGATTGTTCTTGGCGGCAATGCTGGTGTTGGGTCCCGGTCTGATCATCAACGGCGTGTTCAAACCGTTCTGGCCTCGCCCCCGTCCGATCCAGACCGTAGCCTTCGGCGGCACCGAGCAATTTGTGCCCGTCTGGAACCTGGGGACCACTGCTGGAACCAAGTCATTTCCCTGCGGCCACGCCTCGATGGGATTCTACCTGATGGCCCCGGCCTTTCTGCTGTCGCACAAGCGGCGATGGGCGATGCTGTTCCTGGGGTTGGGGCTGCTCAGCGGATGTCTGATCGGAGCGATTCGTGTGATGCAAGGGGCGCACTATCCCAGCGACGTGGTGTGGTCTGGAGGCATGGTGTACCTGAGCGGACTGGCGCTGTTCGATGTCTTCCAGTGGGTCCACGCGGTTGCGAACCGTGTCGAGCCGGCCGTCGATCCGCTGGCGAAATCGATCGCCGATCCGACTGACAGCCCGATCGAAAATGGGACAGAAGACATCGGACCAATCCTGCTTCCGTTTCCCGAAGGCGGACGCCGTGGAACGAGCCGGCCAACGGCGCCGGCCCGGCGGCGCGCCGCATAACGGGCAGCTTCGCGAGGCTTCGCACATGGCATCGCTGCAACGCTACGTCGTCCTCGAGACGCTGAAGGTCTTGCTGGCGACCGTCGCGGTCACACTGCTGCTGATGGTCTTGGGAGGCGCCGCCAAAGAAGGCGTCAAGCAAGGGCTGCCCCTGCGGATGATTGCCCTGATGTCGCCTTATATGGTTCCCGAGATGCTGCGGTTCACGATTCCGGGATGCCTGCTGTTTGCCGTCTGCAACGTGTTCAGCCGAATGACCGCCGGGAACGAAATCGCCGCCGTCAAATCCTTGGGCATCCAGCCGTTGACCCTGATTTGGCCCGTCGTTGGCTTGGCGTTCGGTTTGAGCCTGCTGACGCTTGTGCTGTACGACGTGTGCGCACTCTGGTCGCGCCCCAATCTACGGCGGCTCGTGGTCCAGTCGGCGGATCAAGTTGCGTACGAGTTTCTGAAGTCCAACGGCTCGTTCCAGTCGGAGGATCTCTCGATCGTAGTCAAGGGCGTGGCCGGCGACCAACTGCTGCAACCCGTGATCGTCGTCCAGCCGCGCGGAAGTCGTCCGGCGGTAACCCTGGTGGCGAGGCTGGCTCGTCTGAACCTGGATCGAGGCGCCAATGCGTTGCGGATCGAGTGCGAACAGGGCCACTTGGACGTGGCGAATCGCGGAACGTTCCATTTCCCGGATCGATTTGTCCAGACGGTCTCGCTGGGCGATCCGGACCCGTCGCCGGAAAACCAGCTATCGCCGGCTGCGCTGGGCACGCCTGGCGTGCGCCGTCAGATTGTCCGCGAACAACACCTGTTGGCAGCCGCGGTGTGTTCGACGGCCCCGGGCATCGAATCGCCGGCAGGCCAAGAGCAACGCGCCGGCGAGTGTCGTGCGCGCCAGGCCCGTCTGTTTCGTTTACAGGCCGAGATCCCGCGCCGTTGGGCGAACGGCTTTGGCTGCCTTGGGTTCGCTGTCCTCGGTATCCCGGTCGCCCTGCGCAGCCGCTCGACCGACACGATGTCGGTGTTTTTCCAGTGTTTTCTGCCCATTCTGCTCGTCTACTATCCGCTGCTGGTAACCGGCGAAAATCTGGCTCGCGGCGGCGTTTTTCCGCGCGGATCCGTCTGGCTGGCTGACGTGGCCTTGCTCGCTGCGGGGACGACGTTGACTTGGCGATCCCTGAAGAACTGAGCCTCGCTCAAGGAAGGAGCGTCTCCCATGAAGGCGTCTGTCCAACAGTCACAGGGCGATAAGCTCGAACGCAGTCTCGCTTCGGATCGATGCTGGCTGTACGGGACGTGGGGCCTGATCGGTGCTTTGCTGGTGGCGCGGCTGGCCTATGCGGCCGTCGCGCCGGTAGATCTGGTTCCGGACGAAGCGTATTACTGGGACTGGTCGCGCCAGCTTGACTGGGGTTATTACAGCAAACCTCCGATGGTCGCCTGGCTGATTGCGCTGTCCACCGGATGGCTCGGGGCGACGCCCTTTGCGGTGCGTCTGCCGGCGGTTCTGTTGGGAACGTTGGGTTTGTTCTGGATGTATCTGCTGGCGGCTCGTCTGTATGGGCGTCGCGCCGGCTTTTGGGCCGCGCTGCTGACGGCCGCCACGCCCGGGAATGCGGCGTTGGCCCTCCTGATGACGATCGACGCTCCGTTTCTGTTCTGTTGGTGCGGCGCGTTGTATTGTTTCTGGCAGTTCACGACGGACGCCCGCCCGCGTCTTCTCTGGCTGCTGGCGACGATCCTGATCACCGGACTGGGCTTTCTGTCCAAACAGACGATGCTCGGATTCGTGCCGTTGGCCTTCCTGTTTCTGGCGATAGGCCGCGAGGATCGCAAACGGTTGTTCGCGCCCGAGATCTGGATTTGGGCGGTCGGTTCGCTGTTGTTCTTAACGCCCGTCCTGCTCTGGAATATCCAGCACGATTGGATTACGGCCCAGCACACGGCCGGTCATTTTGGCGGCGCGGGTGTCGGGGTCGCCAAGCGGCTGGCCAGGTTCGGCGAATTCGTGGCCAGCCAGTTCGGCGGCGGCTCGCCGGTGACGATGGCGTTATACGCGGCGGTGTTGGCGTTGACGGCGCGGAGGTTCCGCGAAATCGACCGCCGCGCCCGCTATCTGTTCTGTTTTAGCGGCCTGCCGATGATCGGTGTTTTGGGGCTGGCGTTGGTTCAACGCGTCCAGCCGAATTGGCCGGCGGGGTTTGTTCCAGCCGGTTTGGTGCTGCTGTGCGGCTGGGCGCTCGGTCATGTCCGCGGCATCCCCGCGTTACGGGCCGGACCGCTCGGCCTGCGCCGAGCCGCGATCGTCGGGGCCGCTTGCGCGGCGCTGACGTACCTGCTGCCGTATGGATTTGGCATGCAGGGCAGCCGAATCGATCCGGTGGGACGGCTGCGCGGCTGGGGTGAATTAGGCCGTGTGACCGATGCGGCGTGGCGCGGGCTGCCAGACGCGTCGATGGCGTTTCTCATTACGACAACAGGTCGGGCGACGGCCAGCGAATTGGCATTCTATCTGCCCGCTCAGCCGCCCGCGTTTGTCTGGAACCCAACGGGTCAGATCCTGTCCCAGTACGATGTCTGGGCCAAACCGCGAGGCGATCGTGGCGGCGCAGCTCTGATCGTGACCGGGCCCGAGCAAGCATTGCCTGCGGGGCTCGTGACCGCATTCGAGGCCATTGAACCGGGCGGCGAGGTGCAGGTACCGATCGGCAACGGTCGCAGCCACCATTACCGGATCTGGCGCGGGTTGGGATTCTCGCGTTGGCCGTTCGGGCCTGACCTAGCCTGGCGAGATTGTCCGCGCGAGCGGACGGATGACCACGCGCAGACATGCCTTTCGAAAGAAATAGGCCCCCGCCGGTGCAACGACGAGGGCCGGGTGATTGGTGTAGGAGAATCGCAAACGCCCACCGCTGAAGTTCGCGTTGACCTGATCGAGCAGCGTCCATTGCGGACGAGGCCGGGATCCGGCGCGTCTCAAGGCGACGCTTCGGATGACTTGCGGCCAGCATTGCTAGACAAACCCAGCGACGAACCCAGGTGTCCGGACGACCTAAGACGAGCTGTCGTCCAACGTGCGCATGTTCCCCTCTGTCCTATTACGGCTAGGTTGACAGACACACAACCATCGAAGCGAGAGCTTCTAACAACGGTCCGTGCGGCGTGTTCGTCCGCCGAGACGTGTTCAGAAACGGCTTCGATCCAAACCGTCGAGAGATCGCAGAAGACGATCTCTCAGCCAAGCAAGCCCGGTGGTAATCGCATAGGCGCCTCCATCAAAAACAAGGCTGTCAGAAGCGACCACTGGCATCGAAGGAACCTTCTGTGTGTATTCTTGCGCAAGACGACAAATAAATCAAGAGTTTCTTGCTCGGATTTTTGTCATGTCGGCCAGGACTTCTACGACTCGAGCTCCGGCTCCTGTTGTGAAAGCTGTGGAGGCCGACGGGCGCCGCGGGGGCTCGCCACCCCGCGCCGGCGCCCACGTTCGACTTGCGGTCTATGGTGCGGGTGTCGGCTTGCTGCGCGATGATGCGCGTCGGCGTGGCGCGGTCCGTTTCATCGAGGCCGCGCGTTGGCGAGCGTCGGAAACTGCCAGTTGGCTTACCGCGCGCGTGCGATGGTGTTCCCCATCGTCGCTCGTAGACTTACGGGAACGATGACAAAAGCGAAGTCGGGACAGCTACCTGGACGCGCCGGCGTTCCGCCGTCCGTGCCTGGCGCCAATCCTGAAAATCGAGCGCCGAACCAGCCACAGGCCTTTGTTCTCGCTCGTCGAACCGCGTGCGGGACGTGTACAAAGGAACCGATCTACACGCGATATCCACTCGGGCCCGATCGAACACAACGCGTGATAGAATTTCGCTTGACGGAAACTCGCAAATCGCTATGATCCAACCTTGCTTGTCGGCGACGCCTCTGCCGGAGCATGAGCCCCCGGAGGGCAGCACGTCGGATTGGCTCCGCGGGCGCGCCACTAAAGGTCTTGTCGCGTCTTGAGAATGGCCCCGAGAGCCCCCAACTCTCGCGGGCCACTTTTTTTCTGGCTCCGGCGGCGGATCGCGCTGGTCGGGCGCCAATCCATCCGTGGGCAGGTCCGCATGTCGGTCGGGACGAGCGGGGTGATGTCCCGCCGGTAGAACGAGACGCTCGACCGCACCCGGGCTGCGTCTTTCTTGGCACGTCCGCCCAGACGTGTGGCTCTAAAATTCTGCCGCTGGACAATCTATTCTTCGGGCACAGGGCCACTAGAATACAGCAGCGCATTCGCTGGGCCGCACACACGACACAAGACAGCATCGGTATGAAAGCCACAGAACGTCTACACGAACTCGGTCAGAGCCTTTGGCTGGACAATATCACGCGCGATCTGTTGGATCAGGGCGCACTGAAGCGGTATCGGGACGAGTTCTCCGTGACGGGCCTGACCTCGAATCCGACGATTTTTGATCGCGCCATCGCCAACAGTCGAGCCTACGACGACGCGATCCTCAGAGGACAGGCCGCGGGTCGAACGAGCGAAGAGCTGTTCTTCGATCTGGCGCTCGACGATCTAACGCGGGCCGCCGACCTTTTTCGGTCGATTCACGATCACACGAACGGGGTAGATGGTTGGGTGTCGCTCGAGGTCTCGCCGCTGTTGGCGCACGACACGGCGAGCACGATCGCCGCCGCTCGAGCGCTGTTCGCCCGCGCCGAGCGGCCCAATTTGTTCATCAAGATCCCCGGGACGAGCGAAGGGTTGCCGGCCATCGAAGAGGCGGTTTTCGCAGGAGTGCCGATCAACGTGACGCTCCTGTTTTCGCGCGAGCAGTATCTGGCGGCAGCCGACGCGTACCTGCGCGGCGTCGAGCGGCGGATCGCCGCCGGGCTTAATCCGCGCGTCAGCTCGGTGGCGTCCGTGTTCATCAGCCGCTGGGACGTAGCCGTGGCGGACCAGGTTCCGGCAGAGCTGCGGAACCGTTTGGGAATCGCCATTGCCCGGCGAACGTACCGGGCTTATCTCGCGACGTTGCTGGACCCGCGGGCGCAGCGAGCGTTCAATGCGGGCGCCCAGCCTCAACGCTTGTTGTGGGCCAGCACCGGAGTCAAAGATCCCCACGCTTCTGACACGCTGTATGCCGAAGCTCTCGCGGCCCCCTTCACGATCGACACGCTTCCAGAGGGCACGATCAAGGCGATTGCGGACCATGGTCGCATTGAAGCGATGATGCCCCACGACGGAGGCGATTGCGAGGAGGTTCTGGCGCAATTCGCGCGGGCTGGCATCGACGTGGACGGCGTTGCGGCCCAGTTGCAAGACGCAGGCGCACGGGCGTTTGTGAAATCATGGCACAATTTACTGACGGTCATTGCATCCAAAGCCGCGGCGCTGCAAGCCGGCTAGGGGCCCCATGCCCAGCGGGACGCGTCCGGGCGAGCGCGGCGGAGCGACGCGATTGACTGCGCTAAATGGTCTTCTGCCGTAAGGAGCAAGACAGCATGGATTCAGCCGCGGCGTGACGCGGTCAAGCCTCCGATGGGGCGCCAGAGTAGAGGTAGACCTCGCGCGGTTCGGAATGGCGCCGGCGCCCGATGGGCTCCGATTCGCCTGTGCGGCGCGGAACTTGGCGCCGGACCGGCCATTCTCATCTGCGCGCGATCTGCCGCGCCAGATCTCGAACGCCGCCCGCGACGCGATCCGCCCGATCGGATCGAACAGTCGGCCGTCCTCCTGGGATCGAGATCCGCCCGTGGATGGCGTGATGGAAATAGAGTTCGCCACATCCCAGGCTAGAAAGTGGAAAGACAATGAGTACGCAATTGGCAGCCAACAAGCATCAAGTGAAGTTGGTCAAACGGTTTGCCGTCGCAGACCGAACGATGGCATTTCAATTCGAAAAGCCGTCAAGCTTCGTTTTCCGACCGGGTCAATACATCGAGGTCACGTTGCTGAACCCGCGCGAAACGGACGCCGAGGGCAATGCGCGAGTTTTTTCGCTGGCCAACGCACCGCACGAAGACTTTGTGATGGTGGCCACGCGTCTGCGCGATACGGCTTTCAAACGCGAGTTGCAGCAGATGCCCCTGGGCGCCGAAGTCGTGGTCGAGGGGCCGAGCGGGGGTCTGACGCTGCACAACAACGCCGGGCGGGCGGCGATCTTCCTCGTGGGCGGCATCGGCGTCACGCCGGTTCGCAGCATCCTATTGCGAGCCGCCCACGAACGCCTGGCGCATCGGTTGTTCGTGTTTTATGCGAATCGCCGTCCCGAAGACGCGGCGTTCCTGGACGAGTTGACCGCGCTGCAAGACGAGAACCCGAATTACAAACTGATCCCCACGATGACCGCCGCCCCCGAACTCACGTCGACGTGGCAGGGCGAGCGTGGCCACATCACGTCCGCCATGCTAGCCAAACACGTCGGCGATGCGGCATCGCCCGTGTACTATGTGGTCGGCCCGCCGGGAATGGTCAACGGCGCGCGCGATATGCTCAATCGGGCGGGCGTGGATGACGACGACATCCGCCTCGAGGATTTCGGCGGGTACTGATCGATGGTTGATCGAGAGACGATCCAGACAATCCTGTCGGGAACACACCGCAGCGCCAACTTTGACGACCTTTGCACGGTTGGCGCACGACGTACATCGCGCGGCGGGTCGGTTCGCGCGCGGCGAGTCGAGTGTCTCCCACGCCCGCCACACGCTCGCATCTGCTTGTGGATCGGCGCCGTAAACTAGCACGGCAAACTGGCGACACAAACTGGCGACGTAAACTGGCAACGTAAGCTGGCGATGGCGATCACTCGGGCGGTGGAAGCTTGTGGGGCAAATCGCGCGCCTCGTCCAACTTGTCCAGTCGGTACGGCCGTGAATAGATCGATGTGGATTCCCAAACGGTCGCGGTGGGGCGCGAGGCGGTCTCGTAGATCGCCGGATCGGACGTGATGGGCGGCGTCTGTGTCGGCGGCGTCTGCTCCATGCGGCCCGACGGCTGTGCCGCTTGGACGAACGGGCCTTGACGGCGCAGCCTGGACAACATCTCGCGAGCCGCCGTCAGCGCGGGATCGACGCGCAGTGCCTGCTCGAGCAGTCCGGTCGCCGGTTGCGGCCGGTTTACCATCGTCAGCAGGCAGGCGGCGTTGTACAAAGCCACAGCTTCGGAGTGAACGCCGCGCAGCACCTCGATCGCCTCAGCCACTCGGTTTGCTTGGATCAAGGTAGCCGCCAGATTGTTTCGATAGCGAACGTTATTAGGATCCGTTCGCACCGCCTGGTTCAACATCATCAACGCGGCGTCCAAATTGCCGTGGCGAGCGTGGAACAGGCCGAGGTCGTTCAGCACGAGGGTGTTGGTCGGCGCGATCTTGAGCGCCTGTTCGTAGCGGCGCAACGCCTCGTCCGCCTGGTTCTGTCGATCGCAGAAACGGGCCAGGGCAACCAACGTCGCGATGTTGTTCGGATCGAGTTCCAGCGCGCGTTCGTACTGTTGCCGGACTTGGGGCAGCGCCCCTTGGCTCTCCGACAGGTGTGCAGCCTGAACATATACCGCCGGCGACAGACGGTCTGGTCGGCTGGAAAGCTTCGACGGATCGCTGGCGGGAATGACTTTGGGTTTGGGCTCCAGCGTGGCTGCAACGCTTTCGCCGGCCGCTTTGAACGCTTTGTTGACCGAGTCGGTGGCGGATTTCACCGGATTCGTCGAGGGGACGCCAGCCTGCGTCACGGCGCCGGAGGGCGTCGATTTCTTGCCGAACAGGGTCGACAGGCTGCTCGTCTGTCCCCAACTGCCGGACCAAGGCGACGGCGACGTACAGCCGAGCGACGGCAAAGCCACGGCGACAAGGATCGCTCCGGCAACTCGCATCCAGATCTTCATGCCGCACCTCCGTGTACCGCCTCTGACCGAGAAATGTTCATCTGGCAAGTTCGAACGATTGCCCGTCGATGACGCGAGCCGGTGGGAGCCAGCCCCGCAGACCGTCTCGAAGTCGGCGACAGCACGTTGTGCTCCAATCGGCCAATGAGTGCTTGAGCTCATGCTAGTTCCCGTTGTTTCCGGAGTTCGCACCATTGCTGCCACCAGACTGGTTGTTCGAAGCACCGGCGGAAGACGCGCTCGAAGCTGCGCCCATTCCGCTCGAGCTGATGTACCGTTGCAGGGGCGCGGCCACACTGTCGCGGTATGCCTCTTCGATTTCGTTGGTGTACCAGCCTTCGCTGCCTCGCGGCGCGATCTTGGTCGTCATCACGGCGCACGGGCCAGCCTCAGGTGCAATCTGCGCAATCGCCTGATAGACGGATGCCACCCGGGCCGCCGTCTCTTCCGGTGACAGGCCCTCGACGACGTAGACCTGTCGGCGATGCGGCGGAAGCTGGGTCAGTAGGTGACGCAGTTTCGCGTGGCCCGCCAGCGTCAATTCGTGCGACTGCGGGTCGAACAAATAGTCGGTGAACGTGTTCTGGCTCTTCCAGCCGTTGTCAGCCATCTGGCGGAATGGCCCCCGTACCAATTCGCGATCGTGCGTCGCGAAAGGTTGAGGCCACGCGTTGACACGACGACGATGCAGCTCGACCTGACTCCAGAACCGATGCCACCCATCGCCACCGCTATGGTACGTGTGCTTGGCCGCTGGAATGGCAGTCTGATAGCTGACGCTCTCCTGAGCGTTGACCGAAAGCCAACTCGGCAATGCCAGAGACAGCAGAATGGGCAGGACTTTTGTAGACGCCACAAATCGGCTCCGCAAATTAGGCAAACATGGGATTTCCTGTACTGCCATCGGTCGCTTTTCCGATCGGGCTATGCGGATTATCCAGAAGTTCCTGCCGTGAGGATTGCGTCGAGAGTATCGATCATCCGTGGGATGCGGCCTACGGCCAAAATGCACCGTCACGGCATCCGGCGCCAGTACGGCGTCAATGCTACATATTTGGCGTAGCCGCGGTTGTCAGGCCGCGGAAATTCCGTGCTCTGGGGAGTACGGCAACCCGAAGACCATGATTGGGCAACGCCCTAGGCGCCTGTCTAAGTATTCAAAAATACCACAACAGGGTGCGTTGCTAGCGATCGCGCCTCAACAATATGTTGTGGGTCGAGCCAAATTCTTGGACAGATTTCTCGGACGATTTCACGTTCCCTGTCCCATCAATTCTGATTTCTGGCGCCAGATCCCGATATTTTCAGCAGGCTACCCACCGATCGAACGACCGCCCCACGTGGCTCAGCCCTTCAGCCCTGCCCGTTTTCGCAGTGCCCATGCCGGCTGTTCGAATGATTGCTAAAGTCGTGGCGGGGACTGTCCGATAATTGCCCACGCGTTATACTAAAGCGAATGGACGCTTGCCCCATACTACTAACCTCAAACATCGTGAAAATTTTGACAATGTTTTCAGGCAACGACAGCGTTAAGTTGTTGAAGGGTTACATCTTGTGCTTGCAGTAGC
>JAVYAJ010000103.1:0-2210 GCA_032229885.1 Candidatus Anammoximicrobium sp. | reverse complement strand
GACATGACGGACGAGACATGACGGACGAGACATGACGGACGAGACATGACGGACGAGACATGACGGACGAGACATGACGGACGAGACATGACGGACGGGGCATAACGGACGGGGCATAGCGGACGGGGCATAGCGGACGGGGCATAGCGGACGGGGCATAGCGAACCGAGTTTCATGGGGCGCCGAGCGCGAGAGAGGGAGTAATACGATGCGATTGCAACGCGCGATTGTCGATGGGCGACGAGCGGCATTCGACGCACGTTCGTCAGCAAAGCCGTCGTGGCTAGGTTGGCACGCTGCGTGCCCAGCCGTGGTGATCGGCCTGATCCTGTCCGCGGCAGCTTGGTGCCGCGCGCAGACCGACGCCCCGCCGTGGTACGAGGATCGCGCGAACTTACTCGTCTTTCACGACGATCAAGGCGGCTTGCAGCCGGTGCGTTCACCGGAGGATTGGAGTCGCCGTGCGGCGCACATCCGCGCCAGCATGGAACAAGCGATGGGGCCTCTGCCGGCCGCGGCGACGATTCCCTTGGATTTGCAGGTCGACGCGGAAACACGGCTGCGACACTATGTGCGGCAGCACGTGACGTTTGCCGTCGAGCCCGGAGACCGGCTGTCGGGCTGGTTGCTCGTGCCCGACGGCGCCGGCTCCGACACGCGTCGCCCGGCGATGATCTGCCTGCCGGGCAGCGCGGCGGCCGGCAAGGATATTCCGGCCGGTCTGACGACCGTCACCGATCGAGCGTATGCCCACGAGCTGGCCATGCGAGGATACGTATGCCTGGTGCTCGATTATCCGTTGTTGCATACGGCCGAGTACCGAACGGATCCCTACGCATTGGGATACGCCAGTGCCACGATGAAGGGCATCGTCAACCATCGGCGCGGCGTGGATCTGCTGCAATCGCTGCCGTTCGTCGATGGCCAGGCCATCGGAGTCATCGGCCATTCGCTCGGCGGACACAACGCCCTGTTTCTGGGCGTCTTCGACCCGCGCATCAAGGCGATTGTGTCGAGCTGTGGGTTCAACGTGTTCGCCAAACACGCCGGCGGTGATATTCGGGCCTGGAGCAGCCGTTGGTATATGCCCCGGATCAAGACGGTTTACCATGACGATCCGGCCAAGATCCCGTTTGACTTTACCGAGGTGCTGGCCGTGCTGGCGCCGCGTCCGGTGTTCGTGAACGCCCCGCTGCACGACGCCCCGGACTTCGAGGTGTCCGGCGTCCAGGACTGCATCGTGGCCGCGCGGCCCGTGTATCGCGAGGTGTTCCAAGCCGCGGACCGGTTGGTCGTGCGGCATCCCGACGCGGGCCACGCGTTTCCCGCGGCCGAACGCCAGGCGGCGTACGCCTTTCTCGATCGATATCTGTGGCCGCGTGACGAGCAAGTCGATCTGCGGCGTGATCTGGTTGGGCATTGGCCGACACTGCAGACGCCGCGGGACATCGCGGCGGACGAGTCGCCGCGGCACGGCACGGGTCCGTTCACGCTTGCGATGTGGGCACAATCGGACGAGGTGTCGGATCGTCTGCCCGGCGATCTGATCAGCCAGTACAGTCCGGCGCAGCGACGCGGGTTCCATCTGACACTGAAGAGCAACCTGGGAGCGACGACGACCCAAGCCAATTGGCGCCATTTGCAGTTCAGCATCGACGACAATCGAATTTCCGCTTGGCGGGATTGTGGACGTCCGGGCAAGGCCACGCTGGCTTTTGCTTTGGCCGTGCACGACGGCGAGCTGTACGCGGGGACGTGCGAGCCGGACGAAGGCGACGCAGGACACGTCTATCGGTACTGCCCCGGCGCGGGCCGCGAGCGGGCGCGGCTGCAAAAGACCGCTGCGACGGCTGGGAGCCCGCCGGTCGGAGATTCATCGGCGGCGGTGACCGACAAACCGGACGGCGACGGCGATTGGATCGACGGCGATTGGATCGACTGCGGCGCGCCGGACGGTTCCAACTCGGTGACCGCGTTGGCCGTGTACGAGGGCTGCTTATACGCGGGCACGGGCAAGTATCGATTGGCGGGCTCGGCGTTGACCGAATCTCCGAACACGACACTCGGCGGCCGCGTGTTTCGGTACGAAGGCGAGACGCGCTGGACGGACTGCGGCCAGTTGCCGGACACCGAGGCCGTGGGAGGGCTGGTCGTGTTTCGCGGACAGCTCTACGCCTCGTCGCTGTACCGCCCGGCCGGCTTCTTCCGAT
>JAVYAJ010000102.1:0-20562 GCA_032229885.1 Candidatus Anammoximicrobium sp. | reverse complement strand
CGAAACTGGACAATCATCCCACGTCGCAGCAAATCAGCCAAGACCGCTTCTCGCTGTCGTAACGCCCGATATAATACCGACTTACATCAGATTGAAAGCCCAAAATGGCGCTGTACAATTAGAGCCGATCCTGACAGATGTCAAGCAGTTGGTAGGCGACCGTCGGCCGGTCGTGATCTTCGACCGGGGCGGGTTTAGCCCTAAGCTGTTCGCCCGCCTGAACGAATTGGGCGTCGACGTGATGACCTATCGGAAGGGAAAGAGTCGGCCTTGGCCGGTGTCACATTTTAGGACAATGGAGCGTATGGTGGAGGGACGGCGGTATGTTTACCGGATTACGGAGCGTCGCGGGGTGAGAATCGGACGCCTTCGCCCGCGGGGCCAGAACAGCGGCTGCGGTGTGAGCCCCCAGTATCTTTGGATGCGCGAGGTTCAGGTGTTTCGTGACGACGATCGGCAAACGTCGATTTTGACGACTCGTCAAGACTTGGAGCAGACCGAGGTCGCTTATCGGCAATTCAATCGCTGGCGACAGGAGAACTACTTCAAGTACCTGGGTGCGGAATGTGCGTTGGATGCATTACTGGAGTACGAGGTTCAGGATGTCGGTCAGGAGCAGGATCGCCCGAATCCCGAGCATCAGCCCCTAGAGGGCGAGTTGGCTGCTGCCCGGACACGGGTGCAGTGGCTGCAAGCGCAGCTTGGGGCGGCCGTGGACTGGCGCGAGGCGTCCGATCACGGGACGATGGAAGGATTCAAAGCAGCTCATGCCGAACTGCGGGCCGAGCTGAGCGAAGCAGAAACGAATGTCGCGCGTATCCAGACAGCCTTGAAGTCGTTGCCACGTCGTGTCTCCGCCGCTGGCCTCAAGACGCTCAAGACAGAGAAGAAATTGATCGTCGACCCAATCAAGATGACGGCCCAGGTCGAGACACGTCTCTTGCGGCTGCTTGGAGACCATTACGCTCGCACGGCTGACGAAGGTCGAACGCTCCTACAAGCGGCGTTTCAATCCGCCGGTCGCATCGAAGTTCGCGGAGAGGGACTCTATACTACTAACCTCAAACATCGTGAACTTGTTGACAATGTTTTCAGGCAGCGGCAACGTTAAGTTGTTGAAGGGGTACATGTTGTGCTTACTGTAGCTCTGGGAACCACAGACGAACACGGATGGACACGGGTGGCAGGGATGAAGAAGAACTTCTGCGTCCTTCTGCGTCTTCGGCGGCCAACGTCCCCGGATGGACACGGATAGCAGGGATGAAGAAAAACGGTTAGCCGCGATGTCTTTATTCGCATGATTCGTGGCCCTCTTCAATAGTTCTTGGCCGTTGTCTGGTTGCGGCTGCTGGCCGCGCGGGGTGGAAGTGGCGCCGCAATCATCTCCTCACCGCACCAAGGCCGTAGCATCTTTATGTACTGAACTGAACGCCTTGGGCACTACATTTCCCGGGACGGGTCTTTGCCTTAAGTTGGCCATTCGGTCCCATGAACCGCTCACAACGCCATAGCCGTATGTCCGGAGATCTGAACTTGACCACGCCAGCACGGGACGGTGCACGGGGGCGCCAGCCCGCCGTGCCTCGCCATCGACTTGCTTTTCTTCGTGGGGAGCAGAATAATGGAGCCCATGAACACTGGCGGACGACTGCCTCGCAGTCCGGAATTGATGTCTCGTGACGACACGGCCTTGCTGGTCGTCGACGTGCAGCAGCGTTTGCTGCCGTCGATTCAGCACGGCCCGCGCCTCGTCTGGAATGTCCGCCGATTGATCGACGCGGCGCGGATCCTGGGGCTCGATCTGGCCGCCACGGAACAATACCCGCAGGGATTAGGGGCGACCGTGCCCGAGCTGGCCGAGCGATTGGCCGCGAGCGTCGGTCAATCGGGGATCCCGAGCAAACTGGCGTTTAGCTGTGGCGAGCGAGGCGAGATCTTTCGTCGCTGGGCGGGGCTGGGGCGGCCGAAAGTGTTGCTCGCTGGCATCGAGACGCATGTCTGCGTTCAGCAAACCGCTTTAGACCTACTGGGGGACGGCTTTCGCGTGTACATTGCGGTGGACGCAGTCGGTTCGCGTTTCGAGGTCGATTATCGAACGGCACTGCGGCGGATGGAATCGGCAGGCGCGACATTGACCTCGACCGAAGCGGCGATCTTCGAGTGGTGCGAGCGGGCCGGAACGCCCGAGTTCAAGCAGATCAGCCGGTTGGTTCGCGAGCCGGCCCCGGACGCTTAGAGTCGTGACCGACAAGACCGCGCGCCGCGCAACGGCCGTCGAAATGGACGTCACAAGATCGGGTTGCGAGCGGCGCGAGTCGCGCAAAGGGTGGTGGCCGAGGCGTAAGCACCGTTCGAGAAACAACCGACGCACTTTCGGCCGTCCTCGCCCTGGCCTGTTGCCGAAAGGGCGGGCGGACATCAGACATTTATTTCTCGAACGGTGCTAACCGCCGGACGGGATCGCCTCGTACCGCTGGACTTCTTGGCAATTTGTGAAGAAGATTTGGAGTCGGAGCCGCGAGCGACGAGTGTCGGCGGTCAGCATCGGCGCGTCTCAGGGACCGAGCTGGCCGCGCGGTGCGAGTTGTTTTGGACAGTGCGCGTACCGGCTGTCGCCCCAAGGCTGAATGAGAATCGGACAGGCTTATTACGAGCATCTGTGCCCGTCATGGGCGCGGACCGAAGTCCACTTTCCCAGGGCTGAACGAGGGCCAAGCCCGCACGTTGTGGGCGCAGCGGATTCGCGAGATCCGCGTGCGCCGCATTCCCCTCTGCGTTTTGTTTTCATGCCGTTTGCACGAAAGGAACATGCTGTGAGCCATCGAACGCCTCGCCGTCAATTCCTGCAGACCAGCGCAGCGCTGGGCGCGGGTCTGTGGATCGTCGGACCGAGCCGCGCCGCCGAGCGTCGCTCGCCCAACGAGAAACTGAACATCGGAATCATCGGGGCCGCGGGTCGCGGCAGCGCCAACCTGGGCGGCGTGTCCAGCGAGAACATCGTCGCGCTATGCGACGTGGATTCGCGCCGCCTGGGAGCCGCGGCCGAGAAACACCCGCAGGCCAAAACCTATGCCGACTGGCGCAAGTTGGTCGACCAGAAAGACCTGGACGCCGTCGTCATCAGCACCACCGACCACACGCACGCGCCGGCGTGCGTATGGGCCATGAACCGCGGGCTCAGCGTCTACTGCGAAAAGCCGCTGGCCCATTCGGTGTACGAAGCACGCGTCGTCCAAGAGAAATACAACGCGAACAAGGGCAAGCTCGCCACGCAGATGGGAACTCAGATCCACGCGACCGACAACTATCGTCGCGTGGTCGAGTTGATTCAAGGCGGAGCGATCGGCACGGTTCGCGAGGCGCACGTGTGGTGCAGCCGCGTCGGCCCGACGCCCGCCCGACCCACGGACGAGCCGCCGTGCCCGCCCGAGCTGAACTGGGATCTATGGCTGGGGCCGGCGCCACAGCGGGCGTACCATCCCAGCTATCTGCCGGGGTGCATGACGTGGGAACAGCACTGGGATTGGGGCAACGGTTGCATCGGGGACATGGGCAGCCATCTGATCGACCTGCCGTTCTGGGCTCTGGGGCTGCGAGATCCGATCAGCGTCGAGGCCGAGGGCGACCCGCGCAGCGACGAGAGCTACCCGCACTGGTTGATCGCCCGCTGGGAACATCCGGCGATCGGCGATCGTGGCCCGGTGACGCTCAAGTGGTACGACGGCATCCAACGTCCGCCATCGCCTCCCGGTCAGGATCTGCAGAAGTGGGGAATCGGCGTGCTGTTCGTCGGCGACAAGGGCCAGTTGGTCGCCGACTATGGCAAGCGGATCCTGCTGCCGGAAGACCAGTACAAGGGATTCGAGCCGCCGGCGCCGACGATTCCTCCGTCGGTCGGGCACTACCGTGAATGGATCGATGGGGCCAAGACCGGCTCGCCAACGTTGTGCAATTTTGATTACTCCGGCAAGCTGGTCGAAAACAATCTGTTGGGCGTCGTCGCGTTTCGGACCAAGCGCAAGCTGGACTGGGACGCGGCCAATCTGAAGGCCCGCAATTGCCCCGAGGCGGATGCGCTGATCCGTCGCGAGTACCGCAGCGGCTGGGTGTTGGACGGCTGACCCGTCGCGGACGTTCGGTCTTTGGGCACGTCGCGCGCGACGTGATTTCGCTTGCTGGTCTAGCCCCCTGCGGGCCCGCAGGGGGGCTAGCGGCCAAGACACGCCGCACGCGGCGGAAAATCGAAGCTCGCTGGACGGATTTCCGCCCGCCTGTGCTGTGCAGGATGCGACATTGATATGGCCATGTCGGCCGCCCACCGGATAACCCAACCGTCCCATCGGTGTCCCAAAACATCGGCCATTGACCATGCCCAACGCCATCGTCGAGCAGGTGCGTCCGGCTCCCAATATCGAGGCCGCGTTACGGGCGTTCTGTCGGCTGCCCCACTGTCTGCTGCTGGATAGTGCGGCGAGGCATCCACGGCTGGGGCGTTACTCGTTTCTCGTTGCCGATCCGTTCGATTACCTCGAACTATCGGTGGATGGCGAGGGCGTTTGGGAAACGCTCGCCCGGCGGCTCGAGGGCTGGACAACCCCGACTCTGTCGGGGTTGCCGCCGTTTCAGGGCGGCGCAGCCGGGATGTTTGGCTACGACCTGAACCGCGGCCTGGCAGGAATCCCGCGGCCGAAGCACGACGAGTTCGGCGTCCCGGCGCTGGCCGTCGGCTTGTACGACGTCGTGCTGGCCTTCGATCATCAGACCGATCAGGCATGGTTGATCTCGCAGGGCACGCCCGAGGTTGAGCCAACCGCGCGCCAGAACCGCGCCAGGCAGCGTCTGGCGTATTTCCGCGCCATCCTGGACGGTCGCGACAACGCGAGTTCGCTCGCCGTTGATTCGACAGCGCACCGCACGTTGCCGACGCTGACGATCGACCGATTGGCGCCGCAACATGCGGTTCCCGGCCGGGCCGGTTTGACCAGCAACTTTGCGGCGGACGACTATTGCCGAGCGGTTCAGCAGATCGTCGAGTTCATCCAGGCTGGAAGCGTATCCGAGGTGAACCTGGCCCAGCGGCTGCTGTATCCGGCGGCGACCGATTCCGTCTCGTTGTATCTGAGGTTGAGGCAACGCAACCCGGCGCCCTTTGCCGCCTATTTCGACCTCGGCGCATTTCAAATCGTCAGCGCCTCGCCTGAACGATTCCTCGAGATTCGCGATGGCGACGTGGAGACTCGCCCCATCAAGGGAACGCGGCGGCGGACATTTTTTCCCGAGTCGGACCTGTTCGCAGCACACGATCTGCGGACGAATGCCAAGGACCGCGCCGAAAACCTGTTGACCGTCGATTTGCTTCGCGACGAGCTATCCCAAGTCTGTGAACCGGACAGCGTCCGGGTGACCCAACTGTGCGAAGTCGAGGTCTACCAGTACGTCCAGCATCTGGTGTCCGCCATCCGTGGCCGGCTGGACACCGGCCGGACAGCGTTGGATCTGCTACGGGCCGTCTTTCCCGGCGTATCGGTCACCGGAGCGCCTCGAACGCGAGCGATGGAGATCATCGCCGCGCTCGAGCCGACCGCGCGCGGGCCGTACTGCGGCTGTCTCGGCTATCTGGGCTTTGACGGCGCGATGGATTTGAACGTGCTGATCCGCACGATCATCGCGGGCCGCGGATGGTGGCAGTTGCCGGTGGGCGGAGGGATCGTCGCACAGTCCAATCCGCGGGCCGAGTACGAAGAGACCTGGGGCAAAGCCGCGGGAATGCTCAAAGCGCTGCATTAGAGTCGCAGTTCGTACGATGTGCGCGCGACGCGCGCATTTTGTACAGCGGTTTGTTCACGACACCGTTGGGTTGCGGGCGAGAGCCAACGTCAGGTTTGGCTGGCTGCACACCGTGAACCACAAATCGAACGAATCCGGACGCCGCCTCCGGCAGGCCCTTTTCTCATTCGGCACATTCGTTACATTCGCCACATTCGTCACATTCGTCTCATTCGTGTTATTCGTGTTATTCGTGGTTTCAAACCAGCGTTCCAGAGTCTCAGATTCGTACGATGCGCACGACGCGCGCATCGTGTACAGCGGTTTGTTCCCTACACTTCTGGGTTGCGGGAGTTGCCCCGCGTTAAGATGGTTGCGCTAGCCTGCTCCGCCCGCGAATCCCGCGGATGGTTCATACCGCACGTACGCGATCACGAGCTTTTGTCGGTCGCCGCACGGGGCGTTTTGGGCGGGTGCGTCGGCGCGGGTTCGCTCGCATCCTTTGCCGACTCGGCTACGCATCGCTGAAACTCGGCGACCAGACGCGCGCAATCCGTCGGGCGACGGTCGGCCAAGTCCTCACGTTCACCGGGATCGGCGGCCAAATCATACAGCTCCCAAGCCGCGTTCGGTTTGGGCCGGACGACTTTCAGATTGCCCTCGCGCAACCCGGCGGCGCGATCGTAACTGAACACCAACCGCGCGTGCGGTGATGGCGCCGTGCCGCACAGCGTGGGCAGGGGGTTGCGCCCATCCAACACGCGGTCGGCGGGCGTGGACAGGCCGGCGACGGCCAGGCACAGCGGCAAAACATCGAGGTGGCTCAACATCTCTCGACAGACGGTTCCGGGCCGAAGCGTCCCGGGCCAGCGGAAGATGGCCGGAACGCGGACACCGCCTTCGTAACACGTCGTGCCGCCGTCGCGGAACGGCGCATTGGAAGCGACCTCCAAACCGCATTTGGGCGCCATGAAGGCGCCGTTGTCGGAAATCAGAATCACTAGAGTGCGTTCACGCAGCGCCAAGTCGTCCAGCGTGTCCAGCACGCGGCCGATGGCGTCGTCCAACGCCGTAAGCACAGCCAGATACCGATGCCGCTCGGTCGGATCATCGCCGGGCCAGCCATATCGTTCGAGATATTTGGCCGGCGTCTGCCACTGCGGCGTCTCGCCCGACCGCACGTTGCTGCTGCTGACGTAATGGACGGCGTTGAAAGGGACGTAGACAAGCCAGGGGCCACTGGCATGTCGGCGAATAAAGTCGCAAGCCGCGTCGGCAAACACGTCGGTGCTGTATCCCGTGGTAGGGAAGGGTTCCGTCCCGCGGAACATGTCGTACTGGCCGTGGTAGGTGTACGTAAAGTAGTTGATGTTGCCCGAGCGGAAGCCCAGAAATTCATCAAAGCCACGCTCGGTCGGGCGGCTGCCGGGCGCAAATCCGATATTCCATTTCCCGAAACACGCGGTCGCATACCCGGCTTGTTTCAGATACTGAGGGATGATGCGTTCGCGATGGGGCAGCCCGATCCCCATCCAGTTTTCCGTGGTCCGGAGTTGATGCCTCAAACCGTTCCGCAGGGGATGGCGACCCGTCAGGAGCGCCCCGCGCGACGGCGTGCAACTGGACGCGGCCACATAGAAGTCAGTGCAGCGCACGCCTTCGCTCGCCAGGCGGTCGATCCGCGGAGTGCGGACGATCCGATTGCCATAACAGCCGAGGTCGCCATAGCCGACGTTGTCCACATACAGCAGCAGGATGTTGGGCGGTTCCGTTGGCTGCAAAGCGTCTGCGGCCCACAGCTCGGCAGCGGCCAACAGCGACGCCAGGATGATTGTCGTCAACGCCAAACGCATCAATCCGAACATCGGATAACCTCCTTTACGATGACCGCGGGGCGGTCACGCGGCCACCTCAGGCGCCGATGTATTGGGCGTGGACGGTGCGAGCCTCGGCCACGTCGTCCGTTCCGGCAACGATCGCGCGGCCGTCGGGAAAGACAGTGATCTGGTATTTGTCCACCTCGAGCCGGAGCAAGAACCGGTTGCGCGTGACTCGGCCGACGTCCGCCAGTTGGCGCTCGAGGACTTCGAGCGAGGTGGCATGTCGATCCGGGTAACTCAACTGGACCGCGTTCCGGCCGCACAGCACGGCCGTATGGCTGCCGCGACGGCCGTCGAGCCAGGCGAAATCGCCGTGACGACAGGTGGGGCAATCGGCCGTCTCGCGGAGCGAGTCCAACTGGATCTGTCGAATGCGATTGTCCCATAGATCGAACACCTGCAACACGCGGCTGCACGCCTCGCGATGCCCCGACAGGATCTTGATCGCTTCGCTGGCCTGCCACGACGCCACCACGTTCACCGCCGGCGCCAGGACGCCCGCCGTGTCGCACGTGGCGGTGGTCCCGGGCGGCGGGGCGTCCTGCATCAGGCATCGCAGGCAGGCCGTGTCGCCGGGCAGGATCGTCATCGTGCGTCCCTCGGCGCCGACGCAGCCGCCGTAGACCCAGGGGATTCCAAATTTGACCGCCGCGTCGTTCAGCAAGAACCGCGTCTCGAAGTTGTCCGTTCCGTCGACGATCACGTCGACGCCTTCCAACAGACGGCCGATGTTGGTGTGGTCGACATCGGCGACGATCGCTTCGATCTCGATCTGCGAGTTGATGCGGCGTAGTTTCGCTTCGGCAGCCACCGCCTTCGGCAGCCCGGCCGCCACATCGTCTTCGTCGTACAGAACCTGACGTTGCAGGTTGCTGAGCTCGAGAAAGTCGCGGTCGACGATCCGTAGGCGACCTACGCCGGTCCGCGCGAGCGTGTTGGCTAATACCGAGCCCAACGCGCCGCAACCGCAGATCAGGACACGCGAGGCGAGCAGTCGCCGCTGGCCGTCCGGTCCCAGGCCCGGATAGCGCACCTGGCGGATATAGCGAGCCAACGCCGGATCGTGGACGTCGGCTGAATCGTCGGTCGAAGGCAGTGGAGGCATTTGAGTTCTCGGGCGTTCGAAAAATAGGTCGAGCCGGCGCTGGTGACCCTGCCGGCGCGTCGCAGAGACCGATCGTGGCCGCGGCATCCTGCCGCAGAGGATGATGCCCTTGGCCGCGAGTCAGACGCCGCCAACTCCGCAATTCCAACCATTGGCTTTGTTGGGGGTCGTCGGGCGCGCCGCGCGGCGGCGACACAGGGTCGCAGCGCGTGCGTGCGGTACGCTGCGCGTGGGGCAACACGGCCCGCGGCCGCGTCCACTGCGCTACTAACCTCAAACATCGTGAACTTTTCGACAAAGTTTTTCAGACAGCGACAGCGTTAAGTTGTTGAAGGATTACATCTTGTGCTGGCAGTAGCTCTGTGTCCTCTGCGTCTCTGCGTTTGATCGACGTCCTTGCGTGGGCAAACTGGCCAGGCTACAGGAAAATACGTTTTGGAAACGCAGAGACGCTGAGGCCGCTGAGATTTCGGCGCCCCGTCGTAGCCGGGAGAGAGGTGACAGGCGAATCACGGCGGATGGACACGGATGGCGGGGATGAAGACAAACGGTTAGACGCGATGTCTTTATTCGTGTGATTCATGGTCCTCCTCAATATTTCTCGACCCTTGTTTGGTTGCGGCTGCGGGCCGCGCTAGGCACTGGCTAGAACGGCACCACCATCTCTTTGACCTGTCGCGTGCCCCAGATGTTCACCTCTTCGATGAACGAGTTCTCGGGGACGTCGATACAGTGGACCAACGTGCGGGCAAAGTCGTCGGCGTCGGGGAAGCCGTCCAACCAATCGTCATCAAGTCCGGCCGCGGCGGCGAAAGATGTTCGGGCCGCACCGGGAATGAACGACGTGGCCTTGCCGCCCCACGCGGACATCTCGAGATGCAGGCAGCGCGTGAACCCGACCAAGCCTTCCTTTGCGGCCGTATAGATCGCCCACTTGGGCCAACTGTGGTATGCACAGCCGCTAGAGACGTTGATGATCTGGCCGGACCCCTGACGCTTCATCGCCGGAATCACCTCGCGACAACCCTTCATCACGGAGGTGAGGTTGATGTCGAGGATGGTCTGCAAGTCCGCGTCCGTCATCTCTTCGACCGTCGCGATCTTGACGCCGGCGCCGTGGTTGTTGACCAGCACGTCGATGCGGGCGAACTGTTCGACCGTTTGGCGAACGACGGTCTGCCAATCCGACGTGCTGACCGCGTCCGCTCGGATCGCCAACAGATGCGGATTGGCCAACTGGTCGCGGGCCGCCGCGAGTCGTTCGGGATTCCGGCCGGTGATCACCACCCGCGCATCCCGCTCCAACAGCAGCCGGGCCGAGGCCAAACCGAAGCCGGACGTTCCCCCCGTGATCACGACGACCTTGCCGCTGACATAATCCTGCATCGAAGTCTTTCCTTTACGAGATTGTCGCTGTGTGAGATACGGCCCGCCGCCGCGGACTTGGGCCGAGTGATTTCTCGCGATCTGGTAGATTTCGGGATCAGGCGGAATCACGTCGAGATCGCCGAGGCGGAGAGGATCGGGCATTTGCCTCTTCGCCGAGGTGCGTCTCTGCACGTCTGCGTGGGACCGTTGGATACGCGGCTGGATACGCGGCTGGAAGCCGCGTCTACGTGTTGCGGCGGTGCACGTCCGCGTGAGACCGTTTTCATGAGTCGGGAAATCGGCTGGAACCAAATCGCCAGTACGTCGTCTTTCCGTGGACGGCGCTCGAAGAACATTTGCCGCGACAGGCCTGCCCGCGGGCCGCGAGCGCCCGGAAAAGTGTAGTCCATCGCGGCTGGTTTTCCAACCGCTGAACATTTATAACACCGTTCAGCCGAAGCTGCTGAGCAGAGGTCAGACGTCGAACCGGCTACGGCCATGACCGCCTCGGCAGGCCGGACGCTAGCCACCAGGATCCATCCCTTTGAAACCGCCCCAGGTGTTTCCGTGCCGACCGTAGGTCCATTCCCCACGTTGCTGACCGAAATTGCCGGACTGGCCGTTGCCGATCTGGCCCAGCGTTACCCGACGCCGTTTTATGTGTACGATGCGGCGAAGATCGAGCAGCGCGTCGCCGATCTGCGGGCGTTCGACGTCATCCGCTATGCCCAAAAGGCCTGTTCGAACCTGGCGATTCTGGATCTGCTGCGGCGCTGCGGCGCGGTGGTCGACGCCGTCAGCGCCGGCGAGGTACGCCGCGCGCTGGCCGCGGGTTTTGCCGCGCACGGCGACGTGCCGCCGATCGTGTACACGGCCGACATCTTTGACGCCGAGTCGCTCGAGTTGGTCCGTACGCTCGATCTGCACGTCAACGCCGGCTCGCCGGACATGATCGAGCAGTTGGGCGCGGTCGCTCCGGGCCGCAACCTGACTCTGCGGATCAACCCGGGATTCGGCCACGGCCATAGCCAGAAGACGAACACCGGCGGCGAGCAGTCGAAGCACGGCATCTGGCACGCCCAGCTCGAGCAGTGCCTGCGGCGGGTGGACCACCACGGATTGTGCGTCACGGGAGTGCACATGCACATCGGCTCGGGCACCGACCTGGCCCATCTGAGCCAGGTCTGCGGAGCGTTGGAACAAGCCGCGCTGACCGTCGGTCGGACCGTGACGACCATCAGCGCCGGCGGCGGATTGCCGGTGCCCTACAACGCCAGTCAGTCGTATGTCGATTTGGACGAGTACTTTCGGCTTTGGGACGCGACGCGACGGCGACTGGAACAGGCCTTCGAGCATCCAGTCCGGCTGGAGATCGAACCGGGTCGCTATTTGGTGGCGGAAAGCGGCTGGCTGGTGACCGAGATCCGGGCCGTGAAGCGCATGGGCGGCAACATGTTCTATCTGGTCGACGCGGGCTTCAACAACCTGGCGCGGCCGATCCTGTACGGCGCCTACCATCCGCTGGCGATCGCACCGGCGGACGGCGATCTACACCGACCGTTGCAGGAGGTTGTCGTCGGCGGACCGTTGTGCGAATCGGGCGACATCTTTACGCAGGAAGAGGGCGGTTTCGTCTGTCGTCGCGAGTTGCCCGTCGCCAGCGTCGGCGACTGGCTGGTGATCGGGTGCGCCGGCGCCTATGGCTATGTGATGGGATCGAACTACAACTCGAAGCCGTTGGCGGCCGAGGTGCTGGTGCGCGATGGTCAAGACCGCCTGATCCGTGCGCGCCAAACGTTCGACGACATGGTGCGCGGCGAGATCATCCCCGAGACGCCATAGACGCACGCCGCACGTCGCAGCGCGCAGGGCGTCGCGCAACGGACGCCACACCGCGGGCCGGCTCGGGCGCGAACATCCCGCCTGGATTCGCGCCGATCGAGCGTTTATCTTCAACGGCTGGACCACCGTTGACGCTCGACACCTCCAACCCTTCGAGGAGCAATACGATGACGCAACAAAGCCTTTGGAGTCGACGTCGGTTTCTGGGCGCCGCGGCCGCGACGACGAGCGGGCTGCTGGTCGCTGGCGCACCGAGCGGAAGCGCCGCGGCCGAGGACGATTGGCCGGACGTGCGCGAGAACGCGCATTTCAAGTATCGCCCTCAGCCCCAGGGACTGTTCGTCGATTCGCAGGCCGGCGACAAAGCGTTCGCGTACACCGACGGCAAGATCCTGTTGTCCACGGACAACGGCCACACCTGGCCGTATAGCGCCGATTTCCCCGACGCCAAGAACATCGTCTTCAGCGCGATTCTCAGCAACGGCAACGTCCTGTTCAGCGCGTTGGCCAAGCTGTATCTGAGCACCGACAACTTGAAGACCTATGCCCCGGTGACGGTCAAGAACGTGGACGGCAGCGATTATGTCCCGCACACGCCACAGAAAGCCGAACTGCCCGGCTGGTACTATCACAGCTTGACCGGCGTCAATACGTTCCAGGTCGGCGGCAAAGAGATGCTGGTGTGGGGCAACTATTGCAACGTCGTCGGCGGGGCGACGCCCGTAAACATCTACTATTCGACCGACGGCGGGCAGACGGTCAAGATCGCTTATTCGTTTGGCCAGAACCCGTATTATCGGGACAACGGATCCGGTGGAGGCGGCCGAGAGGGAACCTTGTTGGGCAACCCCGACAACTCGATCATCTGCCGCCACGTGCATGACGTCTGTTACAACCCGGTCGAGGACGCGTTCTACGCCTGCACGGGCGACGGCACGCGCCCCGAGGGGCACGAGTGCCATTGGCTGCGAGGCACGTACGACGCGAGCCGCGATCGCTGGGATTGGAAGGTCGTCGTTTCCGACGTGTCGAACTCGCGGTACAAATGCGGCGGGATCAACTTCGTCGATGGGCAACTGTACTGGATCAGCGACTCGAACGGTCCGAAGCCCTACGACCGCGGCGTCTTCCGCTGCGATCCGGCCGACCTGACCAAACCCGAGCGACACACCCGGCTGTTCAATCCCGAGGTCGAGTCGGGCAACATGATCATCCAGGACGGCGTGATCCTGGCGTCGCACTGTGCGCCCGCCTCGCCACTGGCCACCGGCTTTATCGTGTCGCTCGACCTGGGCAAAACCTGGGCTCAGTACGACCTGTCCGAGTTCGGCAGACGCTCGCCCTGCCGATTCCACCGCAAGAACGGCGAAGGCTGGTTCCGAGTCGACCTTCGTTCCAGTTGGGTGACGCCGGCCGAGATGATGTTCATCAAGCCAAAGGTGTAGACCGCGGCTTGACGGACCCGAACGATACCGCACGCTGTCGAGGATGCCACGTTCGATCGTAACCCGGAGCGTAAACGCGCGGGTCACTGAGTAACCCGAAGCGTAAGCGAGGGAATCACTCGTTAACCGAAGCGTGAGCGAGGGAATACCCGAGTCTCTCGCGCAGGCTGCGGCTTGCGTTTCGCGATCACCCGCGTGCGGCATAAGACGCCGCGCTGCGCGCCGGTGGTTCGCTCCACGCCACGCTGCGCCGATCGGTCGGCGCGGCGCAAGGCGCGGGCGCGCGTCGCATGCCCGGCGCGGCCGCGACCGGCTCATTCGCCGTGCGCCGGTCGCAAAGCCGGATCATCCAGATCCAGACGGTACAAAACTTGGTTATAGTCGAAGCGGGGCGTCGGCCGTTTGTTGTCGCTGAACAACATCGTATAGGTGCCTTCGAACAGCAGGATCGGCTGGTCTGGAGGCGTGAACTCGGGATGGAGCCGCGGGTTGTAGAACGTATAATTCTCGTGGGTGACGACCTTGACCGCCTTGCCCCACGGGCCGGTCGGCGCGTCGGCTTCGGCGTACCACAGTTCGCCCAACAGTGATGGCTGGCCGAAGATCTGCCCGAACACGGCAACCCACCGCTTGCGCCAAGGGTTCCAGGCGATCGAACCGCGATGCGGCTTGACCGGCTGGCCATCGGCCGCGCTGACCAGACTTTCTTGCGGTTCGAGCGTTTCCCACGTCGCCGCGTCCTGCCAAGCCTCGAAACTGGCCGGACAGCGAAGCGCGGGAAACGGATCGCCGAACAAGATCCACTGGCGGCCCTGCGCGTCCGTCCACAGATTCGGGTGACCTTCTGGCATACGCGGCGGCGTGGGCGATTGGTCCGACTTGGTCCAGACGGTGCGCAGGTGCTCGAACACGTCGGTCGTGTCATTCCAGATGCACAGTCCGGTTTCGTACGCCTCCATCGTACCCGGCTTGATCTTGGCATACGAAGCCACCAAGCGCGCGGCGCCGGACTTGTCGCGCAGGCTGACGTACCCGGTCAGCCACGTGGGGCCAGGGCCGGGCATCGGGGCCACGCCCCGCGGCCGGCCTTGGGCGTCGGCAAAGTAGTCCAGGCGGAGCCGCAGCGGCGGCTCGAACCGGGTCAAAGGCTGAATCGCCGTCGTGGCGCCGGTGCCGTGAAAGATGCCCAGTGGATACTCCGGCATGGTCGTATCGCCCCATAGCCAGAACATGCGGTCCCGATGGCCTGCGTTCTGTACGCTGTCGCAACCGACGACACCCGACTCGCGCCAATCGAGCTCGCGCCCCAACTTTTGGCTTTCGGCAAAGATCCCCGCGCCCGTCAGTCGCCCGAGCCGTCGCGCGACGCTTGTCCGTTTGACCTCGACGCGAACGGTCTCGCCGGGCTTCGGCGTGAAACGCACGCCGTGGAACCCAAACCCGTCTTTGGGCGCCTCGTACCCGTGACCGATGACTTCGAACCACGTCAGGCGTCCCATCAGCTCGGGCAAATCGAACGCGATCACGCCGGCGTTGTCCGTGACGAACCGCACCTGGTGCGTAGTCCGCAGTTCGACGAGCGGCACCGGCCAGTCCGTCCCCGACTCGACAACCTGGATACAACACGGCGGCGTCGCGGATTGGCCCGTGACGCAGTCTCCCAGCAGAACGATCGTCGCCGTCAACAATCGAAGCACTGCGCGCATTCGCATAACGAACCCTCCTTCAAGCCGACCATCGATGGTTGCCCTAGGCGAAGCTCGACACGGACTGCGACTGGCAGCCCGAGCGCCCGTCGGCCACCCTTGGTACAATTCACACCATCTCTAAACTCGACCCGATTCGGACCAGTCGAACGCTCGGACTGCCGATCCACGACTTGTCCGCGTGTCGTCCATCGACCATTTCGAGCGGGCCGTGTCGACAGTACGCCAGTGGTGCCACAAGTTCGAGTTCACCACCCACTGCGGACAATGATTATCAAGGTAATCAACCTGAAGCGTATCTCTCGCGGCAAGCCTATGCAACGATGGGGGGCCACGTTCTGTCGCGGCCGCACTCAGGCGGCCGCCTGGCGCCGCGCTCTACGCGTGATCGTAACCGAGTGGCCGCCTGGAGGGCCACGCTCTGTCGTGGCCGCACCCGAGCGGTCGTGACGGACTGCCGTGGCCGCGACCGAGCGCGTCCCTCCGGGACAGCGTACTTCCTTGTGGTCGCCGCCCGACCTTTTCGCATTTCGGTTGTGCTGTATCCACCTCGGTCATCTGGTATTCCGGGACGGTTTGCCGTTCTTTCCCATCAATTCTGATTTCTGGCAGTAGTCTGCAGCGCGGCTTCACTTTGCTCGGCCCCAACCAAATAGAGTGACAACCCAAGTCGATTCGAAACGCCGTGAAAGGTGGATCCAGACCAGGGCTCGGTGCGTCGACGGACTGCGAAACTGCGCTGGGGTCGCTGAGGGGGGCGCGGGGCTGAGTTGGCTAGACGAACGCCGCTCATGTCATCGGGGAACTGAGTGGCTGGGATCGGCTCGTGTTTCGAGGCGCCTTGCGGGTGCTCAGTTTCGTCAATGGCATGATGGGTTACCTCAGTCGCGTCGGGGTTCGGGTGCAGGAGTTCGGTGAGCACGGCCAAGCCATGACCGAACGGTTGATCGATGCTTCGCTGGCCGCGGCCCGTCGAGCCGATCGGCCGGTCAAGTATCTGCCGTCGTCTCAGATTCACAAGGACGAATATGCCCGTCAGATCGCGATCGAGGACGGGATTGAAACGGGGCTGATTGGCGTCTTGACTTGTGTCGAGCCCTGCAAGAGCTACGAAATCTATCGCAACCGAGAGACCAAGCGACTCGAACGGCAACGTCGGCTGCGCAAGTGCAAGAACGGACCAAGACGGCCTGCAATACGAACGGTATGACAACAGTTTTCCTTGGATCGAAGATTTCGGCCGAGCCCAGACGCTGAGGAACCGCATGCAGAACATCCGTTGGCCCAATGTGCTGGATGCTGTGGCACGAAGATTAAATCCCGCGCACGGGCGGATGTTTCCGGATGACGAGTGACGACACGTTCCATTACACGTACGATGCCGAAGGCAACACGCTCAGTAACGTGCGCATCTCGAATGATCCGGCCGACGACAAGACGGTCGAATGCGCCGGGGACCACGGCAATCGGCTGACGAGCGTGAGTCTCAAGAGCAACGCGGGCACGCTGGCGCAGAAAGTCGAGCACGCGTACGACGCGTTCGACCCGCTAATTGGTCGAGCGGTGGATGTGGACGGCGATACAGCTATCGACGAAACGCAGCGACTGATCTACGACGGCCAGCACGTGGCGCTCTTGATGGCTGACAACGGCGACGGCCAGAACCGCTACCTGCACGGCGCGGCCATCGACATGGTGCTTGCCGATGAACGTGCAACCGGCGATATTCTGTGGACGCTGATCGACAATCCTAGGGCATCGCCCCAGGGAGTCTGTCCAAGAATTGGGCTCGATCCACAACATATTGTGGCGGTGAGATCGCTAGCAACACAACCTGTTGTGGTATTGTCGAATACTCAGACAGGCTCCTAGGGCACCGTCCTAGGTCCGCTAGGCCCTGACCGTACATTCTGCGCGATCTGGACGAGCTGCAAGGGCTCGGCGCACCTCGGCCGTGCGACGGGCAGGCCATCCTGTCCTTCCGCGGGCTCTAGAACGGTCTGAAGCAAGTAGGCAAGCAGCCGCTGAAGGTCCGGGGGCGCGATCTCTGCGACCAGGGCGGCGGCGCGTTGCTGGTATTTTTCGACCAGGGCGTGGGCTTTCTCGAACACGCCCGCCCGGAGGTATGCCTGGCGAATCCGTTCGAGACGTTCGTTCTCCGACAGCGAAGCGTCGTCGACCAGATCGAGCAACCGCTGTTGATCGTCGCCGTCGAGCGCTTCGAGCGCCAGCGCCCACAACAGCGTGGGGCGGCCGCCGATCGAGTCCGTTCCGGCCGCCATCTTGTTGTGGGTGTCGCCCAGCCAGTCGTTCAGGTCGTTCTGGATCTGGAAGGCTACGCCCAAGTGTCGCGCGAACTGGCGCAGCGGTTCGGCGTAGCCGTCGCACGGCCCGGCCAGCCGCGCGCCGCAATACAGGGCCGCCTCGAACGCGGGGGCCGTCTTCAGGGCGTAGATCGTCAGGGCATCGAGCGGTTTGAGCCGTTTATCTCGCGCGTCGCGCCACACGAGTTCGGCGCCTTGGCCTTCGCATAAGCGCATGTGCGACCGAGCGAGACAATCGAGGATGTCGGCTACGGCGTCGGGGCCCAGGCCATGCGCCTCGCGGCTGACCAGCCGATACCCCAAGCCGATCAGATAGTCGCCGACGTTCAACGCCGTCGGTACGCCGTGCCTGCGGTGCATGGCCGGCTTGGCGTAGCGGAAAGCGTCGTCGTCTTCGATGTCGTCGTGGATCAGCGACGCCTTATGAAACGCTTCGATCGACAGGGCCGTGCGTTTCACCCAGTCGGCAAATCCAGTCACCCGGGCGGCGCCGTCGGGCGTGGTCCCGTGGCCGCCGGTCAAAGCGTCGTACACGGCCAGCGTGATGAACGGTCGCGAGTATTTCCCGCCGCGCATCAAAAAATCGAGCGCCAACGTTTCGGTGGCGGCGATCGGCTCGAGCGCCGCCAAGTCGGCGCCCGTCTCGTCAGCCAGCCGCGGGCCGCCACGACGACGGTCGGCCAAGCGTTCCAATTCGGCGGGCGCGAACAACTCGGCGGCGCCGCGCAGCAGATGGACATACGTCGCGGTCTGCGACACGGGCTGCGTCCGCCGTACACGGATCATCTCGTCGACCCAATCCGCGTCGACCGACGTGTGGCGACAGTCGCTCGACAGCAACGGGACCGCCAAGCACGGAATGCCGGCCAGCAAGATCTTGTCGATCGCCTTCTCGAGGACGTTCAGGCAGGCGACCCCAATGATCGCGTCCACAAAGCCGCCCACGATGATCTTCATCGCCACCGGCGACCCTTCCGCCACGATGACCCGGTATCCCAGACGCTCGGCCGTCTCGCGAAAATCGGCGACCTCGCACGCGCGACACGAGCCGCAATCCAAGCCGAACTCGCTGTATTCGCCGGGACAACCCGCGGTCGGCCGCAGGCAGTGAGGCAACAAGAGCAGCCGACGTTCGGGCGGGATCGCGGCGACCTGATCGCGCCAGAACTCGGACGCCAGAGCCACCATGGTCCAACCGACGTAGCCCTCGGCGAGTCCGAGTTCATCTAGCACGTCGCGCGCCAACTGCTCCATCTCGTCCTTGGACAGCGGATGCGATTTGTCCAACCGCGCGGCCGCGCGGACGCTGGCCTCCCGGATTCGCTCGCGATCGGCCCGTTCCCGCGGGATTTGCTTCAAGTGCGACGTGCGACGACGTCGCGACGCGGTGGGTACGTGTGCGGTGGCAACCCCGGGTTCGCCGCTGACTCGGTTGTCGATCATGATGCTGCTGGTCAACTTGCCGTCCTCGAACGAGCGGTGGGATCCATGGATTCACGGGAGACTCGTGTTCACGCTCGATCACGCGCGCGGCGACGAACGAAAGTGCGAGCAGCCAGATCGTCGGTGCGAACGCGAGGCACACGCGGGCACGTCGCTCGCACGTGACGGATGCCGGGCGGGCGCGGCGAAGCCCAAATCCAGAACGCCCTTCATTCTACGTGCCTCGGCGGCCGATTTGCCAGAGGGAGACAGCAGTCCGGCGGGCAGACGTCCGGAGCCGGGCCGAAGCGGCCACACGTCGACTTGGGCCGAGACGGATCCAGGCGTTCCTCGATCAACTCGCGAATCATGCTCACCAAACGTGGGTGCGTGCCGACCGTGCCTGCGCGGACCATCGGCAGCCCCAGCGCGTCGCACAACCCGCGGGCTTCGACATCCAAGTCATACTGAACCTCGCAGTGGTCTGACAGAAAGCCGATCGGCGCGATCACCACGCCGCCGACATCCGCGCGACCGGCCAACTGCCGGATGGCGTCGCCGATGTCCGGCCCGAGCCACGGTTGTTGGGGCGGCCCGCTGCGGCTTTGGTAGGCCAGTTGCCATCGCAGCCCGCGGTCGGCATTGCAATCCGTCGGCGAGCCAGCGTCCGGTTGGGCCAACATTTGGGCGATCAGCGCGCCGGTCTCGGTCAACTGACGCTCGTAATCGCAGTTCTCGGCCATGCTGGTCGGAATGCTGTGCGCCGTGTATAGGATGTGAACCGCGTCTCGCCGCTCGACGGGAAACGACGCCAGCGCTTCGCGAACCCGCGCCGCGGCCGCCTCGATAAACCCGGGATGGTTGTAGAACAGACGCAGTTTGTCGACCGTCGGCGCGTCGGGGCCGAGCGCCGCGCGAGCCGAATCGATGCTCTCGAGGTACAGGCGGCATCCGGCGTAGGAACCGTAGGCCGACGTGACGAAAGCCAAGGCGCGACGCCGGCCATCCGCCTTCATCCGCCGCAACGTATCGTCCAACAAGGGATGCCAGTTGCGGTTGCCCCAGTAGATCGGCAACTCGATCTGATGACGTCGAAGCTCGGCCGCCAGAGCCGTCACCAGCTCGCGCACCTGGGCGTTGATCGGACTAATTCCGTCAAAGTGGTAATAATGTTCCGCGACCTCCAACAGTCGCTCGCGCGGAACACGGGTGCCTCGCAGCACGTTTTCCAGAAACGGGATCACCTCGTCTCGGTGCTCGGGTCCCCCAAAGGATACGACCAACAAGGCGTCGTAGCGACTGTCTGTCATGCTCGGTTGCCAGCCCTTCAACTCGTGTTCCGTAACGATGCCCGACGCGCCCAGGCGGTCTCTCGCACGTCTTCGGGCCGCGATCCGCTCGGTGCGGGTGGCCGGCGAACCGCCGCGGTTGTCGCTGTGATCGGCTTGCGAGCCGCCGATTCATGGCCTGCTCGCCGACCGTGGCGTGTCTCGGCCTTGCGGGTATCGGCGGCCAGTCTACTGTATCGCGTGTCCCGCTGGCAACGGCGCGCCTCGCCGGATGGCCGGGTCGAGCGGGCGGAGGGCAGCCTGTCATGTCGGCCAAGGCTGTCATGTCGGCCAATGGACGTCTGGGCGGCTCTCCGCTACAGTAGTTCGGTCGAGAGAGAAAGCAGATAGAGTGAACGCTGCGATTGGCGGGCGG
>JAVYAJ010000101.1:0-15096 GCA_032229885.1 Candidatus Anammoximicrobium sp. | reverse complement strand
GATGAAGATTTGTGGTCCACACTGGAAACACTTGGCGGTTTTCCCATTGTTTACAACAACTGCCGCAAATCTTCAAACCGTCTGGCGTGCGGATTCCTCTGTTGTTTCCGCCTTAACGCGATTTCCGACAGACACGAACTACGCTCCGCGACACGTCCGGCGGGCTCGACAGAAGCACTCCGGCGGCCGCTGTTGGGAACGGCAGTATCAGGTTCCCCACGCGTAGCCGATCAATGAAAATTGGACAATGCACTTGGCATTACCTAATTTTCGCGTCCGGCAGCTCCTGCTTGATGCCTTCGTCCAGCGGCATCTTGTCGTTTTCCGTGGTCAGCCCCGTCTCGGCCATCAACCGGGTCAGTTCGCCACGCAATTGCTGGACGATTCCGGCGTACTTGGGCCGGTCGATCAGGTTATAGCGTTCCTCCGGATCGAACTCGATGTTGTACAGTTCCGCCAGATGCCGGTCGGGTCCGCCGTCGCCGTGCGGATAGTGCATGTACTTCCAACTCTCCGTGCGGACGCCGCGGACGTTGGGCGTGTACGGGAACTGCTTCTCGTAGTTGTAATAGTAGAACCACGACGTGCGCCACCGAGGATCGCCGTGACGGACGAGTCGGACCCACGAACGGCCGTGGATGTTTTCCAGCGGCGGCGCGCCGCACAGTTCGAGGATGCTCGGCGCCAGGTCCACGGTCAGCACTTGCTGTTCGACAACTTTCGCTTGCTCAGGAGCCACCAATCCGGGATAGCGAACAACCAGCGGGATGCGAATGCTCGCCTCGTGCATCGTGCGTTTGTCGACCATCCCGGACTCGCCGTTTAGAATCCCGTTGTCGCTCAGGAACACGAGGATCGTATTGTCCAACTCGCCGCGCTGTCGCAGGCGTTCGTACAGCCGTCCCACGCTGTCGTCGACCGAGATCAGTGTGCTCCAGTATGCCCGCGTCATGGCCTCAAAATCCTTGACCGCCTCGGGTCGGTCGTCCGGAAAATTCTTTCGCCAACCGAACAGCGGGCCGTAGATCCCGTGCCAGGTATACAGCCGCTCGTTGATCCAGCCCGGTTTGTCGGCCAGCATGAACGCCGTTTCCGGGTACGCGATGCGCACCGCGTCGAACGTATGTTCATATTTGGGCTCGGCAAAGTAGAAGCTGTGCGACGCCTTGTGGCCCACCATCAACAGCCAGGGCTTGCCGTCGTGGGGACGATCGAGCCATTGCAGCGCCATGTCGGTCACGGCATGCGTGTAATATCCGTGAACCACCTCGCGCCGCTGGCCGTTGAAGTTGAATTCGGTATCGAAGTACTTGCCCTGCCCTTTGTGCGTCACAAACCAGTCGAATCCGGGGCGCGGCTCGTCGTTCTCCTCGCCCATGTGCCACTTGCCGACATAGGCCGTTTCGTAGCCCGCTTTTTGCAGCGCGGCGGGAAAGCTGTTCAGATCCGTCGGATACTCGGTAAAGTTGTCCGTCACGCCGTGGGCGTGGGCGTACAGCCCGCTGAGGATCGACGCGCGGCTGGGCGAACATAGCGAAGTCGTGCAGAAGAAGTTGCGAAAATACACACCTTCCCTGCCCAAACGGTCGAGATTCGGCGTCTGCAAATGCTTGCTGCCGGCCAGACCCAGCGTGTCGTACCGCTGGTCGTCGGTCAGGATCACCAGAACATTCGGCCGATCGGCCGCGGCCGCCGACGACAAAAACGAGACGGCCAGCACCGCCGCGCTGGCCACACGGACAACACTTTGGCTTCGAAACGTCACCGCACAGTCTCCTCATTCTTCGAACAAACGCGGTCTCGGGCCCTCCGGCACGGCGCGGCAAGGGCGCGTCGACGACGCAGCCGCGTCGCCATCGGCGAGTCGTCATCGGCGCGTTTCGATCAGTGGGAGTCTTTTTTGACAATGGTTGGCTGAGATCGTGGTTGGTTGAGATCGAGCGCGACGAGGCCATCCCGTTGGGCGACGAAGCGCAACCATCGTAGACTTTGTGCGCATGTTTTCGAGCCCCTGCGGCCTACGGCCACGACGGCCACGACGGTGCGTGGCTCTCCAAGCCTGCACTGGTCGTCCGGAGTGATGCGCTGCGTCGCGTCCGCCGTTCGTGGCGCGTATCCGGGCGATCCCCGCGGATGGGGGGCTGATGCGGGCAATTGGGCGCTGCGCGGCAACCGCGCCAGATAGCGTTGCGGAAACCGAGACACATCGGCGGACGAAAAAAAGCGGCGGTGTTCGCCGCATGCGGGAAGTGAGGCATTGTCTGGCGGTCAGACGGTCGAGCGTCGAACCGCCTCGACGCGGATTGGCCCATCGCGGCTTAACCCATGGCGGTTTAGCCCACGCCCTCAGTCCCACCACCAGCGGTCTTTGGGCAGCGCGGTGATGTCGGTCTGGCTGCGCAGCGCGTTCACCTCGCCTTTGTCGTCCGGCTTGATGCGGTCGGTGGCCAGCGCCAGCAGCGGGCGGATGCTGACTCCGCCACCGATTGGCGTCATCAGCGTATTGCCCTTCCAGATGGCGTTGACTGCCGTTTCCACCTGTTTGGGTTCTGGGTAGGTCTCGACCGCAAAGCGTTCTTCGCTGCCAAACACGGGCATCTGCCAGTTGGCTTGGCCGTAGTAGTCGCGCTGCTGGATAAACGCGGCCGCGATCGACAGGTCGATCAGATTCCGCAACTGGGCGTAGACGGGCTCCTTGGCCGCTAGGTCGGCGTACTTGGCGGTGAACGTGCTCACGAATGCCTGGCTCGCGTGGTCATTCGTGGCGGAGATCGCGCGACCGCCGTCGGCCTGAACGAGCTGGTCTTCGTTCAGCAACTGGACGCCTTCGCCCTCCAAAGCCATCGCCAGTTCATCATCGCTAACCCGCACGCAATCATAGTTGGGCGTAAAGTACCAGCGCTGCAGCGCGTTGCGGGCCACCGATCGCGGGTTGGCTCGCGAGACATAGCTGGGGATGCGAACGGCCGGGTTTTCCAAACCGATTCCGATCAGCTTCATGCGATAATCGGCTTCGAGCATCACCTGGGCAAAGTGCGTGTTGCGGGCGACGCCTTCGATCCGCACGTCCTGTAGACCCAAGGTCTCTTTCAGGCCCATCGCGATCCGCTGGTCGTCTCCGGGCACGGCCCGCCCGCCAATGCTCGCCAGATACTGACGCATCCGCGCCAAGCCTTCTGGCGTGGGATCGATCGACACGACAAAGGCCTCCGTGCGCTGGCCGCCGGGCGGGAACGCCCGCAGGGCCACCACCAGATCCTGTAGCTCGAGGACCGCGCGGCCCGTGTGAATCCCGATCGGACGCCCCGCCGTGTTGATCATGAAACCTTCGGCGGTGCCTGCGATCACGATGTCACCGGTCTGTGGATAGTAGAACACGTTGCGGATCCGAGTCAGGCCGGCCAGATACCGCATCTCGTCGCTCAGCCCCTGGCCCATGGCCAAACGCTCGCCGACGACCGCCTCGAGTCGGTTCAGCGAGACCTTGCGCAGTTTGCTGGCCCGCGCCAGGTCCGGCGCCAGGGATGCCTGGGCCGCCGCTAAACGTTGGCGAGTGAGCGCGCCCGTCGGATCGGGAAAGACGCGCGTGCGGAGCACACCGTCCGCATCGACGATAACGCCGTTTCCTTGCCCCTGTCCAAACAAGTTCGAACCGGTCAGCGCCAGTAGCGCCGAGCACAACAGCATGGACACCAGCAATTGCCGCCGAGCCATTTGCGTCACCTCATCATTCGTCTTGATCATTCGTCCTGGCAATTTATCCGTCTTGGCCGCACGTGATGACTAGAGTGGGTCTGTTCTATTATGCGATCTTAATAGCGCGGTTTGGGAAAGACAAGAAATATGGCGGCTTTATGTCGGTTGCGGCCGATCGGGTTGTCGTTCAGTCCGATCTGCGGCACGGTCTCCGGGTTCGCTCTTCCGTTTGTCAAAGAACACACGGATCGGAACCTCGGCAAAAGCCGCATGATCGCGAATGGCGCCCAGCAGATAACGGCGATACGAGGACGAGAACGCCTTGGGTTCGTTGCACATCAGCACGAGTGTCGGCGGCTGGACGTCGGATTGCGTCGCGTAATAGATCTTAGCCGGCCGATTGCGGTACAGCGGCGGCGAGTGCAGTTCGAGAATGCGTTTGATCAGGCGGTTCAGTTCGCCCGTGCCTAGCCGCTGCTGGGCCTGTTTGAACAACATCTGGGCATGGTTTATCAGTTTTCTGACGTTCTTGCCGGTTGTCGCGGTAATGAACGCAATCGGGACGTAGCGGAGCGTAGGAAACGCTTCGCTGAGATAGTCGGCCCATTCGCCGGTCCGGTGTTTTTCCGCCAGCAGATCCCACTTGTTGACGACGAATACGCACGGCTTGTGGTTCTGCTCGATATAGCTGACCAACTGCTTGTCGACGGCGCTGATCGGTTCGGCGGCATCGAAAAACATCAGCACGACATCCGCGCGTCGAATGCTGCGCTGGGCGCGATGCAGCCCATAGAACTCGATGTCCCGGCGGATGCTTTTCCGTTTGCGCACGCCCGGCGTATCGATCGCGATCAGCGGTTGGCCGTCCGAGTCGAAGCGGACGTCCACGCTGTCGCGCGTGGTGCCGGGCACCGTACTGACGATCATCCGCGGGCTGTTGACCAGCGCGTTGATGAACGTGCTCTTGCCGACGTTGCGACGGCCGACAATCGCCAGCTTCATCGTCGGCTCGTCGCTCGCGGCGGACTCGCCAGCCGGCAACTGCCGGGCGATGGCATCCAGCAGCGCCGCTCGGTTGCGGTTTTGGAGGGCGCTGACGCACAGGATCTCGTCGGATCCCAGCCGATAGAACTCGCTGGTCTGCGCGTCCAGGTTTTCGTGGTCGGCCTTGTTGGCCACCAGCAGCACGGGCTTGCACCGCGATCGCAGCCGCCGGAAGATCTGCTGATCCAGCGGCACGAACCCCGTTCGCACGTCGACGACGAACACCACGAGGTCGGCGACGGCCAGCGCGTACTCGATCTGCTGCTCGACCTCCTGGGTCAAATCGTCGGCATCCTGGAACCCGATCCCGCCCGTATCGACCAACTCGAAGTGCTTGCCCTGGTGCTCGAGCTCGACCGCCATCCGGTCGCGCGTCACGCCCGGCATGTCGTCGACGATGGCCAGACGTCGCTCGGCCAGCCAATTGAACACGCTGGACTTGCCTACGTTCGGCCGCCCCACGATGACGACTTGGGCATTTGCCATGTTCCCCGTTCCTTTTCCAGCGACCGGGCGGCATGATTCACGGCCTTTCCCGGCTGCATCCACAACGCACGGATCCCGCGTATGTCAAGCCACGGCGTCGGCGAAAGCCTTTAGATCCGCCGCGAATCCGTCCAGGCGTTCGGCGATGTCCAGCTTGGTCTGTTCCAGATCGGCCAATTGTTCGGCGGGGACAAAGGCGAACATGTACAGCTTGACCTTGGGTTCGGTGCCCGATGGGCGCACGGCGACGTAATTTCCTTCGACCGCTAGATCGAGCATGACCATATCGCCCCGCGGACCGTCCAGCGGCTGCGTCGCGCCGTCGACGGCGCGGACCGTCAGGCGCTTGTAATCGCGCACCGCGACGACGGGATGACCGTCCAGGCTGGGGGGCGGTTGGTCGCGGAAACGCTGCATCAGCGTCTGCATGCGCGCCATGCCTTCCGAGCCTTCCATCTGTAGGTTGATCGTGCGTTCGGCGTGATATCCATGCTGCCAGAACAGATCGTCCAGTCGTTCAGAGACGGACTTGCCCGCGGCCTTGGCTTCGGCCGCCGCCTCGGCCATCAGCATCGCCGCCAACGCGGCGTCCTTGTCGCGTGCATAATGGCCGGCCAGGTACCCGTACGATTCTTCGAGCCCCAACACGAACTTTTCCGGCCCGCGCTCGTCCATCGTACCGCCGATGTACTTGAAGCCGACCAGCAGATCGCCGTATGTGGGGACGTTGTAGGATTGGCCGATGCGGCGAATCATCTCGGTCGTGACCAGCGTCTTGACCAGATAGTGTTCGGGCGTCAAGCCGGTCGAGTTTCGCAGGACGAAATCCGTCAGCAGGGCGCCGATCTGGTTGCCGGTGAACGTCGTCCAGTCCGCGCCAGGCTCCAGCGTCCGCGGCGCGGCGATGCCCATGCGATCGCAGTCGGGATCGGTCGCAATGACCAGATCGGCGCCCGTCTCGCGAGCCCGCTGGATGATCGCGTCGTACACTTGCGGGTTTTCCGGATTGGAGACATGGCCCGGGACGTTGGGGAAATTGCCGTCGGGCTGGCGATGCGGTCCAAACACCTCGACCTCGGCAAATCCGTCGGCGTGCAGGACCGGACAGACGGCCGATTCGCCGACGCCGTGCAACGGCGAATAGACGATTTTCAAGTCTCGCGATCCCGGACGACGTTGGGCCAGGACGGCCTGTTGGAACGCAACGTCCGTCTCGGCCGTGCAAATCACGACGCGGCCGTCCGCCACGGACTGGGCGAAGTCCGCCTGCCGGATGTCCTGGACCTGCATCACCCGCTCGATGATCGCCGCGTCGTGCGGCGGCATGACCTGGCAGCCGGTCGCCCAGTACACTTTGACCGCGTTGTCGCTGGGCGGGTTGTGGCTGGCCGTGACCATGATCCCGCACGAACAGCGTTTGAAGCGGACCAGAAACGAGAGCTCGGGCGTGCTGCGATAGTCGTCCAGAAAGTACACTTTGAATCCGGCCGCCACCATGATTCCGGCGCACAGTTCGGCGAAATGCCGCGAGTTGATTCGCGTGTCGTACGCGATCGCACAGGCCAGCTCGCCCTGCGCACCGAGTTCCCGCTTGACATAGTCGGCCAGCCCTTGCGCGCTCTCGCCGATCGTCCGGTCATTGATCGCATTGCTGCCGATCGGATACATTCGGCCCCGACGACCGCCGGTTCCGAAGGGGATGACTGTCCAGAAGGCGTCGTCCAACTGCTGCCATTTTCCCAGTGCCAGATGCTCGGCGACCTGCGCTGCGTACGGGGCATAGCGAGGCTCGGTCAGCCACTGGCGAATGTTGTGGGCCGCACCGTCGGTCAGCTTGCGCTGCTGGAGGGCCGCCTCCAGTTGGCCCAAGGCGGTCGGCAAATCAAAAGACTGGGTGTCGGGCATCGTCCGGTTCTCTCTCGCGCGGGTTACCAACGGGTCGTAAACGCCAACAACATATCCGTGTGCGTAGTCGTCTCAAGGTTCGCTCCGGAACGCTTTTCCGAATCCGGAAAATGGTCTCACGCCGCCGGACAAAGCCAGCCAGCGTTGAGCCCTCGGCCTCTTGCGCTCTGGCCGTGTTTGCGTGAGGCAATCTGGTCTGGAGAAGTCATCTCGAGCCAAGTCGCAACGCAGCCAAGGGGGACCGCAATCAACGTATCCAAGACCCCGCATCGCGCAGGGGATTCGTACCCGAAGACGCCAGACGACGCATTCTAACCGGCGCACCACGGCCTTTACAACCGCTGATGCAGGTCGGCGGCGACCAAGGGCTCGCCTTACGACAACGGCGTGATCGGCTTTTGACGATCACGGACCCTCTGTTGCGACCCTAAAATCTCTGTCCGTCTTCCGCGATTCCCGTCGGCATCCGGACTTTTTTTTGCGCACGATTTCGTTAGGCTGATTGGAGGCGGGGGCCGTATGCCCAATCGCCGATTCCATGCGACGGGCGCGGCGCCGAGAGCTTTGTCGGCTCGGCGCTGGCAGCAGGCCCAGTTCGACGCGGCAGCACGAAGGCACTACCAAGGAGCCCCCCGATGACCGATTCGCCTCCGGCGTCCATCCAGGACCTCGACGAGCGACTCAGCGAACCCAGTCCCCAGGCCATCGCGGCCCTGGCGAACGCGCCCGGCGATCTGTTGATCCTGGGGGTCGGCGGCAAGATGGGACCCACGTTGGCTCGCATGGCGCGTCGCGCGTCGGAGGCGGCGGGCGTCCCACGCCGGGTGATCGGCGCCAGTCGCTTTTCGGATGATGGCCTGCGCTCTCGGTTGGAAGCCTGGGGCGTCGAAACGCTGGTGTGCGACCTGCTGGACGAAGAATCGGTCCGCTCGCTGCCCGAGATCCCCAACGTGATCTTCATGACCGGCATGAAGTTCGGCGCCAGCCGCAACCCGGCGTTGACCTGGGCGATGAATTGTTATGCGCCGGCGCTCGTCTGCCGCCGGTTTCGCCACAGCCGGATCGTGGCCTTTTCCAGCGGCAACGTCTACCCGTTGGCGCCCGTGGATGGCGGCGGCTCGCGCGAGACGGACGACCCTGGACCGGTCGGCGAGTATGCGATGACCGTGCTGGGCCGGGAACGGACGTTCGAGTACTTCGCGGCTCGCGACCAGATCCCGACCGCCCTGCTGCGGCTGAACTATGCGACCGAGATGCGGTACGGCGTGCTGGTCGACATTGCCCGCGACGTCGATGCAGGGCGCGAGATCGACCTATCGACACCGATGTTCAATGTGATCTGGCAAGCCGATGCCAACGCGATGGCGCTGGCGGCGCTGGCCCATGTCGCGACGCCCGCCCGGGTGTTCAATGTCGCTGGCCCCGAGTTCCTGCGAGTGCGCGACGTGGCCGAGCAGTTCGGACAGTTGCTGGGCAAGCCGGTGCGGTTCGCCGGTCAAGAGGGGGCGACCGCCTTGCTGAACGACGGCACGCAGGGGCGAGCGCTGTTGGGGGACATTCGCGTCGACGCCCAGACGCTGATCCGCTGGACCGCCGAGTGGGTCCGTCGCGGAGGCGAAAGCCTGGACAAACCGACGCACTTTCAGGTTCGCAGCGGAAAGTTCTGAGGCCGCGGTCCATCGGATGAGCTCGGCGATACGGACACGGCGCCCGGCGCGCGGACGATGCACTGTGCCGGCGACAACAGCATATCGTCAACTTCGGCTCGGACAGCGCAAGGCTCGTCTTGTTCAAACCGCCCATCGCGCAGTACAACAATGCAGCACAACGTTGAGGTACAGCAGGGCGGGACAGCGATGACGTGACCGTTTCGTGCCGGTAGATCCGTTCCCGCGTTTCCCACGATCGGGAGAAGGATACTCGACCATGACAGCCAATCAACGACGGCGACAGAAAAAGCTCGAGCGGAGAACCGCCAAGCGGAAGGGGCGACGGCATGAACTGAGCCGCAAGAAGAATCTCAGCCTGCACGAGACACTGGCGTTGGCCTCTCGCGCGCCGATTCTCCACTGCCGGATTAGCGAGAACCTCACGTCCGAGGGAATAGGATGGGTCGTGATCAGTCGCCAGTTGTCCGCGGGCATGGTGGCGATGGCTTGCTTCCTGATCGATAGCTTCTGTCTCGGCGTGAAGGACGCTTTTGGCCGCACGCTCGGTCGAAGCGAATACGACGAGATGTGCGAGACCATGGCGAAGTGTGTCGAGATGGAAGACCACGCGCCCGCCGACGTCCGTAAGGTGGTCGAAGGCGCCGTCGAATATGCGCGGAACTTGGGCTTCGAGCCGCATGCGGAATATCGTCGCGTCTGCTCGATCTTCGGCGACATCGATCCGCGCGAGTCGGACGAAGAGTTCGAGTACGGCTCCGAGGGTATGCCGCTCTTCATTCGTGGCCCTGATGACAGCCCCGAACGCTGTCGCCAGATCCTGAGCACGTTGGATGGCGTGTGCGGCCCCGGAGGATATCAGTACGACATCGAGGCGACTCCGTTGCACGTGCTTTCCCGCCTGATCGGGCGCAGCGAGCGAACTCGCTTGTTCGGCGAGGTCGACGATGATCAAGATGACGACGACGAGCGAGCGGACGAAGACGATGACGAGGAACACGGCGAAGGATGAGGTGCAGGGCGAAGCGGCCTGGGTGTACGGTGCGCAAATGAAGCGGAACGCGTAAAAACCACGGTCCGTGCGGCAACGACGGATCGAGATCCGTCGCAGCGGACTGTTCCGGTCCGGGCGACGTGTTGCGACAACGTGGGAGCCGTGGCAACGTCGAACCAGAGAATCGTGGAACAGGCCGCCCGACCGAGTGTGCCCCCGTCGAACGAAAGGTCTGTCATGCGCGCGAAACCCGACGATCAGCAAACCGCTCGTCGCGAACCTTCGGCCGCCGAGATCTCCGAAATCTCGCGACGCGAGGTCTTGACTCGAGCGATGCAACTGGCCGGACTGGCGGCCGCCTCGCGGGCGGGCGCGGTCTTGGCCCGCGATCCGGCGACGATCGACGGTTCGGCGTCTCCGACGGCGCACGATGCAGACACGGCGCACGGCTCAGATACGGTTCGCGACCCAGATACGGCGATCTGGGACGCACACACGCACCTGGCCGGCGTGAGCGGCAGCGTCGAACAACGGACAGACCGCCTGCTGCAGTGCGCCCGACATGTCGGAATCGAGCGACTTGTCGTGTTCATGGGCACGTCCTTCGTTGGCGACCCGTCGCCCGACGAGCTGCGCAAACAGAATGACCAGGTGCTGCAGGCGATCGCGCACGCGCCGACGCGCGTGATGGGGATGGTCTATCTGAACCCGAAACACCCGACAGCGAGCCTGGACGAGCTCGACCGGTGCGTCGCCAACGGACCGATGGTCGGCGTCAAGCTGTGGATCGCCATGCGCTGTTCACGGCCCGAGCTGGATCCCATCATTCGCCGAGCCGTCGGGCTGCGCGTACCCGTTCTGCAACATGCGTACAATCGCGTCGGCGAGAACTTGCCCGGCGAGTCGAGCTGCGAGGATGTCGCGGAACTGGCGGCTCGACACCCCGACGCCACGTTCATCTGCGCCCATGCCGGGAACGATTGGGAACGGGGCATTCGAGCGATTCGAAGCCGTTCCAACGTGTCGATCGACATCTGCGGCAGCGATCCGACCGCCGGATTCGTCGAGATGGCGGTGCGCGAGCTGGGCGCGCACCGCGTGCTGTACGGCAGCGATGCTGGTGGGCGCAGCTTTGCCTCGCAACTGGCCAAGGTCTACAGCGCGAACCTGTCCGACGCGGGCCGCGCGCTGATCTTCGGCGGCAATCTTCGCCGCATGCTGGCCGCCGCGCTGGCTCGACCGCAGAACCAGGTTTCGTAAAACCATGCTCGTCGACGCCGACGATGCCTTCTCTTTGGCTACGACCGCCCGCCCGATTCGTCCCATCCAACTCGGCGATCCACCCAGCGCTCCGCGAGTCTCGCGCGCCCGACTGCCACTCCGGATCACGGCACGATGCCGTGTTCACGAACGCCGCGAGCACGGCCTCCGGACGAGGGCCTTGTTTAATCATGATTTTCGGATTGTCGCACTCGGCAGAGCACGGAACTCCCGCGGCCCGACGATCGCGGCGATCCCCGACATGTAGCCTTAACGTCGCACTAGCCAAGCCACATCGAACCTTGACATAATGGATGGTGGGTCGAAGTCGGATCCGCGGATGGCCGGTCCTGCACGCAGGCCCGTGGCGAACGCCATTTGACGTGTGCGTGTGACGTCCGGGCTTGATGCCGGGTCCGACGCTCGACCCTAGCGCTTCGGCCTATATCGAAGGGACATCTCGAATGTTTGACAACTGCGCCAGCATGGCATGGCCGGCTGTTCTCACTTGGCTGATCTTTTCGTGCGTCGCGATTGCAGAGGACGCCATGCCCGACTCGCCGACGCCACCGGGGCGCGACGCGATTCCGGCCAAGGTGTGGCGTTTTGCCGAACGTTGGATGGCCGATCACGACGCCGATGGCGACGGACGGCTTGTGCGGGCCGAATGGGAGCGAATAGATGACCGAATCGGCGTCGCCGATCTCGACGAGAACGGCGAAGTGACGACCGACGAGCTAGCGCGTTACGTCGCCGGGTATGGCGCCCATCGCCGAATTCGGTTGATGCCCGCCGGCGCGGCCGGAATCGTCCTCTTGCCATCGTTCCTGCCGCCCTCCGGCGTCGGCGCCCACTCGGCGGCCACGACGCGCGACGAAGACAGCGGGACTCCGCCGGACGCTGCAACGAACGACTCCGGCGATTCGTCCGAGACAGCGCCGGCTGAGGATCCGAGTGAACGCCGATTTTACGTTCGCCCGTCGCGATTGCCGCTCGGCTTGCCCGACTGGTTTCTGAAAGCGGACCGCGACGGCGACGGCCAACTGACGTTGTCCGAGTTCGCGCAAACCGGGTCGGCTTCGCCAGAAAAAGAGTTCGCCGCGTATGATCGGAATCGGGATGGATTGGTCACGCCCGCCGAGATCCTGTTTGCCACCGGCCGCACAGGACAGTCGCGCAAAGCAGGGTTGAAGACCAAAGCGCCGGTCGCGTCGAAAACCCCGAGTTCTTCGGAAACCGCCGCGGACACCGAACACGCGATCAGCGATCAGAACGGAGCGGACCAAGCCCAGACGGACCGCGACGGCGCCGAGCAAAGCCAAGCCGACCAAAACGCCCCCGAACAGAACGGCACAGGCCAGAACGGCACAGGCCAGAACGGAGACGCTCAGAATAGCCCCGGTCAAAACAATGCCAGCCGGAACAACCCGAACCGCACTGCCGTCGATGGCCGTGCCCGTGTCGCGCACGGCGACAGGCGTGTGGACGGCGATCATGCCCAGCGACATCGCGACGAGCGAAAGCGGAGTGGGCGCCAGCCGTCCGGCGCCTCGGACAGCGCAGCGTCGCCGTCGCGCAGTTGATGGGGTCGCAGCGGCGGGTCGGGACAAGACCGCGCGGCCGATCGACGGTCAAACGGTCCCGCTGGCCAGCGTGATCACCAGCCAGCCCGGAGGGGCAGGCCGCAAGATAACGCGCGAGCAACCGGATTGCGCACCGGCGAGCCGCCAATGGCGAGGTCCCGGCGGCGCCACGCGGCATACCGCGACGTCCACTGGCCCCGTTCGGGTACAAACACCGCTCATGCGAGACCTACAAAACAAGCGTCTGATGTGGCTCAAGGCCGTGTTGCTGACGCTGATCGGTACGGCGTCCGCCACGCTGCTGATGCTGGAAGCACCGACGTGGAAAGCCGCGTTGTTGCTTGCCCTGACGATTTGGGGATTCTGCCGCGCGTACTATTTCGCGTTTTATGTCCTCGAACACTACGTGGACCCGGGCTATCGGTTCGCAGGTTTGTTCTCGCTGGTCCGATACGTCCTGCGCCGGCGCAGGGTCGAGCGGCAACGCGGGGCCACCGGCCACGACGATCCAGACGCCCCCGGCGGGCGCGCCGCTGGCTGACCTCGCGGCGTGTTCGGCTGCTGCTCCGGCGAACGCACCATCGCCCGCGAGCGTGCAAACGGCCGATGCCTTCCACGAATCCCGTGGACGTCGTGCGCTGGTCCGGCGGGCGGCGCGTGGCCGTCCCGTCGTCGTCCCGCGCCAGGCCGCACGCCCAATGATCTCGATCGGTTGCGGGATGCGCGCCGCCCGGCGGTCACGCGGGCGGTGGATCGCGCTCGTTCCGCCCGGCGTGCGCGCGGTACCGAACGGCTCAGCGCGGCGTGCTGTCCGATGTCAACTCGCGGATAAACACGTTCGTGAACTCGACCTCGTCGCCATGGTACTGCAGCGCAATCGGGCCTTCGGCCGGAATCCCGGGCAGTTGACAGTCTTCGATCACGGTCTGGCCGTTCAGCACGACGGTAACGCGATCGCCGCGCAGCGTGATAAAGAATCGGTTCCACTTGCCGAACGGCGCGTCGGCGTTTACTCGCGGCAACATCGCGCGGCGCAGCTCGGCGGGCAAGCTCGCGTCCTTGTGCATTTCGTTGATGTCGCCCGAGCCCATCGGCTGGCTCCAGATGTTCACTTGATAGCGCGCGGCGCCGCGCAGATAGATGCCGCTGTCGCCGGCGTCAAGGATGGGGGTGCGGACGATTTTCCCGTCCGCGCCGCGCGCGTACAGGCCGTCGTCGGTGAAGGTCGGCCGGGCTTTTAGTTCGGGCTTGTTCGCCAGACGCCAGTCGACACACAGCACGAAGTCGCGGTATTTGTTCTCGGTCCACAAGTCCAGATCCGAGCCTGTCAGGCCGCCTTTGCTGACAAATTTGGAACCACGCACGGACCAGACTGCGCGGATCGCGTCGCTCGTTTTCCAGCCGTCGAAGTCCTTGTGGTTGAACAGCGGAACGAAGCCCTCGTAGGGATTCGCCGTCTGCTCGGCCGGCGTCGGAGACGGAGGCAGTTCCTTGATCCGCAGGTTGCGAAACTGGCACTCGCTGCCCTCGGATTCCAAACACAAATAGCCGCGGCGCGGCACGCAGTCCTTGCCGACGGTCACTTCTTTGCCATTGACCGACAGCCGCAGCTCGCCGTGATCGCCGACCAATCGATAGTGGTTCCATTCAGGAGACGGTTTCGTCCGATCCTCGATAGGGAAGCTGCGGGCGCCGGTTTTCGAGATTCGGCCCGTGGTTGTCATCGTCGCGCCACCCACGGGAAAGATATCGCCGTGCGTGGTAAACCATTCGTTCGCTCCCGGATTCTTCGCATAGCCCAGATCAAGAATTTGGACTTCGATCCCGCGAGGAAACGCGCTGCCCGGCGTCGGCAGGCCATCGCTCCAGGTGAAGACACCGCTGTTCCCGCCCTCATGCATGTGCCGCCACTCGAGTTCCAGAATGAAATTCTCGTACATGCGATCCGTGCGCAACAAGCCGGTCGGCACGCCGCTGGTGATGATCATCCCGTCCCGTACGTAGAACGTGTCCGGAGCCACGTTCATCGGCGTCCACCCCGTCAGGTCGCGGCCGTTGAACAACGGGACGAATCCGTCCGCGTCCTGGGCCGCAGCGGGCTTGATGCAAATTAGTCCGAAGCAAGCCGAAACGAGGATCGTTCCGATGGAAATCCAAGCCCGTACGGGAGTGTGCAATTTCATGTCAGGTGTCGCCCGCGAAAAAGGAGTGTGTAAGTGGGTGGGTGGGTGGGGAAGAAGACTGTTTTCGAGGATGTTGTCCGAGCGGTTCGAACCTCGTGCCGTCCAAATCGCTGTGTTGGTTCCCCGGGAACTGGAATTCTTGCCGTCTGAAGTTGGCGAGTCGTGAGGGGCATCCTGCCGGAAGGGTCGCGGCATCGTGCCGCGAAGGTTTACCGCATTAGTGCCAATCCCGGAGTGAGAGAGCGGGGAGCGGGGCCGGCGTGAACTCGACCCGCACT
>JAVYAJ010000100.1:0-39992 GCA_032229885.1 Candidatus Anammoximicrobium sp. | reverse complement strand
CCCAATCCAACCTAACACGTGCCAGTATCCATAACCCAACAGTGTAATGTACAGACCAGTGTACAAGATGCGCGCACCGTGCGCGCATGATACGAACCAAGACTCTAATGCGTGTTGGAACCAATAACCCAAAGGTGTACTGTACAGATCGGTGCACAAGATCCGCGCACAGTGCGCGCATGATACGGACCAAGACTCTAATGCTTGAAGTGTCGGCGGCCCGTGAAGATCATCGACAGGCCATACTGGTCGCACGCGGCGATCACCTCGTCGTCGCGGACGGATCCACCCGGTTGGATCACGGCGGCAATTCCGGCCTCGGCGGCCTGGTGGATCGAATCCGGGAAAGGGAAGAACGCATCCGACGCCAAAACGGCCCCGCGCGCCCGCTCGCCGGCCTTGCGGATCGCGATCTCGACGGAATCGACGCGGCTCATCTGCCCCGCCCCGACGCCGCACAGGGCCGAGTCGTGGCAGAGGACGATGGCGTTGGACTTCACGTGACGGACGATCGCCCAGGCAAAGCGGAGATCGTCGAGCAGACTGTCGGGCGGTGCGGCTTGCGTGACGATCTTCCAGTCGGCTTCCGGGTCGGGCGCGACGTCGGCGTCCTGGACCAACAAGCCGCCATCCAAGTAGCGAACGTGGCGTCCGGACGGCGCCTCGTCCAGCAGGCCGACCTGCATCAGCCGCACGTTGGCCTTCCATTTCGGCTTGGTGGTCAGCGCGCCGACGGCGGCGGCCTCGAAATCCGGCGCAATGATCGCCTCGATGAACAATCCAGGCGCAGCGAGGATCTCGGCGGTCGCCACGTCGACCGTGCGGTTGAACCCCAGGACCGAGCCGAATGCGCTGACCGGGTCGCCGGCCATCGCTTTTTCTGTCGCGGCCGCCAAAGTCGCGGCGGTCGCTGCGCCGCACGGGTTGTTGTGTTTGATGACGACCGCTGCCGGCTCGGCAAATGACCGGGCGATGCTCAGCGCGCTGTCCAGATCCAACAGATTGTTGTACGACAACTCTTTGCCGTTGAGTTGCCGGCCGTTGATCACGCTGGGGCCGCGCGCACCGACCTCGCGATACACGGCCGCCGCCTGATGCGGGTTCTCGCCGTATCGCAGTTCGGCCTTGCAGCGCCAGGACAGATTCAATACGGGCGGGAATTGCGCGGTCGCCGCACCGGTCGAAAAATAGGTCGCGATCGCACGGTCATACGCGGCCGTACGTTCGAACGCGTCGCCGGCCAGCCGCCGCCGGAGCTCGTCCGAGACGCTGCCGTCGCGGATGATCTCGTCCAGCACGGCCGAGTATTGTTCGGGATTGGTGACCACCGCGACGAACGCGTGGTTTTTCGCGGCGGCGCGGATCAAGCTGGGGCCGCCGATGTCGATCTGCTCGATCGCTTCGGCTGGCGTCACGTTCGGGCGCGACACCGTAGCCTCGAACGGGTACAGATTCACCACGATCAGCTCGAACGAGGCGATGTCGTGCTGGGCAAGCGCTGCCATGTCGTCGTCCTGGTCGTGGCGGCAGAGAATCCCGCCAAAGACTTTGGGATGCAGCGTCTTCAGCCGACCGTGCATCATCTCCGGAAAGCCGGTATAGGCGGAGATGTCCCGAATCGGCAGCCCATAGCTCTCCAGATACCGGCGCGTCCCGCCCGTGCTGAAAATCTCGACCCCGGCATCGGTCAAGCCATGGGCAAAGTCCGCCAAGCCAAACTTGTCGCTGACGCTGATAATCGCACGTTTGATGGGAATGGCGTTCATGGCTGTCGCTAGGCCCTCGATTGGCAAAAGACCGGCGAGACGATCGCGTCGGCCGGTTCATGGTTCGGCCGCACAGCGTGTGCGGTCGTGGAAAAAGCGAGGGACGAGGTGCGTGCACTCCGTCCGCGCCTGGGTCGCGCAACGATAGATGTAAGCGCCGCCGACGTTTGCGTCAAGTGGTGCAGCGCGCGGATCCCGGCGGGCGGGTGCGACAGGAAGTACGCGGCAGGAGGCCGCGTCCACGATGCGCACCGCGTCCGCTTCCGCTCGAATTGGGAGACGGCCAGTGGATGTCGCACGACAAGCGCAACGGGAAAGGCTCGCGACGAGGTTTTCATCCCCACGGCGCCACGTCGAAGTAGGCTCAGCGGCGCCCGCGCAACATACGAGCCAAGTCGCGCTGGACATCGGCTTTTTTGATCGTTTCGCGTTTGTCGTGCAGTTGCTTGCCGCGGCACAGGCCCAGCAGCAGTTTGGCCACGCCTCGCTCGTTGAAATACAGTTTGAGCGGGACGAGCGTCAAGCCTTTTTCGTGGGCGCGGTTGGCGAACCGCTGCAACTCGCGCTGGTGCAGCAACAGCTTCCGTGGACGCTTCGGCTCGTGGTTCCAGACCGTCGCCTGCGGGTACTCGGGGATGTCGCACCCGATCAACCAGACTTCGCCGCTGCGCACTCGACCGTAGGCTTCGTCCAGCGAGACTTTGCCCGTCCGCAAGCTCTTCACCTCGCTGCCGACCAGCACCAGCCCGCATTCCAGCGTGTCCAGGATTTCGTATTTGTGTTTCGCTTGACGGTTTTCCGAGACGATCCGCACCGCGGCGGCGGGTCTCCGGTCTTGCGAGCCAGCTTTCTTGGCCATGCCGTGTTTCCTGACAGGGGATCTCGTCGGACGTTGATTCGGGTGTCGATGCCGTGCGTGGGGCGCGGCGGACCGTGCCCCAGGCCTGTTTCGAGCGGCCAAGCCCGACCGAACCCCGAGCCTGTCACGGGCTGTCTTGGACCGCGCCCACGACAGCCTGAAGGGCGAAAATCCCTCCTCCGACGTCGGGTCGCCGCGGGGCCGGCCGCGAATCGGGTTGTGCCGAATCGGCGTCCCACGACGATTTGCGGTTGCAAAATAATTCGCGGACGATAAATTGTTCGACTAACAGTGTAATTGTGTGGACAGTCAGAAATCGCCGCAACCGGTGGTTGACATCGGTTTGGGCACGATGGAGGGATGTTGTAGGAACGAGGTCGGGCAGGCGCAAGGGCGGCCAGGACCGAGGGACACACAGAGCCTATGACGATCACCAAAGAACGAAAACAAGAGTTGGTGCGAGAATACAGACGCGATGAGAGCGATTCTGGTTCTCCGGAAGTTCAGATTGCCATTCTCACCACGCGGATCGACGCTTTGACCGAGCATCTGCAGATGCACAAAAAAGATTTCGCCACCCGGCGAGGTCTGTTGGCCATGGTCAGTCGGCGCCGCCGGTTGCTGGACTATCTGCGGCGCATCGACGCTGCGCGCTATCTCGAGATCATCGGCCGGCTCGGCATTCGGAAGTAGCCTTCCGAGGCATTTCTTGCGCGGCGTGAAGCTGGGCGTCCGTCGTCGCTCGACGGTGCGCTGCCGCCGCCGTCGGCGCGCAGGCGATTCGTGAATCTTTCGTGGCTCCGGGGCTGGACTTGTGCGCTGACCGTGCGCGCTTCGGCAGCCTCCATCGAACGAACAGAAGTAGGGATCCGAAAATCGTGAAAGTCCGTGTAGAAAAACAGTTTGGGGATCTTGCGCTCGCATTCGAAACCGGAGAGCTCGCCAAACAGGCCGCGGGAGCGGTGATGGCCTCGTACGGCGACACGACCGTATTGAATGCAGTCGTGTCCGGCCCCGCGCGGGCGGGATTGGATTTCTTTCCGCTGACCTGCGACTATCGCGAGCGAACCGCCGCCGCGGGCAAATTTCCGGGCGGCTTTATCAAGCGCGAGGGTCGTCCGACGACGAAAGAGACGCTGACCTCGCGGTTGATCGACCGCCCCATCCGCCCGCTGTTTCCCGAAGGGTTTCGGGACGAAGTCCAGTGCCAGGCGATCGTTTTTTCCAGCGATCGTCAGCACGACAGCGACGTGGTGGCGATGAACGGGGTGGCCGCGGCGCTGCTGATTTCTCCGTTGCCGTTCACAACGCCCGTCGGCGCGGTCCGCGTGGCTCGAGTCGACGGCCAATTCATCCCGTTTCCTGGTCGAGAACAGTTGGATGAAAGCGATCTGGACCTGATCGTGGCTGGGACCGAAGAGGCGGTGACCATGATCGAAGGATTCGCCCGCGAGATGGCCGAGGACGACATGGCCGCGGCGATCGAGTTCGCGCACGGGGTGGTGCGCGAGATCTGCGCGCTGCAGCGAGAGCTGTCCGACAAAGTCGGGGCGACCAAAGCGCCGTTCGAGGCCCCGCCCGCCAATCCGCTCGCGCCTCAGCTTCGCGAGCGGTACTACGGCGAGTTTCAGACCGCCCAGCGAACCGAGGGCAAACAGGCGCGGCGCGAGGCGGTGACCGCCTTGAAGCAGCGAGCGCTGGCCGAGACGATCCCCGATCCGGCGGCCGAAGACGCCATGCCGGTAGAGACATTCGACGCGGCCTGGCACGAGCTCGAGGCGCGCGTCATCCGCGACTTGATCCTGGCGGGCACTCGCCCCGACGGTCGGGACAACAGGACTCTCCGCGCCATCGAGTGCCGTGTCGACGTCCTGCCGTGCACCCACGGATCCGCCGTGTTCCAGCGTGGCGAAACCCAGGCCCTGATCACGGTGGCGTTGGGCACGACGCGGGACGAGCAGCGGGTGGACGACCTGATCGAAGAGTACTCGAAGAAGTTCATGCTGGATTACAACTTCCCGTCCTTCTCGGTGGGTGAATGCCGACCGATTCGCGGACCGGGCCGACGCGAGATCGGGCACGGGGCGCTGGCCGAGCGCAGCGTCAAATCCGTGCTGCCGGACCCCGAAGAGTTTCCCTACACGATTCGCGTCATCTCGGACATCCTGGAATCCAACGGTTCGTCCTCGATGGCCTCGGTCTGCGGGGCGACACTGGGGCTGATGGCCGCGGGCGTTCCGCTCAGCAATCCCGTGGCGGGCATCTCGGTGGGCCTGGTGAAAGAGTCCGACCAGTGGGTTTTGTTGACCGACATCATCGGCGACGAGGATCACTATGGCGATATGGATTTCAAGATCGCCGGGACGCAGAATGGCATCACGGGAATCCAACTGGATCTCAAGATTGCCGGGATCAGCCAGGAGATCATCCGGGCCACGATGACCCAATCTCGCGAGGCGCGGATCGAGATCCTCCGCAAGATGCTGTCGACCATCTCGCGGCCGCGCCCCGAACTGTCGAAATTCGCCCCGCGGCTGATTCGGTTGAAGATCGACCCCGACAAGATCGGCGCCTTGATCGGTCCGGGCGGCAAGAACATCCGCATGATCCAGGAAACCACCGGCACGATCATCGAGGTCGACGACGACGGGACCGTGATCGTGGCCAGCAACGACGCCGAGGCATCGAAGGCCGCCGTGGCGCAGATCGAGGCCTGTACGGCGACCGTGCAGATCGGGCGGATCTACGACGGACGCGTGATCAGCATCAAGGACTTCGGCGCGTTCGTCGAGATTCTGCCGGGCCGCGACGGATTGTGCCACATCAGCGAGCTGTCGGATGGCTTTGTGAGCCGCGTGTCGGATGTCTGCGCGGTTGGCGACGAGATGAAGGTGCTGGTGATCGACATCGACGATCACGACCGAGTGAAACTGAGCCGTCGACGAGCGATGGAGGAGCTGGGGATCAAGGACGACCTGCCGCCTCGCGCACCGCGAGACGAAGGCGAGGGATCCGACCGAGGTTGGGATCGCGAACGCGGGGATCGCGCTGACCGGGGCGACCGGGGCGACCGGGGCGATAACGACCGCGATCAAGGCGGCCGATCTCGACGCTCGTCGGGCGGCCGACCGCGCCGTTAAGCAGACCGCCAACATGGCTGACGGCCTTCGCGGCGAGTGATTTCGACAAAGACTTGCCATCGGCAGCCGGCCGCATAGATGATCGTTCGCGGCGGCAAACGCGGCGGACGACGCGCCGCGGGTATTTCCAGCGTTAACGGCGCCGATGCGCTCAACGCCGTGTCGCGATGCGCCCACGGCGGACACCGATCCGCGCGGCGGCCTGCTACATCCCCAACGCCTGTGGCAGCCACAGGCTGACGGACGGCACGAACGTGACGATCAGCAGGGCGATGCCCAAGGGGATCAAGAACGGAAAGACGCCGCGCACCACCTGCGGGACGGTGGCGCCCGTGACGGAGCTGAGTACGTACAGCACCAGGCCCACGGGCGGCGTAAGCAGTCCGATCACCAGATTCAAGATCATCACCACGCCCAGGTGCACCGGGTGAATCCCGAACTGGGCAGCCACGGGCAGCAGCACGGGCACGGTGATCAGTAGGGCGGCAGTCGGCTCCAACACGGTCCCGATCACCAGCAGCGCCGCGTTGACCAACACCAGGAAGATCCACGGATCATCGGTCAGGTCGCGCAACACCTCGGCCAGCATCCGCGGGCCTTGTTCGCGAGCCAACACCCAGCCGAACAGGCTGGCGGCGGCGACGATCAACATGATCGACCCGGTGGTCCGCGCGGTCTGGACCGCGACGTCGTACAGGCTGCGCCACGACAGCGAACGATAGCACAGGCCCAGGGCGAGAACATACACGACCGCCGTCGCGGCAGCCTCGGTAGGCGTAAACACCCCGCCCAGGATGCCGCCCAGGATGATCACCGGCGTCAGCATCACCGGCGCGGCCCCGCGGGCGGCGGCCAAGACCCCGCGCCGCTCGTCAACCGTCGCGCCCGCCGCCGCTTGACCGCGGACCTGGAAGAACACAAAGACGCACAGCACGGCGGCCAGGACCAGCGCGGGCAGCACGCCGGCAAAGAACAGGGCGCCGACCGACACGCCCGCCGTGACGGCGTAGATGATCGCGGGGATGCTGGGCGGCATGATCGGACCGAGCATCGACGCCGCTGCGCACAAGCCCAAGGCAAACCGCTCGTCATACCCTCGCTTGCGCATCGCCGGAACCAGGACCGATCCCAGCGCGGCGGCATCGGCGATCGCCGCTCCGCTCATCCACGAAAACATGAGGCTGCTGCCCACGGTGACGTATCCCAGGCTGCCGGGCAGACCTCCCAACAGGCTGGTCACGAACCGGAACAGCCGATCGGCCAATCCAGCCGTGTTGCTCAGATAGCCGGTCATGATGAACAGCGGCACGGCCAACAGAGGAAAGGAGTTCAGGCCGGCCACCATCCGCTGGAGGGCGACGCCCAACGAGATGTCGTCGGACAAGCCCACGTACAGCAGACAGGGCAACAACAGGCCAAAAGCCACGGGGACGCGAATGGCCAGCAGGATCAGCATCAGCACGACGAGCAGCGCCAGAATCACAAACGGCCTCCATCGCCCATCGGTCGTTCAACGTCAGCCGGTCGTCCGTCGCTGGCCGCGGGCGGATTCGCGCCGCGGGCTTCGTCGGCGGGTGGAACATACGCACATGGGCGATCCGCGTCGGCCGTGTCTTGCGTTCCCGCCGCGGCGCATGCCGCGGCCGGAATATCCCACGCCGCGCGGCCGCGCCGGATGGTCGCAAGCGTGTTCCCCAGACAGTGGAGGGCCATCAGCCCAAACCCGACCGAAGCGGCGCCATACCAGGCGCTCATCGAAATGCCCAACGCTGGCGATTCGACCACGCCGACTCGCCACACGAACCTCGCCCCGCAGGCCAGCACCAGTAGGCAGGCGAGTACGACCAAGCCATTGCTCAGGCACGCGAGCCACGCCTTGCCCCCGCGGCTCAGCCGCGACGACACCACGTCCACGGCGATGTGGCCCTGTTCGGCCATGACAAAGGCCGCCGCCAGAAACGCCAGCCAGATCATCGCGAAACGAGCCCACTCTTCGCTCCAAGCCAGCGGCGCATGGAACACATAGCGGGCCACCACCTGCGCGGCCATCGAACCCAGAATCGACAGCAGCATGGCGACGGCCATCAGCCGCTCGGCATCGCGGATCCACATTTCCCGGCGACCGCGTTTCTGATTCTTGCGAGGACGGTTCATGGCGGGCTCTCGTGCGCGGCGAAACGAGCGGGCGGCGCGCCGTTGGGAGCGTCCGCGTCCGACGGCGGACGAGCGGCCTGGGAATGGATTTCGCGGTACAGCCGGCTGAACGGAAAGCCTGTTGAGAAATACTCCCACGCGCGGCGGCGAAACGCGGCCACGTCGACGTCGTGGATGATCCGAGGCGTGCCGTTGCGGCGCCAGCGGGCCAGGATCTCGCGTTCCTCGCGTTGCGTTCCCCCGCGAACCGCGCCGCCCAACTCGTGCAGCGCATCGAGCAGGGCGCGCTGCTGCCGGGCGTTCAATCGCTGCCAAACCCGCTCGTTGACCAAAATCTGGATCGATGACTGGATGTGTCCGGTCAGGCTCACGCAGCTTTGCACTTCGTCGAAACCCATCGCCGCGATCGTGGGCACGGGGTTTTCCTGGCCGTCCGCCATGCCTTGACGCAATGCCATATACACCTCGGAAAAGGCCACCGGCATCGGGCTGGCGCCCAGCGCAACGCCCGAGGCTTGCCAAACGCGAGCGGCCGGCAGACGCAAGCGAAAGCCGCGCAGATCGTCCGGATGCCGGATCGGCTTGTTGGCGGTGAGGTGCCTGGCGCCGTAGACCCACGTGTCGAGAACCCGCACGCCGTATCGCCTGCGCAATTCGTCCCAGCGCGACCGCATCAGCTCGCCGCGGGCGATATCGAGCATTTGATCCAAATCGCGAAACGCGTAGGCTGCGTCGAAGACGCCGATCTCCGGAAGCCACATGGCCAGAAACGAGGGGCCCGCGATCGCCAGTTCCAGCTCGCCGGCCACCAACTGTTCCAACAGTTCCGCTTCGCTTCCCAACTGGGCCGCGGGAAACACGGCGACGTCCAAATCAACGTCCGCGGCAGCCAGTCGTTCGGCCAGATGGCCGGTCCCGAAGGCATGGGTGGGCGAGCCGATTTCATAGACGTGAGCCAGCCGCAGCCGAACGGGGCGGTCCGGCGCGACCCGCGGCGCGCAGCCTGACCACGCCCACACGGTCGCCGCCGCGCCGCAGATCGTCGCGAGACGCGCTGCCCGATCGCCGAACATGCCGGCCATACCTCTCCTCCCGCGCGCCGTGCGCCGGATGCAATGCGCGGCAGGATGCCGCGTCTACGCGTGCCGCACCTCGGTCACGCAACGGTTGACAACTGACGCCACCCTGCCGAACGCCACCCTGCCGAACGCCACCCTGCCGCACGCCCGGCTCCGCGACGCCGCGAATCCGCCGATCGACCGCCGAGAAATCGGGCACGACGCCTGAGATCGATCCTCCGAGTATATCAGCCATCCAGCCCGTTACCCTGGCCAATTGCTGATTTTTCCGGTATGCTACAGCAGGTAGGTTCGATATCGAGTGAGGATAGCTCGGGACAAGGCGACACATCGAAGCCGCGACCGTATGGCCCGGCTGTGTAAACTCGCTAGGTTCGGGGCATGCCGAACCAGCAGGAAGGAGGAACTTGATGAGCGTCGTCGAAAAGGCGATTCTGAAGTTGTTCCAGCGATACGAAGTCGGTCCGGCGGAAATGCTGTTTGTCGACTTTCGCGAATGCCGCCTCAGCGCAACCGATTTCTCGATGGGAATGAGCCGGCTGATCGACAAAGGACTGGTTGTGAAAGAACGTCCCAGCCAGGCCTATTCACTGACCCGCGCCGGCTACAAGATCTCGCGCTGACAGACGGCCTCAGCCGCGCAGGGTGAACTGAGCGCAGAGGCTGACGATCGTCGACTCGTCTCGCAGGTGGCGGGCCGAGACCCCCTGGGCCAGCAGCGCCCCGGCGGCCTGTGCGAATTCGTCGTCTCCGTACAGATTCAGGGCCGCCGTCACCGCGAGGCCGCGCCGGCGCAGGTTCCCGAGCGCAATGGCGTGCCGTTCGGTGACGCTCGGCAAGATGGCGAACACCGTCGCGTCGCGCGGAATCTGATCGATCGCTTCGGCGATCAACTGGCTCAAATCCAGACCGTCGGTCAACTCGAGGCGCGCCAGGGTCTCGAAGATCCGCAGCACTTGGTCCGGCCCCCGGCGCGTCGGCGTCACCACCGGACGTAACCGGTCGCTGGTCTCGGCCATCGACACCGCCCGCCGCGCTGCGTCTCGCGTGCGGATGTCATACTGCCAGCCTTCCCGCCGAATCCGGTCGGCGGCGTCCCGGCCATTGGTGACCAGTCCGACCTGCTGTCCCATCTCGTAGACGGCGTTGGCCAGCGAAGCCGCCATCGTCACCGCCAATTCGCTGCGCATCGGTTCGTGCCGCGGATCGTGCGCGGCGACGTGAAAATCGAGCAGGATCGTCGCGCCGGCGACCGTCGACGGCTCGTGAATCTTGCAGTGCAGCCGGCCGGTTCGCGCCGTCGCTTTCCAATGCACGCGGCTCAGCGGATCGCCGACCTCGTAGGGCCGCACACCGGCGATCCGCGTCGGATCCTCGTCCAGTCGATACGACATCCGGACCTCGCCGATCGGCCGCCGCGAGGCGACTTCGTAGCCTTCCAGCGGCAGGACCTTGGGAAAGACCAGCAGGAAATGCGGCGCCGTGAGGACGCAGTAACGGCGGTGCAGGCCAAACAGGTCGCCCGTCTCCATGATCAACGGGCCGAGCTGGTAATAGCCGCGGCGATTGCACTGCACCTGGTACAGCAGGTTCTTGGTCCCGCCCGCCCGCAGCATCGCCAGTTTGATCCGCTGGCCGTCGACGGCCAGGTTCGGCGGTCGATAGATCAGAGCCTGACGGGGCAGCAGGTCTTCCATCAGCACCCACAGCACAGGCCATCGCCCGGTGTTCGCCACCGTCACGACGACCGCCACATTGTCGCCGATGTTCGCCGTCAGGCGGTTGCACTGGCGATCGGCCGACAGGCTGTCCGCCCAGACACGAGTCAGATAGCGGCTGAGCACGAGCGCGCCCAGCAGCACGTACATCGCATAAGCCATCAGCCCGAAATCAAAGATCAGGGCCAGCAGCAGCAGGAAAATGGCGCCCACGAACCAATTCATGCCGCAATCACCCCCACAACCGCGCGGGTCGCCAGACGCGCCGGCCGGCAGCGGATGGATCGAGATTTCTGCGGCGCGCCGCACGCGTGACGATGCCGTTGAACATGGGCGTCATTCTATCCCATCGCGAGGCGGATCACGAGTCATGCCAAATATGTCTGGCGCCGAACGCCGATGGCTCGATCGGGTGGGGACCACGGGCGTCGTCTGCGATCCGTCCCTGCTGTCCACGCTGTCTATCCCGCCCATACGCGTTCGGGCCATCCCGGGCGCCGCCTATGTTCCGCCGGACTTCCGGGCCCCCGCAGACGTGACCGCGCCGCTTTCGTCTCTGGGGCCACGGCGCGCGTTTCCGAGGAATCAGCTCTAACTCGTGTTGTGTCAATCAGTTGCGCCTCCACATCCGTTGCGTAGCCCCGTTGTGATTCGCCGTGGAACGTGGTAGACTTTGACGTTCAATGGAATTGAGGTCCCGACGCGCGCGATGCGTCTTGATTGATCGAAAGGATTGCGCCCTTGCCCACCGATCCGCCCGCCGGCAATGACTTGCCCACTCCTGCAGACAACGACGCCGAGGGCCTTCCCGCCGATGGCCAGACGTTGAACGAGTTCGTCGATCATCCGATCGAGGAGGAGCTGAAGCAGAGCTATCTCACCTACGCGATGAGCGTCATCGTCAGCCGTGCGTTGCCCGACGTGCGGGACGGCTTGAAGCCCTCGCAGCGTCGCATCCTGGTCGCCATGAACGACCTGAACCTCGGGCCGGGCGCGGCGCGGGTCAAGTGCGCCAAGATCTCCGGCGACACCAGCGGCAACTACCATCCACACGGCGAGAGCGTGATCTATCCGACGCTGGTCCGCATGGCCCAAGAGTGGAACATGCGGCACGTGCTGATCGACAAGCAGGGCAACTTCGGTTCGATCGCCGGTCTGCCGGCGGCCCAGATGCGATACACCGAAGCCCGCTTGTCGCCGGTCGCCGCGATGCTGTTGGACGACCTGAAGCTGGACACGGTCGATTACGTGCCGACGTATGACGAGCGGAACACCGAGCCGACGGTCCTGCCCTCGAAGTTCCCCAACCTGTTGGTCAACGGGACGACCGGCATCGCGGTGGGGATGGCTACGTCGATTCCGCCCCATAATCTGCGCGAGATCTGCGACGCCCTGGTGCGCATCATCGACGCGCCCGATACGTCGATCGACGAGCTGCTAGAGATCGTCCAAGGCCCCGATTTTCCCACCGGCGGCGTAATCTGCGGTCGAGCCGGCATCCGCCAGGGCTACCATACGGGGCGGGGAACGATCATCGTGCGCGCGCGGGCCGAGATCGAGACCAAGCCCAACGGCCGCGCGCAGATCGTCGTCACCGAAGTCCCGTTCCAGCAGTTCCGCGATCGCATCATCGAGCGGATCGGCGAGCTGGTCAACGGCGACAAGATCAAGGGCATCTCGGCCGTTCAGGATCTGAGCGACTTGAAGGAGCCCGTGCGGATCGTGATCGACGTCAAACGGGACGCCGACCCCGACGTCGTGCTGAACCAGTTGTACCAGTTCTCGCCGTTGCAGGACACGATCTCGATCATCCTCTTGGCTTTGGTCGACGGCAAGCCGCGGCTGTGCACGCTGAAGGATTTGCTGCAGGAGTTTCTCCGCCACCGTGTGGCCGTGATCCGCCGCCGCACCCAGTTCCTGTTGGCCAAGGCCCGGCGACGCAAGCACACGGTCGAGGGGTTGTTGCTGGCGTTGGCCAACATCGACGAGATCATCCGCATCATCCGCCACTCGCATACCCAGGCCGAGGCCAAGGTCGGCATCATGGGCGTCCCCTGTCCGGCGGCGATGATGGCCCGGGCGATGGGCGACGAAGGCTTCCGCATGTTTCAAGAGGAACGCGGAATCGCCGACAGCTATACGCTGACCCCGGTTCAAGCCGACGCGATCCTCAAGATGACCTTGGGCCAGTTGGTCAACCTCGAACAGCAGCGGCTGGGCGACGAGCACCGCAACCTGCTGGCGGAAATCGGCGAATACCTCCGCATCCTGTCCGACGAACAGAACATCTTGGACATCATCAAGGACGATCTGCGCGAGATCCGGCGCCGGTTCGGCGACGATCGGCGAACCGAGATCAGCGGCGAAGAGGTCGGCTCGTTGGATCTCGAGGATCTGATCACCGAAGAGACCATGGTCGTCTCGATCAGCCATCGCGGCTATATCAAGCGGACGCCGATCAGCGTGTACCGCGCCCAACGGCGCGGCGGCAAAGGGATTCGCGGCGCCCAGACGGAGGAAGAGGATCCGATCGAGCACCTGTTCGTGGCCAGCACGCACGCCTATCTGTTGTTTTTCACCACGCAGGGCAAGGTCTTTTGGCAGAAGGTGTTCAGCCTGCCCCAGTTGGGGCGCGAGAGCAAGGGCCGCGCGATCGTCAACCTGCTGAGTTTGCAGCCGGGCGAAAAGATCGCCGACTGCCGACCGGTGCGCGATTTCAATTTGCCGGATCACTACCTGATGATGGCCACGCGCAAAGGCTTGGTGAAGAAAACGCCGCTCGAACAGTACAGCCGCCCGAAAAAAGGCGGGATCATCGCCATCAAGCTCCGCGAGGACGACGAAGTCGTCGATATCGTGGTGACCAAAGCCGGTGACGAAGTCGTGCTGTCTACGGCCGCGGGGATGGCGATTCGTTTCCGCGAATCCGACGCCCGGCCGATGGGCCGCAACACGTCCGGCGTCAAAGGGATTTCGCTGCAGCCGGGCGATGTGTTGGTCGGCATGGTCGTCGCGGATCCGGATGCCATGCTGCTGACCGCCTGCGAGAACGGATACGGCAAGCGAACCAACTTCGGCCCCAATTCCACGGCGTCCGACGCGGCGGAGGATGGGGATGCGGCGACGGGCGACACCGATTCGCCCGACGATCTGCCGCTCGATGCCGGCCCGCCCGTCGCGCCCCACGGCGAAGCCGAGGACGATGGCGAGGAAGCCGCGGGCGCGGACCCGGCGGAGAGCGACAGCGAAGGCGCCTCGGGCAATATGCGATACCGCACCCAGCGTCGCGGCGGCAAGGGGCTGCGGGACATCAAGACGGGCAAACGCAACGGCAAAGTCGTCAGCACGGTTCGCGTGGACGAGGACGACGAGCTGTTGATGATGACCGCGCGGGGCAAGATCCAGCGGATCGCGGTCCGCGAGGTGCGTGTGACGGGCCGCAACACCAAAGGCGTGCGGATCATGAGCCTGGACGAAGACGATTCGCTCGCCGCGGTCGTGCGCGTGCCGAAAGAGGAAGAGGACGTCGCCGAGCAGAACGGCGATTGAACGCGTCGGCCGGTCCCCCCGGCTCTCGCGCCGATGCGCGTCGGCCGTCCCTGACGAAAGCCGTCGTCACGGCGGCCGGCGGAGATAACCCCAGCGGCGATCCGCGCCGCGGAAATGCGAGCTAATCATGGCCAAGAAATCCGTTACCCAGCCCGCGGCACGAGGCGCCGCCTTCAATGCGGCCGACCGCAAGACGCTGGACGCGTTGATCGGCCTGGCGAACGAGGTCGAGGCGGCGGCCGATCGCGGGCGCACGCCCAGCTTGGACGTCCCATCCCGATCGCTGTCCAACGTGCGGTACAACAAGACCAAGCGCTTCATCGAGATGGGCAGCGGAACCAATCGGCGCGAACTGTTCAACCTGTCTCAGGCCAAGGTGTACATGCAGACGCTGCTGGTCGGCAGCGGCTGCAAGCAGTTGATCGAGGAAGGCAAGACGACCAGCATCCGTGGCCTGTTCTACCTGCTCAAGCACACCATCGAAGGCTGTCGCGAGGAGACGTTCGACGATCAATCGGAGTGCGATCCGGTGATCGAGGATGTCGAGGTGTCGTTGAACGCCCTGCGCGAAGAACTGCACGTGTACGCCAGCAACCGCGGTTCGATGGTGGGCAATCTGGTGCTGAACTCGATCGGCGACGAAATCGACTGTTCGCGGATGGGTTCGGGCGGCTACAGCATCCCGTCGATCGTCGAGCCGGGCGAGCTGGATTTTGTGAAGTGCGACGCCAAGTTCGTCCTACACGTCGAAAAGGACACGGTCTGGCGGCGGTTCAACGAGGACAAGTTCTGGCGCACGCACAACTGCATCCTGACGCACGGCGGCGGCCAACCGCCCCGCGGCGTCCGGCGGCTGCTGCATCGCCTGCACCACGAGCTTGCCTTGCCGGTCTACTGTCTGCTGGACAACGATCCGTGGGGGTACTACATCTACAGCGTGATCAAGCAGGGTTCGATCAATCTAGCCTACGAATCCAAGCGCATGGCCATTCCCGAAGCCCGCTACATCGGGCTCCGCAGCAAAGATTACGAGCGATGCGGGTTGACGCCCAGCGTGATCATCAACCTGTCCGAGGCGGACATCAAGCGGGCCAAGCAAATCGCCCAGTACCCGTGGTTCGAGAACAAGAAAGCGTGGCAGAAGGAAATTCAACGGATGCTGCAAAATGGCTTCAAACTCGAAGTCGAAGCCCTGATCAACAAAGGCATCAGCTACGTCACCGAAACCTACGTTCCCGAGCGGCTGGCCGAAGAAGATTTCCTCGATTGACGCCGCCGGCCGCCCCTACGTCAGGCTGATCCGGATCGGAAACGCTCGCTTTGCCACGAACCCGCTGAAAGGTCTCTTTCTCGCCTCGCGATAGGCGCGCGTCACGTCTGATTCGACCCTTGGACGAACCGAGGCGAGACGTGTCTTCGTGAGCCCCGCTCCGAACGAGAGGGCGGACGCGAAGAAGCAATGGCCCCTGATTGCCGGGGATCGGAGAGTCAGAAGGTGTAAGCCACGCGAGCAAAGACGCCTTCCAGGACGACATCGGCGCTGCTCGGCGCGTACAGGCCTTCGTGCACGTCGTTGGGGAATGCCGAGCGATCGCCGAGGTTGAACCAATCGACGATTTCGTATCCGGCGGCAAGCTCCCAACCGCCGCGCTGCCACGACAGGCCGACCGCGGCTTCGAGAACTGGGACGGCTTGACGATACTCGTCCTGGATCGCGACGATGGTCTGGAGGCCCGCCATATTGGTCTCCCGCGTCTGCGCATCGAACCGCCCGTACATGACAGAACCGGCGCCGCGGCCGAACAAGCTGAAACCACGCCCCAGTCGCCACTCGCCACCGAGCCCCAAACGCAAGCCGAACGCATTCATGGTGACGGGGTGCGTCACCGTGGCCTCGGCGAAGTCACGTCCGTCGTAATCCACACGGAACTGTTGGTCCGTCCGCGCCCAGCGCGGGCCGCCGAACATCCGCAGGCGGGCCGAACACGATGCGTCCCACGCATACGCAGCCTCCACATCGAACACCTGGTATTCGAAGCTGCTGAAGGCGTCAGCGGTGCTCGCCTCCTGGTTGCGACTCGGATGGCTGCGCGTCGCCCACAGGTTTCCGCCGGCCGGCTCGACAGCCTGGGCAGTGGCGGACGTATCGAAATACGTGTAGACGAACCCCACCTCCCAGCCGCTGATCGTCTGGCGTGCCAAGCCCAAACGAACGCCCGCGTCCCGGCCAAAATCGACGTGCTGGACGCCGCCCGCCCCGACGGCCAACGCGCCGTCGTCCGTCGGAATGGCAAAATCCAGGTCGCGGCGCTGCAGACGCCAGTTCAGCAACTCGGCGCTCAACCTCCAGCCCGGACAGGCGACCTCGTCGCCGCCGCCGCCCGAGACGACGGATTCGGCGCTTTCGAGATACTCGACCCGTGCACGCAGCGCAGCGAGCTCGTTCGCCAAGGCGTCCGAGCTTGTTGCTTCGCCCGGCCGAACGTGTGCGGTCTGCCGACCGGGGAAGCGGGTTTCCTGAGCCGACACGAAGCTCGCGAAAATCAGGCTGGCAAACAAGCCGCCAAAAAAGGCAAGATTGGTGGGACGCGAATCCATCCGCTTTCTCCTTAACGACCTTCCGTTCGTTCCATCTGTCCTTCACTGTTGCATCGGTAACAGAAGAAGATTCTGAACAAACGAACCAAGCGGGCCGAAGCGTTTATCGGCGAACCCCATGCCACAGACCGCATCATGCGTGCAAATCGAAGGATGGGTAGAGTCGCAATTATCGGAATAGTCGACCAACGCGATCCGATCGGCGCTCGCCGCGCCGAGGGCGGCGCTATCGCGTGCCGTTGTGACCGTGGACTCGGCAGTTCTGAGAATCGCGCTCGCCGGGGCGCCATAAACGGCACTGGCAAAGCGCGGGGGTGCGCTCGGCGAACGCGCCGCGGGTCCTGGCGGCCCGCCGCCCTGCGGACCGCGGCGTGTGACGAACCATCGATTTGCGCGGCGTCGCTCGAGCGTCGCGTCAAGTCGCGTAGGACTGATGGAAGCACAGTCGGTACACGGCGCCGCCGAGCAGACCGCCGACCAACGGCGCACAGATGTAGACGGTCAGCCAGCCCAGCCCGTTGACTTGGAAGGGAAGCGATCCCCATCCGACGAGCGACGAAAACAGACGCGGCGCAAAATCTCGCGCGGGGTTTAGGCAGGCCATGGTGAACGGCCCCAGGATGGTGACCAGCATGGTCACCGTCAGCCCGATGATGCTGGCCGTCAGGATTTGAGGTCGAGACTGGTTGCGCTCGTCGCTGACGCAGAAGATGACCAACAGCAAGATCGCCGTGCCGAAGATTTCAGCGCAGAACGCCGCGAGATGGGAAAGCCGTTGCCGAGCGGCGCTGGTCAGCGGCTGGCCATTGGGACTGGGAAAGTACTCGCCAAAAACCATCGCGGTGGCTTCGCTGCCGGGCTGTCCGCGCTGGATGCCGTGTTCGGCTTCGTATGCCATCAACGCGTCGCTGAACACGCAGTATAGCGCGGCACAGGCAACCAGCGCGCCTAGGAATTGCGCGAACGCGTAGGGCAGGACTCGTCGCATCGGGAAATCGCCCCAGACGGCCAAGCTCAGGGTGACCGCCGGATTGATGTGCGCCCCACTCAAGGCGCCGCACAAATGGACCGCCACTGCGATGGCCAGCCCCCACACGATCGCGATCTGGAACACGCCGGACAACGCGCCGGTGGTGACCGCGGTGCAAACGGCGCCGCACCCCAGGAAGATCAACAGAAACGTACCGAAGAACTCGCCGACAAACCAAGCGGGCATTCTCATCATCGAGCCTTGCAAAAAAGCGGAAGAAGATTAATCAATTCAGGTTGGTTCCTCGTGGCGCATCCGAGGCCTGGCCACGCGATCGCTGCGAATCGGTCTCGCAGCCATCGCGGACCACTCTCGACCAGCGCGTGGTCCAATCATAATTTTCGGGTTGTCGCACGCGGCGAAGCACGGAACTCTCGCCGCCTGACAATCGCGGCTGCGCCGATGTTTCTTCTGGGCGACGCACTAGATCGCGTCGGTGTAACGATGCGTCGGATTCGGCCGTCCGGGCCGCAGGCTTTGCGTCCGACGAAACTCGGCGCGAGCGCCCAACGCTGTGCAAACGCCGTGCACAGCGTGTCGGACATGCTGTTCCAAAGACGCCGGATCGATCGCCACCCGCGCATTGACAATCAGGTCCGCTTCGCGCGTGTGGCAGTCGGCCGCCACGGAGACCACGGGCGCCAGATCGCTGCTGATCAGATTGGCCACGGCGTGGCGACCGGCGCCCATGCCGATCGTCTTCAAGTGAGCCGGCTCGGCAGCGTCGGCAGCCAGCGATTGCTGCAAGCGACGCACGATCTCCAACAGCAATTCGTCCAACGAGAACGGGTTCGGCGCCGAGATCTGCAGGCTGCTGTTGAGCCAACCCAGCTCGGCTTCGCCGGCGGCGTACACATCGTAATCGAGATCCAGGATGCGGCGCCCGAATTCGCCGTGCTGGTCGAGTGCTTCCAACAGCGCGTCGAAGCCCGCCCCAGTCTTGGCGGACACGCGGATCAACGGCACGCCCGGGTACGCCGTATCGATCAAGCCGGCCAGCTCGTCGGTTTCGCCGGGCGTCAGTTCGTCGATTCGATTGAGGATGACCAAGTCGGCCTCTTCCAACTGTTTCTTGAAAATATACGCGGCTTGAGGCGAAAATCCTCCGCGGGCCGCGCCCGTCAGGATCTTGCGACCGTGGCTGGGCTTCAAGATCACGCCGTAAGGGGCCACGGCGAACTTGCCCTCATACAACCGCCGCAGCGGTTGTACGACGGTCGCCACGATATCGGTGCAACTGCCGACCGGTTCAGCGAGGATCACGTCGGGTCGTCGATGCGTTTCGAGCTGCCGGACGGCGTCGGCCAGCCCGTCGAAGTCGCAGCAGAAACAAGAGCCGGCCACCTCGCCGACGTCGAATCCGGCGGCGCGCAGCGCGTGCGTGTCCACCAAATCGCTGGCCTGGTCGTTCGTGACGATGCCTACGCTGCGTCCTTGGTCGCGATACGTCTTCGCCAGTCGGGCAAGCATCGTTGTCTTGCCCGCGCCCAAAAAGCCGCCGATCAGGATGAAGCGGATCTGCGACATGCGTTTGCTCCTTGGAACGTTATGTTCCCAGCCAAGCGACACCCGACCTTCGTCGGTCGTCCGGCCGGGCGCGAGACGTAGCCAGCAGTGTGCGCGCCGGCATACGGGCTCGTCAAGGACCGATCCCGAGTTTTGAGAACTTGCCTGCTGGTGCGTCGCGGATCAGCCATGCGACTGACCAGGCAGGCTCGCCAGGCGGGAATCGAGTGCGTCTGGGCGAGCGAGCAATCCGCGTGAGAACGCGCGTGCGCAGGCCAACGATACACCGCGACGAACCATCGCAGTCACCTCCGACATTGAGGCTTGACAACGCGCTAGCACCGCCCCAGCAGCCGGTCCACGGCTGCGCCGATGTCGGGGCTGGCCATCAAAGATTCACCGACGAGCATCGCATCGACGCCCGCGGCCTGCAACTGGCGGACATCGGCGGCGGTGTGGATCCCGCTCTCGCCGACCACCAGGCGGTCGCGAGGAATTGCCTCGCGCATTCGCACCGTGCGCGCGAGGTCCACCTCGAACGTGCGGAGATCTCGGTTGTTGACGCCGATCAGCCGGGCGCCGCACGCCAACACGCGCGGCAGGTTGGCCGGCTCGTACAACTCGACCAAGGGCGTCATGCCAAGTTGGATGGTCTCGTCGTGCAGACGGCACAGCGACGCGTCATCCAGGCATTCGGCGATCAGCAGCACCGCATCGGCGCCCGCCGCGCGAGCTTCGAGCAGTTGATAGCGGTCCAGGATGAAATCCTTGCGCAGCAAGGGCACGTCGACCGCGGCCCGAATGTCGGTCAAGTACTGTAAACAGCCTTGGAAATACGGTCGGTCGGTCAGCACGCTGATCGCGGCCGCGCCGTGTCGCTGGTAAGTGGCTGCGATCCGGATCGGATCGAAGTCCGCCCGGATCACGCCCTTCGAGGGGCTGGCTTTCTTGACTTCCGCGATCAGGCGAATGGCGTCGGTTCGGGACACGGCCGTCAGAAAATCGCGCACCGGGGGCGCGTCGCGCAGCGCCGCGCACAGCTCGGATTCAGGCTTCGCCTCGCGCGCGGCCGCGATCTCGCGTCGTTTCGTGGCCACGATCCGTTCCAGGATGTCGGTCACCAGCAGGGTCTCTCTCGAAGGATGAAACGGCGATCTGTTTAGAATGGGGACCAAAACCAGTTCCCAAACCAGCGAACCGGTCTCACGCCAAGGCGCACAGCCGACACCACGGATGCTTACAGGTCTTGGCGACTTGGCGTCTTTGAGTGAGTGTATTTGAGCGAGAGAAGCTATTTCGGGCCATGTCCTTACGACTTGGTTCGAAGCGGTTCAGCGCGACCCCCGACCTGAACGTCGTGCTTCGCGCCGGGTCCGTCCGCGGCGAGGCCGTGGTTCAAGCCGACCCGGTCGGGTTCCGTACGGCCGCTTTCGATCGACCGCCCAGGATAGACCGCGGGCGGCGCGGGTCTCGCGCCGCTACTCGCCCGCCGGCTGGCGAACCAGCTTTTGCGCCCGCTTGCCGAGGATATCTCCGACGTACAGGTTTCCCTGCGAGTCGGCCGCCACGGCGTGGATCCAGTTGCACTGGCCGGGCTGCTCTTGGCCGTCTTGGCCGATCGGGATGCCCCACAACTGCCGCACGCGGCCGTCGGTGCTCAGACGCATCACGATCTGGTCTTTCGGAGGCGGGAACTGGCCGTCGCGATACCACGCCTGGGGCGACGAACCACAGACCCAGAGCTCGTTGTCCGCCGTGATGGACAAGCCCCAGGGCATGATCAGGTTCGTCCAGTGCCCGAGGAATTTTCCCGCCTGATCGTACAGGTGGATGCGGCCGGCGTTGCGATCGGCCACGTACAGCGTGCCGCTGGCGTCGATGACGATCTGGTGCGGCAGACAGAACTGGCCCGGCCCCGCGCCGAACTCTCCCCAGGCTTTGATGAACTTGCCCGTGGCGTCCAGGTGCACGATCCGCCGATTCCCATACCCGTCGCTGATGAACAGGTCTCCGGTCGGCGTGATCGCGATGTCCGTCGGACCGTTGAAATGCGTCGCGTCCTCGCCCGCTTCGCCCGCCGTGCCCAGCGTCAACAGCAGCGTGCCATCGGGGGTCAGTTTCTTGACGACGTGTGCGGCGTGGTCGGTGATCCAGACATTGCCGTCCGGCGCGAATCGCAAGCTGTGCGGGCTTTTGAACTGTCCTTGCCCCCAGCTCTTCAACAGTCTGCCCTGCTGGTCGTACACCTGCACGGGAACCGGACAGCGCTCGAGGCACCACACGCGATCCTGACCGTCGACGGTGATCCCGGGCACGGCGGATCGCGGACCGCATGCGTCGGGACGCTGCGGCCAGGCGGGGTCGACTGCGTATTCGATCACCGTCGGGCGCGGCGGGTAATTGGGCTGGGCGCTGTGCGCCGGCTCGATCCACGGGGCGCTCAGGATGGCGGCGGCGATCGTCAGCGCCGCGACCAGGGCAGGGCGTATCGACACGATAGGACTCCTCTAGGAAAATATTTTGTTTCGGCCGGGCGAACTTCGTCCGTTGACGCCGGCTGGACGCTATCCGGCTTACAGCGTCCAGGGCGCGCGCATCGAGCGCCGGAGCATACGATTGACGTCCGCATCCGTGCTTTGTTGCGCGGCGGGATCCCAACGGAAACCGCGCTTCAGGATCTGAGCGAGATTGCCAAGCAGGCACACGCTGGCCGTGCTGAACCCAGCCTCGACCGGGTTGATCGGATCCTGCCGGCTCTTGACGGCGTCCAGAAAATTGCGGACGTGATCGGCGTCGATGTCTTTTCGGACGTTTTCCACGCGGCCGGGCTTGCTCTGCGGCAAGTGAACTTCGTTCGCGCCGATCACCGAGTCTTTGAGATTCTCCGGATAGGTCACCAGCCGTCCGCCGAGGCCGATCTCGAGGCGGCCTTCGGCGCCCTCGAACTTGGCTCCTGCGCTTTTGCCCGTCTCGCAAATCAATTCCACGCCGTTGGCGTAACGGGCGCGAAACGCGGTCTTGGTCGCCGCCGTGAACAGGCTGCCCGACGGGAGAAATTCGGCGCCGTGGTCCGCGAACTCGACCGGGGCGGTCCCGTCCATGTCGAGCGCCCATTGGGCGATGTCGTTGGTGTGGCAGCCGAAGTTCGCGGTTTGGCCGTTGGAATAGTCGAGGATATAGCGCCACCGGAAAAAGCACCGTTCGATGTGGTACGGCGCCTCCGGCGCCGGTCCCAGCCAGAAATCGTAATCGAAACCCTCGGGAATGGGCTGGGCCTGCCAGCCCGGCCCGGGGCTGGGAAAGCTGTTGGCGTCCACCCAGGTCCGGACCAGACGGATCTGACCCAAGCGACCGTTGCGGACCAGTTCGCAGGCCCGCCGCACGTTGGGACTCGAACGAAACTGGGCGCCCGTCTGGAACACGCGACCATGCTGACGCACGGCCTTGACCATCTCCTGTCCCTCGGAGATCGTCAGCGCCAAGGGTTTTTCACAATAGACATCCTTGCCGGCGCGGAGCGCGGCAACGGCGATCAATGCGTGCCAATGATCGGGCACGACGATGACCACGGCGTCGATGTCCGCCCGGCCCACGATCTCGCGAAAATCGTGATAGGCCTCGCAGCCCTTGTACTGCCCGACGCCGGCCCGCTGGGCGTAATGCTCGTCGACCCAGTGCCGAGCCGTCTCGCGTCCGAGAACCTGGTCGGGATAATAGTAGCCCTTTCCCTGCCGATTGACGTCGCATACGGCAACGATCTGCGCGTCGTCGTGGACAAGAAACGAGGGCACGATCCGCTGGCTTTGATGGCCGCAACCGACCAATCCCACGGTGATTCGATTGCTTGGTGCGCGGGCGCCCCAGACCGTACACGGGACAATTTGCGGGACAGCCAATGTCGCGACCGCGCCCGCGGCGACCTTCAGGAATCGACGGCGCTGGTCACGGCGGCTCGCAGCGGGCACTTGTTTGTCGACGATCATCGCAAGCTCCAGCAACGGGTGACACGAGTACGGCAGAAACACGCTGAGTCCCAGTGTACATCAGATCGCGACGAAAGCGTACCCGCAGGACGGCCGCGGGCCGGGTCGAGCGCGGTCTGTGCCGAGGACGCGCGGGGCGAATTCTGCGCGCCTGCGCTTTCGCCGCGGAACGATTTTCGCTCGCCCCAGGCGCCGCCTGCGAATGGTCCGCGTTTGACGCTCCACGGCCGCGCGGAAACGCGGTAAAAGCGGGGCTGCAAAAAAAATGGGGATGTCGTACAATTTCCCCTTTACGGTATCCATCGAGCCTCGCGCAATGTCCATCACGGTCCCCCGCTGGAAGGAACCACGTTCATGACACAGGATCTATTCGCCCGATGCGCGCCATCCTCGCTGATGCGTCTGACGCTGGCGGTTTCGCTGCTTGCGATGGGCGGGTGCGGCCAGCCTCCGCCGGAACCCGTGACGGCGTCCAGCAGCCGATTTCAGGTCGACGACGCACCGGCGACGGACGCCGTGGCGACGCCCCAACAGGCGCCGAACGCTCGGACGAACTCACACCCGGCCGTGGCGCCCGGCGAAGTTCCGACGCCTCCGGTGACGCCGCCCGTCACGGCCTTGGACGATGCGTCCTTGGGCGGCGCGAACGGTTACCCGGTTCCGGATGATAACGCCGCCCTGATGGGGTTCCTCGAAAAATTGCAGCACCGGCAGCCGCGGGGCGCAACAGACCAGGAACTGCGGGCCGACTACCAGGCGATCCACACCGCGCGCATCGAGGCGGCCGTCAAGCTTCTCGCCCAGACCTCGGACAAGAAACAACGCGTGGCCGCGATGCAGGCCAAGCTGGACGGTTTGCTTGCGCTGTCACGACTGGGCGATCCCAAGATCACCAAAGACCTGAACACCGCCTGTCGCGAGGCGGCGGCGGACCCCGAGCCGGACGTCGCCCATCTGGGACGTCTGATGCTGTTCGGCATGTCGCTCGAGTCGCTTGCCAGCGGCCAGTTGTCCGATGCCCAACCGCTGTTGGACGAGTTGAAAAAGCTGGTCGCCGAGCAACCCGATGCGCCCGGCGTCTTTATGATCACCCGCCAAGCCGCCATGCTGCTGCAGCAGCGCGGACACAAGGACGCCGCGGCCGAAGCCTACGTGACGATCGGCAACGCCTATAAAGACAGCCCGGACAAGCAGATCGCCGCCGAGGTCCGGGCCATGTTGGAACAGGCCTCGATCCAGTCGCTCGAAAGTGAATTGGATCTGGACCGTAAATTGCAGGCCATGCTCAGCGACCAACCGGACAGCGCCCCGCCCGTGCTGGACGCGCTGACTAAACTTCTCGCCGCGGGAACTCCGGGAGAATACGTGTTGAACGTCGCCGCTCAGATCGCGCAACTGTTGGAGATTTCCGGCAACTATGCGCTGGCGGGCCAGGCGTTCGAGTTGCTGGAAAAGACGTTTCAGAATCACGCCGATGCGGATCTGGCGAACCAGGCGACTGCCCGCGCCGACAATGGCCGTCGTCGCGTCGGCTTGATCGGCCAGCCGTTCACCGTGACCGGCGTCCGCGCGGACGGCGAGGCTTTTGATTGGGGCGCCTATCAGGGAAAAATTGTCCTGATCGACTTCTGGGCCACGTGGTGCCAGCCCTGTCTGCAGGAAATCCCGAACATCAAGGCGGCGTACGACAAGTACAAAGCTCAGGGTTTCGAAGTCGTGGGGGTCAACCTGGATGACGATCGGCAGACCGTCGTGCGTTTTCTGGATGTACAACCGTTGCCCTGGGCTACCGTCACCAGCGCCGATCCGCAGGCTCAAGGATTCGAGAACCCGCTGGCCGTCCGGTGCGGCATCGACGCGATACCGTTCCTGGTGCTGGTCGACCGCCAAGGCAAAGTATGCGCGCTGCACACCCGCGGCGAGAAGCTGGATCAGAAGCTGGCCGAGCTGCTGAAGCCCGCCGGCTAGACGTCGTGCCCCGATCCAGGGCCCGAGTCGCCCTGCCTGCACCGCGGGCGCGTCGTGTGGACTAAGGCTCAAAGGGGGGCGAATGCCGAGAACGTAAAATGAAAGCCGTCAACGCGTTGCGTTGACGGCCTTGTTGCCGACTTGTCGTCAGAGCGGAGGGCACGGGAGTCGAACCCGCAACCCCTTACGGGGCACCTGTACTCCAAACAGGCCGCTAGCCAATTCGCTTACCCTCCGGACCCGGCACACGTCACACGGCCGATTGGTTCGTAGCTTACTGGATCGCGCGCCGCCGGTCAATCGTGTCTCGATTGGGCGCTCGCTGACGGGCGCCGCCCGTAGCGGGGGTGATGCGCGACGAGCCCGCATGTTCTTCGTCCCGCAGCGCCCGACGCGAGTCGCCGTTGGGGCCGTTCACCGCGGTAGGCTGCCGTGACGATCCGGGCGGCCACGCGATTTCCCGCAACATCCCAGTGTCCGACGCCGAATTGTACGTTGGCGAAGGCGTATCGAACCGTATCGGTACGAGTGCGCTTGGGCGGCATAACGCCGAGGCGGGGCCGCCAGGCTAAGCGATCTCGCGCCGCTGTGACGTCGCCAAGCCGGGCCGCGGCCAGCCCCACGGCCAGATCGTTCGGCGGGCGGGATGCCTTTCACCCGCCAGCGCGACCAGCAGGGCGGCTGACGCTGGTTCAGACGTTCCATCCCATTGCTCCGACCGGTGGCGTTGTTCGCTGGCTGTCGCCTCGCCGGCGCCCGGTCCAAATCGCTGTTTGTCGGCGCCTGGTCCAGATCGCATCGCCAGGCAACGCTGCCCGGGCCGCAGTGGGCGAGCCGCCCGCTGTTGTCCGAGCCGGCGGGCCCTGTGTCGCCGTCCAGCGCCCGCGGACTTGGTGGGGACCGGACGCCAGTCAGCGATATCGGTATACTCCGTACGGTCGCGGACAACCCTCTCCCTCATAGCCCAAAGCGAACGCGCGCGGGTCGCCACCTTCGGTCAGGCAGTTCGCCACGACCAAGGTGATCGCTCGCCAGGGGCGAGATCGTCGCTCGAGGCAGCGTTCGACCACCGGCCTGGAATGCGAGGATGAACGTTTGTTTGGGAGAGCCGTCTTGATCGCGCCGCCCCGCAACCATGGCCTAGATCGCTTGACGGATCGCAGCCCGACGCGACTGCGAAGTTGCGGCCCGCGGTCCGCGGCTCGAACACGCGTTCCTGCGTTCAGTGGCCGTGGAAAGACGTCGAGCGACGGCCCACGACCGCAGTACACGAATTGGCAGTTCCCCCGCCGGCCCGATCCGCGAGATTCAGGCGGCGGATCCGGGCGAACGCGTCGCGTGTTCGCGCCCGGCGATCGCGCGAATCGCGCGTCGCCGGCAGATAGATCGGTCTTGCGCAACATGCGGAGATCCCGGCATGGCTGACACGGCTCCTGATCGGCGGATCACGATGGTGATCCATGCGTTGGGCGGAGGCGGCGCCGAACGGATTTTCTGTAGGCTTGCCACGCACTGGGCGGAGATCGGCTGTGACGTCACGGTCATTACGCTGGACACAGCCCAGAGCGATGTCTTTCACCTGCCGCTCAGCGTTCGGCGGGTCGAACTGGGCCTGATCCGGCAATCCCATACGGTGTGGCAACGACTGCACAACACGCTGGTCCGCGTGCGGCGTCTGCGAGCGGCGATCCTCGCGGCTGGCAGCACCCAGGTGCTCAGCTTCACGGACAAGATGAATGTGCTGACGCTGCTCGCCTGTTGGGGCGGACCGTGGCAAGTCGTGATTGCCGAACGCAACGACCCGCGTCGCCAAAGGCTCGGATTCGTCTGGGAATGGCTGCGACGGCGGACATACCCGCGATGCAAGGTGTGGGTCGTTCAGACCGAGGCTGTCGCTCGGTTCGCCCGCTCGGTCGTCCGGCGGCCCGTGGTCGTGATCCCCAACGCGGTGGGGTCGCCGTCGCTGCCGCTGCCGCCGCCCGAGTTACCGACGACACAAATCATCGGGATGGGACGGTTGAGTCCACAAAAGGGCTTCGATTTGTTGATTCGAGCCTTTGCCCGGATCTCGCCGGACTATCCAGACTGGAGCTTGCAGATCTTCGGCGAAGGCCCCGAGCGGGCGAACCTGCAGCGTCTGGCCGAGTCGCTGGGCGTGGAACGGCGCGTCGAGCTGCCCGGTTGGTGTGCCCACCCGGAGGCAGCCCTGTCGGCGGCAGGCGCGTTCGTGCTGCCGTCGCGGTATGAGGGGTTTCCCAACGCGCTGCTCGAGGCGATGGCCTGCGGCGCGCCTTGCATCGCCACGGCCTGCGACAGCGGACCGGCAGAGATCATCCGCGACGAGGTGGACGGGATCCTGGTCCGGCCCGACGATGTCCAGGCCTTGACGGCCGCGCTGCGCCGCTTGATCTCCGACGACGCCCTGCGGCGTCGGCTGGGCCTCCGCGCCGTCGAAGTGGCGTCGCGATTCGACGAACAGACGTTTCTTGCCAAGTGGGATCAGCTCGCCGGGTTGCCGGCGCACGAGTGAAGCGGGGCGCTGTCCAGAGGGGGACTTTGGAGAGATCGAGCCAGGGGACCGTCGGCAACTTTGCGCAGAGAAAAAAGGGGACAGCGAGGCGCCGAGCGTGCGTGGGGCGGACGCTGCTTTGGCGGCTTCGAGGAAACGTTCTCGGTCATCTTGGGGCGGCCAGCCTCGACCCTTTCTGAACAGGCAGTTCTTTCTGGGCAGGCCCTTCTTGCCACGACGGGCATCCGCGTAAGGCGACATGTCCGTGCGGGTGCGCCGTGCGCTCGCCAAGACACGCGCGCCGCGGATTGCGCCGAGTGGGCGAATGATCCACTCTATTCGTCCTGGATTTTGATCAGCAGTGTTTTCGTCGGCAGGGCGACGGTCACCGCCAACTGGCGACGGTCGGCGACGATCTCGTAGGCAGCAGTCTGTGTGGGGATATCGGTCTTGTCCAGCAACGTCTGACCGTTGCGACGATCCAGGCACATGACCGATGTCTGTTCGCGTCGTGGTTGCTGGCCGGCCAGAGGCGTAAAGTGCCGCAACAGCAGCAGCACCGGCGTTTCGCACGGCTGTTCCAACGGCAGTCCGAACTGTTCGATCTCGACGGGAGCGGGCCAGCTCGGCTGGCCGCTCTGGCGATCAAAGGCGTACAGGGCGCCCTGGACCAACGGAACGCTGCCGCCCGTGACGGCCGCGCGGATCCGGACTCGGATCTTTGCCCCGCCGTCGCCGACCGCTTGGAACTCGGCGGAAGCCGCGCCGGACTCGGACCGCTGGTTGGTGGCGATCAAGTACTGGCTTTGCGATCGCAGCACGTGCAGCGACTCGAGCTTGGCGTCGCCCGCAATTTGCCCCTGCAGCACAGGTTCAGCCGTTTCCAACGAGCGGATGACCAAGCGTCCGTCTCGCTGCAGGATCGCAAACTCGTCATCGTCGACCAACGTCCCACGCGTCCCCGGAGGGAATTGCTCGCGCCAGATCACCTCGCCGCTGGCGGCATCGTAAAGCTTCAGCTCGAGCGACCCTGCCGCGGCCTCGGCCTGCTCGGCGGCGGCAGCGTCCGGGTCGTCCTTGGCCTCGTCGCCGTCCGCGTTGTCCCGGGCGGCCGCGTCTTCGCCGGCCTCTGGAGGCTTGGCAATCGGCGGGTCGGCTGTTGCCGATTGCCAGGCCAGCACGCGTCGCCCGAAGGTCGCCCAGCGGTTGGCCAGCGGCTCGCTGGGGCGCGTTCCGGCTGGCGCGCCGTCCACGGCATGAAAGACCTGCGCCGGTTCGCCATTCGGAGGGGCCACGAACAGCAATTCCGCATCGCCGAACAGGTCCGATCCAGCCGGCAGGCCGTCGCGAGACCAGATCGTATCGCCGGTCAGCGGATCGACACAGTACAGCGTCCGCCCGTCCAAATAGTACGCCCCGCGGTCCAGCAGCGGGCCGGTCGCCCCGACCAGCTCGCGCCGCAGATTGACGAACACCGTGCGATTTTGACCCCAGGGGTTCGCCAGCCGCTGGACCTGCAACTGAACCTGATACGCGTTGCCCGCAATATTCGGCCGGACCACCTCGCGACGCCACAGCACCGGATCCGTCGGCTTGTCGACGGCGCCCGCAGCTCGCAGCAAATCAACCGCCAGGATCTCCAGCCCCGTCGAGACCAGCAACAGATGGCCGCGGATGCGAAAATAGGTGGGGCTGAAATCCGGCGCCGCCACGCGATGGCCGCCCAGGCTGACGGTGGCGATCGTGTTGCCACGATCTTCGCGAATGATCAGCGAGTTGCGGGATTGATCGTAAAATACAGCCACCGCCCGGGAGCAAGGGCCGGAACGTTGTCGCGGTTCGCAGGCGAACAGCCGTTGATAGCCGACGTTCAGCGTCGCGGGCCGCGGAGCGTCGCCCACCTCGGCCTTGCCGCGCGGCCATGGGGCCGTCTGCGCGTCCGCCTCGCGAAAAGCCGCCGTTTGACTAGCCTGCTGGTACAATTGCCCACCGGTCTGTCCATCACGGCAGACCATGTCTCGATAGTTCTCGTCCAACTGTCGGTAGTAGCGCCAGGCGATATCGGACTGACGCACGCCGGCGAGCAACGCGGCCAGCTCGGCAATTGCGGCCCCGCGAATCGCCGGATCGGCCGCGGTCTCCAGCCCGCTCAGCACGAGCTCGGCCTCGAGGATCTCGCCGGATTTAGCCAGTTGTCGGGCCAGGCGTAGCCTCACCGCTTCGGCGCCGGCGTGCAGGCCGAACATTCGATCCGCTTGCCGCAGCTCGGCGAGGTCGCCGCCAGTCAACGCCTGGTCCAAGACCGCTCGGACAGTCTGGTCCATCGCGTCCCGCTCGTCGCCCGTCGCCGCCCCCAGCAGTTCGCCAAAGCGGGCCTGCAGCCAACGGTCGCCACGGACGCTCCACTCGCGACTCATCCGCTCCAGTTCCGGCTCCGTCGCCCCACTGTTGCGAGTCAGCTCGTTCCGCAGTCGGCCCAGTTCGCGATAAGCGTCGAAGGCCTGTCGCAGTGCGCCCTGGCGCTGGCGGGCGCCGCCCACGATTCGCAGATGCTCGGCCCGTTGGGCCGGCTGATCCAGCAGCGTCTCGATCTCCGAGTACAGCGGCTCGGCCGACGCGAAATCGTCGCGCAGCGCGTCGAGAATCGCCGCGACCAAGCGTCCTCGCACCGTCTCGTCTTCAGGAGCCAGCCGCAGCGCATGGCGAAACGTATCGATCGCCTGCGGACGTTTTGCCTCCTGCAACAACAGCTCGCCGTACCGCGTCAACATGGCCACATCGTCGGGGTTTTCGGCCAACGCTTTCTGCACGCGTTGCCGCAACGGCTGGTTTTGCCAGAACACGGCCAGACGCTCGGCATCCTGCGACAGGATCTCGTCGCGAAAGCACACCAGGTTGCCCAACGGCAGCGACACGTTCGTCCGCTGGACGATCCGGCTGGCGTCCAAGTCGATCTTGAGCACTTCGCCGTCCGCCGTCGGCACGTAGTAGAAATGGTCGCTGTAAAAACCACGGCCGCTAGGCGGCCCGTCCAACGACACCGTCGTCGCCCAGGCGGGCTGGCCATCCGCCAGCCGGATCGCCGTCAGGCTGTCGGCGGTGAGGAACATGGCTTGGCCGTTGTGAATGCACGCCAGGCACAGCCGATCTCCGCGCGGCTGAGCGGGCCAGGCGAGCTGGCCGGTCCGCAGATCCAGACAGTACAGTTGGTCCGTGTCGATCGCCATGACCAGCACGCGCCCGGAGGCGATGGCGATCGACGCATCGGCCCAGCGGGCATCGATCGGTTTGAGGCCCTGGACGTTGAACGGCGCGAGACGAAACCGCGGCTGATTGCCATCGACCGGCCTGGGGAATTGAAACCCCCACAACAGTTCGCGCGCGGCGACGTCCACCCCCACCACGGCGCCGATCGAAGTCGGGCACACGAGCACGCCCCCGTCGTACGAAGGCGATGCGCCGCTCACCTGCCGTCCTATGTCGACGGAGATCGTCCGGTTGTCGGCGTGGGCCAGTTGCTGTTGCCACTGGAGACGGCCCGATGCGGCGTCCAACACAACCAGCCGAATCTCGCCATTGACCTCGGCGATGGCATACAACAGCCCGTCCAGCGGGAGCGGCGGACCCAAGAAAAACGCGCCGGCCAGTTTCGGCTCGTCCTCGCCCGTTTCGCCGCCCACGAGCCATTGAGCCGCGCCCTGCCGCGCCAGGCTCAGCGACACCAGTTGATTGCTGGAATCGGCCGTCGCTGCCCCGCGAAACCCGATCCCGCCGGCGCCGATCACCACTTGGCGCACCGCGTTGCCGACGTTGGCGGACTGTCCGGGCCTGCCCAATACGAACACCGATCGCCCGTCGCTGCTGATCTGGCTATACACGGCGTCGTCCCAGATCCGCTGCTGTAGCTCCTGTTGGCGATCGGCCGACATGTTGACGCCAAAAGGGCTCGGCAGGATAGGAAACGCGTCGCGCGAGTCGTCCTCCCAAGGCGGCCACACCCAGATGCGTTTCCCGCTGACAAAATCGACGCCCAATAATTTGTCCGGCGTCCGCATCACGACCACGTTGCCGAGGGCCAGTGGTTGCGGTGTCGGCAGCGCCGCGCGGGACTCTTCGCGATACCTGCGAGTGATCTGTTCGACCGCCTTTTCGTCCTTGAGATCCACCGTGATGGGAACCAGCCAACGAAAATTCATCGTGGGCAGACTGCCGCTGGTCCGCGCGTTGCGTTGCGCATTGCCGCGATAGACGGGCCATTGCACAGCATCGGCCACCGCTACGCCCCCCGTCGAGCCGATGTTCGCCTCGAGCCAGCCCAACGCATCGTTGTTGGCCGTGAACAGCGGCACGTCGCGACCACCCAACCGACAGACGGCGTCGGGCGACCGGGACCGGAGGCCCGTCAGAACCGTCTGGGCGCGCGCCGGATCGCCCGCGTACCACCAACACGCGGCCAACAACAGCGACAGCTCGGGGTCGAAGGCGGTGACGGCCGCCGGCGCGTCCGCCAAACGTTCGAGATACAACGCGGCCCCCGCCGGACGCCCTCGCGCTAGATGCACGCGCCCGGCCAGCAGACAGGCCTCGTACCCCGCGCGGGTATGAAAAAACCGCCGTATGACGTCGCCCAGCTTCGCTTCATCCTCCGCAGCCAACGCTTCGTCCAGCAGTGCCCGAGCCTGAGCTCCGAACTGCAATTCATACGCCTGGCGGCCCGCGGCCGGCAATTGGCCGATCATCGCGCGAGCCTTCGCCTTCAAAGATTGAGGCCCCGACGTCGTGTCGCTCGCGTCCGGCTCGATCAGAAAATAGTCCTGGGTTTCCGGATCGTCCGCGCTCTCGCTGGCCAACAACTGGCCCAGGCCCAGCGCCGCATCGCTGTAGCGCCCTTCGGCAATGGCTTTTTCGGCAGCCGTGATCGGCCGTCGGACATCGCTGGGCGCAGGCTGGAACACGGTCTCGAGTTCGACCGCCTGATCGTCGGCGCCCCAGACGACACCGCACCAGCCGAGCAGAAACCAGAGCGCCGCCCCCCGCAATCCACCGCCACCCAGCCGCATATCGAGAAAACCCAACGGCATACGGTGCGCCCCGGGGTCGGTCGCCGAACATCCTGCCCGCCAAGCGATTCGCCATCTAGTGGCTTTGGCTTGCCTCATCAATCGATTCCTCTCACGGTTCCCTACGTCCGCGCGCCGTTGGTTGCATCTAGGGGGCCAACACGGCGTCCCGCGTGCCGAACACGGGGCTTGCCGAGCGGGCAAAATGTCCTCACGCGGTCGGAGGCCGCAACCAAAGAGTGTACAACCAGCGTACAAGCTGCGCCGGGCGCGTTGAACTCGTACCTGGAGACGCTAAGGACGTGGCTCGAAATGACTTAATGAGTTCTTGACATCAGGTGCACGCACGCCAAGGCGCCACGACGCAACGAGACCGGACGTCTGCCCGTTGGCGGTTCGGCGCCTGTTGCGCAAGGCCCTTTTCATGATTCGGAAACTTGTCTTGGACCAAATACCAAAAAGACGCTAGACTCGAGAGCAACCGGATTCTACGGCAGACGCCGGTGGCGGGCAAGTAAATGGGCTCAGACGCCGAACAACAACGTCGATGGCCGAGTCGAGCGCAAACTCGGTCGCGAACTCGGACCAGACGCGCTCGCGAGCGTCTTGCGGAAGGACTCGTACGGGCCGGAGCAGCCGGGCCAAGATCTCCGGCGGGGCGGCTGCGACGTTCTCCCCCACGGCGGCTTCGACCTGCGCAGGGATCGACGCGTCGGGCAACGGCCCGAGCGGCCCTACCAAGATCGCGCGACGTGCGGTCTGCAAGCCTCCGCCTGACGATTGACGTGAGCGCGGGCGTGCTGCTGGCCCTGACACTGATGTGCGCCTCGGTGAGGATCAACGCCGCGGATCGCGCCGACGAGTCCGCCGGCGCGGGTGCGCACCCGCGAGACGCGCCCACAACGGCGACTCGCCCCGCTCGATCGTCGACGTCCGAGACCGACGCGGCGCAGCAGGCGATCCGCTCGATGCAAAGTCTCGCCGCCCGCGCGGCGCGTTCAGCGCGGACCGAGCGCGAATCGTTGTGGCGCGAAGCGCGGGCCGTAGCCGCGGATTTTCTACGCGAGCACGCCTCGAACCCCCGTCGGATCCTCGTCCGTGTCCAAGACGCGCTGACGCTCGCCACACAGGGTGAAACGTCGAGGATCGAAGCGGAACTGACCACTACGCCGCGCGAATCGTTCGGCGCATCGCTCGACGAAGCCCGCGGCGCGCTGCGCGAGGCGCTGCGATTGTTCGCGGAACTGGACGACGAACTGGCCCGCGAGATTCCCCTGCGTCGGCGGGCGACGCCGCGCGGGGGCGAACTGACGGCGGACGAGCTGACGGCGCTCTGGCGTCAGCTCGCTTGGCGACGCGGCCGCTCGCTCTACGAGCTGGCGCTGTGCTATGCGCCGGACAGCGACGACCGGGTCGCCATGTTGACGCAGGCTGTCCAGATCCTGCGCCAGTCGCTGGCGCAACTGGCGGCCGACGACCCGTTGCGGGACCGCGTGCGACTCCAGCTGGCCGCCTGCTATCGCCTGCTGGGCGAGTATGACGCGGCGGTCGAGGCGTTGCGCGACGTGAGCCAGGGCGGCGACGCCGCTGGGGACGTGGCCGTGGACGCGCGCGTGGAAATGGCCCGCATCCACTTGGCCCAACGCCGGCCTCGCCAGGCGTTGGAGGCCCTCGATCGAGCTTCCGAAGCGCCCGATCCAGCCCCGGCCGATCTGGATCTTGCGCGTTGCGAAGTGTATCTCGCGTTGTGGCGCGAGGCGCGCGATCGAGGCGACTCCCCACAGATCCAGCACTGGCGGATCCGTGCACTGGAGCTGGGGAAATCGATCGAACGCACCCATGGCGCGGCCTGGGGGCGCCGGGCCGACGCGTTGCTGGTTCAAGCGGTCAGGGACGATGCCGACATCGCGGATCCGGACGCCCTGGCTCGCGCGGGCGACGAGCTGTATCGTCGGGGCCAATGGGATCAGGCGATCGCCACGTACGAACGCGCGGCGGGCGCGGCCGCGAGCCAGCCGAACCGCGTGTTCGAACTCCGCTACAAGGCGGCCCTGGTCGACCAGAATCGCGGCGAGCATCGCCCGGCCGCGGACAAGCTGCGCGCGCTGGCCTGCGAGCAAGCGGCTGAACCACAAGCCGCGAACGCGCATCTGCTGGCGGCTTGGAACGTGGGTCAAGCCGCGCGCCGGGACGAAACCTTGGTCGCGCTGTACGCGGAAATCCTCGAGGAACATCTCCGTCTGTGGGGCGACTCTCGGACCTGTGACACGGCCCGACTGTGGCTCGGTCGCTTGCGCGAACACCAGCGGCGCTGGTCGCCCGCGACCGACGCTTATCGAGGGATCCGCCGCGAATCCGCCGATTGGGACGAAGCGATCGCTTGCTTGCTTCGCTGTTATGATCGGCAGTTGGCCGCAGCCGGCGGAGATCGCGGCCAGGCCAAAGCCGTGGCTCGAGCCGCCGCCGAGGCGCTGGCGACGTTGCTCGATCAGCGCGTCGCCGATCCCGCGGCGATCTGGACAGCCTCGGATCGCGGCCTCGCGCTTTCCGCCGCACGGTGTTTTCTCTACGATCCGCGCGATGGCGCGGCGCGCGCCGAATCGTTGTTGCGCGCCGGCTGGAACGGCCGGCCGGCGCCCGATGCCGCGTGGCAAAACGAGGCGCTGCCGCTGCTGATGTTGGCACTGGCGGCCCAGAAGGACAAACAGACGCAGGCCCAACAGATGGTTCCGCAACTGGCCGACGTGCCTGCGGCGCAGATCGCGAGTTTGATCGAGCGTCTGTCGCAACTGGACGAATCGCCGCCCGCGCCCGCGGGACGTTCGGGCCCCCGCGGGACGCTGCGCCTGGCGGTGGTTGATGCGCTGGCTGGTCGGCGGGATGAGCTCGACGCGGCGGCGCGGGCCGACGTCGAGCGGTGGCGGGCCGAGGCGCTCGTTGCCGCCGGACAGTCAGCCCCGGCGCTCGCCGCGTATCGGGCCTTGGCCGCGCGTCGCCCGACCGACGACGAAGTTCAGGCCGTCTACGGCGACCTGCTGCTCGAGTCCGACGATTCGAGCGACTGGCAGGCGGCCCTCGACCACTGGCGCCGCGTGGCAAGCCGCGCTCGTCCGCAGAGCGAAATGTGGTATCACGCCAAGTTCGCCGTGGCCGCCGCGCTGTGGCGCATGGGTCAGCCGCAGGACGCGGCCGCGCGAATCCGCTATCTTCTGGCCACGACGCCGGCGATCTCGACCACACCCTGGGCCGAGAAGTTCGCTGATCTTCTCCGGAAGTGCCAATAGGCCTTTGGACGCATGGGGCGGGAGGGCGGAGCGAATGGTCGGCGGAACCGCAACTGGAACCGGCCGCGGCAAACGCGCCGCAAAAGCAGCCCGGCCGTCGGCGACGAGCTTTGGGCGGCGTCGGTCGGAGACATCGATGGCCAGTGCTGCGTCAAGGTTAAATATAGGGTGTCGCCGCGATTGTCCGACAGCGGGAATTCTGCCCTCTGGCGGTTGCGACAGTCCAAAAAATGATGATTGGACAACGTACTAGCGCCTCTGCGCCCCGGCGTCCACCACCAAGCGTTCGAGCGCTTCGTAAGGCTGCGCGCCCACGATGCCGTTATGACCGGCTACGAATGTCGGCACGGCCGTCACGCCCAGACTGCGGCACCGATCCCAATCTGCATCCACGGCACTGCGGAATCGTCGGGCCAGCAGCACGGCGCGCGCCTCGTCGACGGGCAGGCCGAGTTGTCCGACAACGGTTATCAGGTTGTCGATCAGGGCAATGTTCAACCCATCCACGAAATAGGCGCGATACAACGCGTCGTGGATGCGCGACCCGTCGGGCTGGAATTCCGCCCATTTGGCCAGTTCCTGGGCCAGGCGGCTGTTGTAGGTGGTGGCCCGCCGGCTGAACGGCAGCCCTTCGGCGGCCATCAACCCTGCCATCCGTGTGTGCATGGCCTCGATGTCGAAGGATTGGCCGGCAAACAGTTGTTCCAGCGACAGGCCTTCGTCGGGCGTATCGGGATGCAACGGGAACAGCGTATAGCGAAACTCGATCTGATATTCAGCCCGCAGTCGATCTGTACGCACGGTACAGAGATAACACCACGGTCAGACATAGTCGGTGATGATTTCCAGGATGACGGGTTGCATGCGCGAACTCCTTGGTTCAAGGCCTGTCGATCGAAAACGCTCTGATTCATGCTAGCGGCGACCGGGACCGCGGCCAAGGTTCGAAAACGTCCTGCGTGTTGTACAGCCGGCGAGATGTCCCCCTGTTTCGCACAGTATAGAAACATCTCATGGGTGGACACGTTCGAGCTTGGTGGCCGGCGGCGGAGTGTGCCCATCTTGGCGCCCGAAGACATCCGGAACGGCGCGCGCTGCCTCACGCCCTCACGTCTCTTGTTCGCCGCGTCGCCTGCGGCGTCTTGACCAAACGGCGCGGGAATCCGACAATCGCGAACCTGCGGGAAGGCCCGCTCGGCATCCTCACTTTCTTGGCGATCCTCCATGACCGACACATTGCAGGCGCGGCCGCAGGCCATCGCGCAGACGCCGGACGCCGCGGGGCGATTCGGACGTTTCGGCGGACGCTACGTCCCCGAGACGCTGATGCGCGCGTTGGACCAGTTGGCGGCCGAGTACGAGGCGGCAGTCCACGACCAGACGTTCCAGGCTGAACTGGCCGATCTCCTGCGCGATTTCGTCGGCCGACCGTCGCCCCTGTACCACGCTCGCCGCCTGAGCCAGCGTTGTGGCGGCGCGCAGATCTGGTTCAAACGCGAGGACCTCAATCACACCGGCGCTCACAAGATCAACAACACGCTGGGCCAGTCGTTGCTGGCGCGGCGGATGGGCAAATCGCGCGTGATCGCCGAGACGGGGGCGGGCCAACACGGCGTCGCGACGGCGACCGCATGCGCCCATTTCGGGTTGCAGTGCATTGTTTATATGGGTGAAGAAGACGTTCGACGTCAAGCGCCCAACGTGTTCAACATGAAGCTGTTGGGAGCTGAAGTTCGGCCGGTCACCAGCGGTTCTCGGACGCTGCGCGACGCGATCAACGAGGCCATGCGGGACTGGATGGCGAGCGTCGAGACCACGCACTACGTCTTGGGCTCGGTGATGGGGCCGCACCCATTTCCGCGGATCGTCCGCGACTTTCAAGCGGTGATCGGCCGCGAGGCGCGGCAACAATCTCTGGAACGATGGGGGCGGCTGCCGCAGGCGATCGTCGCCTGTATCGGCGGCGGCAGCAATGCGGCGGGCATGTTCCACGCCTTTGTCGAGGATGCGGGGGTCGAGTTGTTCGGTGTCGAAGCCGGCGGGCGCGGCCCGAGGCCCGGCGATCACGCTTCGACGCTGTGCTTCGGCCAGCCTGGCATCCTGCACGGCAGCTTCAGCTATGTCCTGCAGGACGAAGATGGCCAGACCGCGGGCGTGCACTCGATCTCGGCGGGCCTGGACTATCCGGGCGTCGGGCCAGAACATAGTCACTGGAAGGAGACGGGGCGCGTGCGGTATTTGAACGCCAGCGACGCCGACGCGCTGGACGCTTTCGATGCGCTCGCCCGCGCCGAAGGGATCATGCCGGCGTTGGAGAGCGCCCACGCGATCGCCCGCGCCATGGAAATCGCCGCCGAGCGTCCTCGCGACCACGTCGTGCTGGTGTGCCTGTCGGGACGCGGCGAAAAGGACGCGGCCGAGATCGCCCGTGTCCGCCGCTCGCCGACAGCGCAGCCCCCGACGACAGCCTAGCCCTCGCCGACTGCGCCGCGCGACGATCACGTGAACCGCGAACCGTAATGAAAAACCGACCATGAGTCCTCCGTCCTCGCTCGACCGCTTGTTCGCCGATCTTCGGTCGCAAGGCCGCAAGGCCCTGATGCCATTCATCACCGCGGGCGATCCCGATTTGGCGTTCACGGCGGACGTGCTGCGCGAGCTGGCGCGGCGCGGCTGTCCGCTGTGCGAATTGGGGATCCCGTACAGCGACCCCATTGCCGACGGGCCGGTGATTCAGGCGTCGTACACCCGGGCGCTGGGCAAGGGCCTCAGGTTGGCCGAGATCTTCGACATGGTGCGCGGCCTGTCGGCCGATCTGCCGATGCGGATCGTGTGCATGGTCAGCTATGCGATCATCTTTCGGCACGGTCCGCGGGCCTATGTTCGCGAAGCGCGAGCCGCTGGGTTCGTCGGCGCGATCGTGCCGGACCTGCCGTTGGACGAAGCGGGCGAGCTGGCGGAGATCTGCCGTAGCGAGGACTTCAGCCTGATCCTGCTCGTCGCGCCGACGACGCCGCGCGAGCGCGCGGTGCGGATCGCCCGCGGCTCGACGGGGTTTCTGTACTACATCTCGACCACGGGCATTACGGGCGAACGCCGCGAGCTGCCGCCCGAATTGTTGGAAAACGTCGCCTGGCTGAAGCAGCAGACCGAGTTGCCGATCTGCATCGGGTTTGGAATCAGCGGACCCGAACACGTGCGGACCATCGCGCCGGTGGCCGACGGCGTGATCGCCGGTTCCGCCTTTGTGCGACGTTTTGCGGATGTCGGCCGACGACCGCGCGAGGACGTTTTGGGCGATATCGGCGATTTTGCCGCCGCGCTGCTGGCTGCGATCGACGACGCCACAGACGGTGCGCGCTCCGCGACCGCGGGGTGACTGGAGGGCCACGCTTCGTCGTGGCCGCACGAGGAAGTGCGTCCCTCCGCGACCGCCGGCTGAATGGAGGGCGACGCCCACCGCCGGGCGCCGCCGGCGCGCGGCGCACACCGACAACCAACCACGCGATGTTGCCGCGCGACACGTTCGTCGATGAACACTTGTTGCAGTCGTCAATTGCTTTCGAGTCTTAGTTCGTATCATGCGCGCATCTTGTACACTGGTGTGTACAGTACACTTGTGGGTTATTGGCGCCTGACTGGGTTAGGTGGGATTGGGTGGGATGACTGTTGCGCGCCACAGACGACAGAGGGCGTGTTGGCCGAAGGCCATTACCAACGTAGCCTGGGGCAACGCCCCAGGAGTCAGAGATGATAGCAACCGTGTTGGCCGAAGGCCAACATCAACGT
>JAVYAJ010000099.1:0-3003 GCA_032229885.1 Candidatus Anammoximicrobium sp. | reverse complement strand
ACGTTGATGTTGGCCTTCGGCCAACACGGTTGCTGTCGTCTCTGGCTCCTGGGGCGTTGCCCCAGGCTACGTTGGTGATGGCCTTCGGCCAACACGCTCCCTGTCGTCTGTGCTACGGCTGGCGATGCAAGCCGCGCCGCGCGAGTCCCTCGCTGACGTTTCGGGTTACGCTTGATTCGGACTTGCCGGGTGACAGAGTCGCTCGATGGATCCAGGCGACCATTGGCGCCATCGCTCCAATGGCTCTTGAATGAATCAACCCAAAACACTTCCGACGTTGTTTTTCATGCGATTCTTAGGTGCGCGGCGCACGCGATCGGCGCGCCAGATGTACTCGGCCATCGGATGTGATAGAATCCCGTATCTGTGTCGATCCCATCCCCAACACCCCTAGCAAGGCGCCACCGATGAAACGAATCTCCTGGATTCTGGCCGCGATTTGCATCTTGTCGCTGGCCGCACACGCCGAAGACGTCCGCTTGCAGCCGCTCAAGGATCTGAACGGCTATTTTCCGTTTACCCCGCCGACGTCGTTAGACGCCTGGAAGGCGCGCAAGGATTACGTGCGCCGACAGATACTTGTGGCGACAGGCCTGTGGCCCATGCCGACCAAGACGCCGCTCAACGCCGTGATTCACGGCAAGACCGACTGCGGCGACTATACCGTGGAGAAGGTTTATTTCGAGAGCGCGCCCGGCTTTTTCGTGACGGGCAGCCTGTATCGACCCAAGGATCCACAGGGCAAGGTCCCTGGCGTGATGCTCGCACACGGGCACTGGAAGGACGCGCGGCTGAGTCTGGCCAGCGACGACGCGGTGCGTCGCGAGATCGCGGCCGGCGGCGAGCGATTCGAGAGCGGCGCCCACAGCATCCATCAATCGCTGTGCGTCCAGATGGCGCGAATGGGCTGCGTCGTCTGGCAGTGGGACATGCTCAGCGACTCGGATTCCGTCCAGTTCTCGCGCGAGGTCGTGCACGGGTTCGCCAAACAGCGACCCGAGATGAACACGGTGGAGAATTGGGGGTTGTACAGTCCTCAGGCCGAGGCGCACGCCCAGAACATCCTCGGCTTCCAGACGCTGAACTCGATTCGCGGCCTCGATTTTCTGCTGAGCTTGCCCGAGGTCGATTCCGAGCGGATCGCGTTCACCGGGGCCAGCGGTGGCGGGACACAGACGATGTTGGCGGCCGCCGTGGATGACCGCGTCCGACTTTCGTTTCCCGTGGTGATGGTCAGCACGGCCATGCAGGGCGGCTGCACGTGTGAAAATGCTTCGCTGCTGCGCGTCGATACGGGCAACATCGAGTTTGCCGCCCTGTTCGCGCCCAAGCCGCAGGGGATGAACACGGCCAATGACTGGACCAAAGAACTGGCCACGAAAGGGTTCCCCGAACTGCAGCAGTTGTACGCCGCCTACGACGCCAAGGACAATGTGCTTCTTCAGCGGGGCGAACATTTTCCGCACAATTACAATGCGGTCACCCGCTCGGCGTTCTACACGCTCGTGAACAAACACTTCAAACTCGGCTTCCCATCGCCGGTCATCGAGCGGGATTTCGAGCCGCTGACGCGCGACAAATTGACCGTCTGGGACGACGCCCATCCGGCGCCCAAGGCCGCCGATCCGGATTTTGAACGCAGCCTGCTGCGCTGGTTCAACGACGACGCTCAACAGCAGCTGCGCGCGGCCGCGGCTGCGTCGGACACGCTGCGCAGCCAGATCGGCGCCGCCGTCGAAGTGCTGATCGGCCGGACTTGGGACACTGCGGGCGAGATCGAATGGAAGCCCGCGGACAGCCGCGATCACGGCTCGTTCGTCGAGCAGGCCGGTACCTTGCGCAACAGGACCTATCAAGAGGAGGTAAAGCTGGTCCGCCTGACCCCCAAGGAGGGCGACGGACGGGCCGTCGTCTGGCTCGGCGACCAAGGCGCCGCGACGTTGCGCGATGCGGATGGAAACTTTCGCCCGGCCGTCCTGAAGCTCGCCACTGGCGGCGCAACCGTGATCGGCGCCGACCTGCTGTTCCAGGGCGGCGAGCCCGTGACGCAAACTCGCGTCGTCCCGAACCCGCGCGAGTTCGCCGGATACACGTTTGGCTACAACCACGCGCTGTTTGCCCAGCGAGTCCACGACGTGCTGTCGATCGTTCGTTTGCTTCGCACCGACGCGCCGGACGCCGCGAAATCGGTCGCCGTGGCCGGCTGGGGCTGTGGCGGTCCGATCGCGATTGCCGCCCGCGCGTTGGCCGGATCGGCGATCGATCGAGCGGCGGTGGATACGGGCGGATTTCGCTTCGGCAAGCTGCTCGACTATCGAGATCCCATGTTCTTGCCCGGCGGCGCCAAGTACCTCGATCTGCCGGGCATGGTTGCGTTGGGCGCGCCGGGCGAGCTGTGGCTGGCCGGCGAAGGCGACAAGCCCGAGCTTGTCGTGGCCACGTACCAGGCATACTCTAAACCCGACGCACTGACAGTCTTTGCCGGCGATCCGGGCCAAGCGGAAGCCGCGGCGGTCGCCTGGCTGATGAAGTAGGCGATGGCAGAGCTCGACATGCCTCGGCACGGGACGCCGCTTCGCAGGGCAGACTTCGGGTCCGCCCTGCCGAACGGCGGGTAGGTCGTGTGGCGCCGATCTACCCGCGCGCGACCGCCACGTGGCCGGCATAGGCGATGCGGAACGATGCGCCGCAACCGCAGGGAAGTGCGCCGTCCTGGGGGGACGCGCTCCGTCGCGTTCGCCCGGTTGCGGCCACGCGTGGAGCGTGACCTTCCGGCGTGGCCCTCAAAGGTGACATGGACTTGTCTCGTGGGATGCATGCCAGGCTGAGAGACTAGCGCGGCGTCAAGGTTATGTGTTGGGGTAACCGCGATTGTCCGGCCGCCGGAATTGCGTGCTCAGGCGAGTGCGACAACCTGAAAATGATGATTGGACAGCGCACTCGGCAACAATTGTCCGCGGTGGGCGCGGAACTCTGACTTGCGGCACTAGACTCTGAACAATT
>JAVYAJ010000098.1:0-20815 GCA_032229885.1 Candidatus Anammoximicrobium sp. | reverse complement strand
GGCCGAAGGCCAACATCAACGTGTCACCGCGGCCCGGATGAATATGGCCTTCGGCCAACAGAGGCACGCGCGCGGCGCCAGCCCTGGGGCGTTGCCTCAGGCTACGGTGATCGGAGGCCTGCAGCCAAACAGATTTGTGAGTTGCGGGCACTAACCCGCGTTAGGGATTTGGCCCGAGGCAAGTTCTGGAACGAAGGGAACGGCCGCATGCAAAGCGGTCGAAACAGCGCTTTCTCCTTTCTTTGCTTGCGGCGCGTTCGAGTGAGGGTTGCTGATACCGAGAAATTATTTCGAGTCACGCCTTAGTCGATGGGCACGCGGGGCGCGGGCGCCGAGCGTGGGATGCGCGAACGATGGCATCGCGTGCGCCAATCGGACGATCGAAACGAGATGACTCGCAATCCTGCGAGAGGACATCAGACAGATGACACTAGGTACGATTTCCGTTCCGAACCCCGCGACTCCGGCGACGCAGCGCGTGGCCGCGCCCGTCAAGCGGTCGCGCAGCCTCATGGGGGCAGTGCGATTCTGGGCGTCCCTGAAGCTGACGGTCGTCCTGTTCGCGCTGGCCATCCTGTTGATCTTCATCGGGACCTTGGCGCAGGCCGCGATGGACATGTGGGAAGTCATCTCGTTGTACTTCCGAGCGTGGATTTCCTGGATCGACGTCTCGGTACTGTTTCCTCGGTCGTGGTTTCCTCAGACGCCCGTGTCGGCGATGCGAATGACGGTCGCGATTGGGTTCGTGGGCGGTGGATTGGCCGCCGCCGCCGGCGGTCTGTTGTGGCGGACAAAGGTCTGGTGGTGGCGCGCGTTGCTGGTTGGGGTCGCGGGCGCTGCGATCGGGCAAGCCGTGTTGGCGATTCGATCCGGCGGATTTTGGTTCCCCGGAGGCGCTACGATCGGATCGTTGCTCGCCGTGAACCTGTTGGCCGCGCACCTCGTGCGATTCAAACTGCAAGCCCGCGGTTGGCGGTTGGCGGCTGGTTGGGCCGTGATTGCGGCGGGCGCCGTGACGACGTGGGTGGTGATTTCCAGCGGTCACAGCACGGACGGCATCCAGGCGGTTCCGATCTTCTCGTGGTCGGCGCTCTGGCTGTGGTGCAAACTAGCCTTGACAGGGTTGACCCTGTTGAACATCGGAATGCTGGTCGCGATGCTGGCGGCCGGTTCGCGGCGAATTATCGAACTCGTCCTGACCGTTTTGTCCGGCGTCCTGCTGTGCGGGTTGACCGCCTGGCTCTGGTTGGCGGGCGACGGCGCTTATCTGGGCGACGCGGGGATGCGCATTCTGTGGCAGTTGATCCAGGGCGGGCTAGCGGCGGCGGTGATTCTGGCCGGCTGCATCTTGCTGTTCAAACGACGAGGCGGGCTCGTCTTGATTCATGTCGGGCTGGCCTTGATGATGCTGGGCGAATGGTTCGTCAGTTGGTTTGCCGCGGAAGAGCGGATGATGATTCGCGAAGGCGGCTCCGCGAATTTCGCCTTGGACATTCGCGAGACCGAGTTGGCCATTATCAATCGCGACTACTCCCCTACGGAGGAAGATGTGATGGCCATTCCGCGGTCGGCCCTGTTGCACAGCGTCCAGCGTGGCGAGCGAGTCCGCGACCCGAGCTTGCCGTTTGACGTTCGCGTCGTCAGCTATTTGAAAAACTCGGATCTGCGACGCGTCAAACCCAGCCAGGACAATCCGGCGACCGCCGGGCAGGGACTGACTTGGCGGGCCGAAGCGGCGCGTCCCAATAGCGGCGCGGACGCCAGTGGCCAAGTGGACATGGCGTCGGCCTACATCGAGCTGACGGACAAGACCGATGGCAAGACGCTGGGCACGCGGCTGGTCTCGCAATTTCTCGACCCTCAGCAGCACGCCGAAAGCGTGGCGGTCGGCGACAAAACCTATGACCTTGCCCTGCGTTTTAAGCAAACCTACAAGCCCTACACCATTCAATTGATCGACGTCCGCAAGGACGACTACATCGGCACCTCGACGCCGAAGAATTATTCCTCGGACGTGCGGCTGATCGATCCGACCCGCAATGTGGACCGACACGTTCGAATCTGGATGAACAATCCGTTGCGTTACGCGGGCGAGACGTTTTATCAGAGCGGTTACAACGCCGATCCACGGTCGGGCGTCGAGACGACGACGCTGCAGGTGGTGACCAACACGGGTTGGATGATCCCCTACGTCGCCTGCATGTTCGTGTGGTTCGGAATGCAGACCCATTTCGGCGGGATGCTGTTGCGATTCCTGACGCGACGTGACGCCGAGCTGTTCCCGACGCAAACAACCGAGCCGAGTTCGACCGACCCGGTCTCGCCGGCCGGCGAATCTCGGGCGCGCCGCGAGCGCCGTCACGGCCGACGGGCTGCGTCGCGCGACGCGAGCCGCGCCCGTTCGGGCGCCGTCATCTTTCCGTCCGCGATCGTGCTGCTGTTCGGCGGCTGGCTGGCGAGTCAAGCGCGGCCGCCTCGCCCGCCGGAGAACGATTTTGACTATGCCCTGTTCGGCTCGATCCCCGTCGTCGACCAGGGGCGCGTCAAGCCGCTCGACACGTTGGCCCGCACGAATTTGGCGAAGGTCTCGGATCGCGAAACGTACGTCGACGCGGCGGGCGGTAGACAACCGGCCGTTCGTTGGTTCTTGGATATCGTCGCGCGTCCCGACGCCGCCGAACAGGATCGCGTGTTCCGCATCCAGAACCTCGAAGTGCTGCAGATGCTAGGATTGGAACGTCGCCCGGGTTTTCGCTATGCGCTCGGAGAGATTCGCAGCCAGCCGGCAAAGCTGGCCGAGTTCGACAAGGAACTGCGTGCGACACGCGAAACCGACACGACGCAATTGAGCACGTATCAGCGGAAGCTGATCGAATTGAACAATCGGTTTCAGACCTACCTGCGATTGGTCAACGCGTTTCAGCCGTGGGATCTACCGCCAATTCCCAGTCAGGCCAAGTCGGGCGAAGAGCGCAGCGCGGCCTTGCGGACCTGGATTTCTCAGGTGATCACAGGGGGCGAGCAGGCCGAGCAGGAGATGGCGTCGATCCAAGCTCCGCTGGCGGTGCCGCTGCTGCCGAGCACGGACAGCGGCGGCGCAGACGGCCGTGCGCACGGTGCGGCGGATCGTCAGTGGCATGCCTACGCGACCGCCTACAATCGCGCGTTCCTGCAACAGATGCTCGGGCGGACGCCGAACGCGGCGGCGATGGCGTGGCACGGCATCTTCGACGCCTATCGGAAAAACGATGCGCGGGCCTTCAACGGCCAGGTGCGCGACTATCTGCGGTTGCTGAAAGCGACGCCGCCAGAGGAATACGTGCCTCGCAAGGTGGTTCTGGAAGCCTATCTGAACGCCTTCGATCCGTACACCTTGTGCATCGGGCTGTACTGGACGGCGTTCGTGCTGGCGGCTTGCGCGTGGCTGGGCTGGAGCCGCCCGTTGAACCGAGCCGCGTTTTGGCTCGTGTTCCTGGCGTTTTGCGTACATACGATCGGCCTGCTCGGCCGGATCTATATTTCCGGGCGTCCGCCCGTGACCAATCTGTATTCGTCGGCCATCTTCATCGCCTGGTGTTTTGCGTTGGCGGGCCTGGCCTTGGAAGCGATCTTTCGTTTGGGGATCTGCAACGTCGTGGCCGCGGTCGGCGGGGCGTTGACGCTGATGGTCGCCCAGGGCCTGGGCGCCGGAGCGGATACGTTCACGGTCATGCAGGCCGTCCTGGATACGCAGTTCTGGTTGGCGACGCACGTCGTGTTCATCACGCTGGGGTACGCGGCGACCTTCAACGCGGGCCTGTTGGGGATCATCTACATCGTGATGGGCGTGTTCACCCGAGCCTTGGCGGCGAGCGAGACGCAGAAGCTGCTGGCGCGCATGATCTACGGCGTGATCTGCTTCGCCGCCTTGTTCAGCTTTGCCGGCACGGTGTTGGGCGGACTATGGGCGGACGACTCGTGGGGCCGTTTCTGGGGGTGGGACCCCAAGGAAAACGGCGCCCTGATCATCGTGCTGTGGAGCGCGCTGATCCTGCACGCCCTCTGGGATCGGATGATCGGTGACCGAGGCCTGGCCGTGATGGCGGTGGCCGGAAACATCGTGACGGCGTGGTCTTGGTTCGGCGTGAACGAACTGGGCGTCGGCCTGCACTCGTACGGTTTCACCGAAGGAGTCCTGTTGACGTTAGGGGCGTTCGTCGCCAGCCAGTTGGGGATCATGGCCATCGGCATGATGCCCCTATCCTGGTGGAACAGTTTCCGGCGCGCCCGCACGCCCGCGCTCGCTTGACCCTGCCACCTCGCCGCCGGCGCAGGTCGTCGGCGTCAGCGACGGCCTGTGGAATCGTCTGCGATGCATGTCATTCTCGAGCCAGCGCGACTCGACCTGTGGGCCCAGCGCCCGACGTCGGGCATGACCCAATGGCCCCACGCACCGCTCAACCGCTCGCCTCAAGAAGGAGCCTAGACAATGCGACGTCCGATCCTCGCTCGCACATCGGAGACCGTTCAATCCGACTCGCCCCCTGTCACTCGGCGACAGCTCTTGACGACGGCTATCGCGAGCGGCGCCGCCGTGATCGGAGCGCCGCGGATCCTGCCGTCCCGGCTGTTCGGCGCGGATGCGCCGAGCAATCGGCTCAATGTGGCGGCCATCGGAACGGGCGGTCGCTGTCAGGCCCTGATGGCCGAGATCCTGCGTCAGGGCGAAAATCTGGTTGCGTTGTGCGACGTGGACGCGCGGCGGCTCGCGTCAACCTGCCAGACGCTGGCCGCTTCGGCCGAACGCGGGGCCCAGACGGTCGAGCGGATCAAGCAGTACGAGGATTATCGAAAGCTGCTCGATGCCGAGAAATCGCTCGACGCCGTGGTCGTGGCGATCGGCTCGCGCTGGCACGCGCCGATCTCGAGTCGGGCGATGCGGGCCGGCAAGCACGTCTACTGCGAAAAACCGCTTGTCCGCACAATCGCCGAAGCCCGCGAGTTGGTGGATCTGACGCCGCGCAGCCGCGTTGCCACGCAGATGGGTACGCAAGGGGTCAGCAGCCGGGCCTTTCGTCGCAGCGTCGAAATCATTCAGGCCGGCGTCTTGGGGCCGGTCGAGCGTGTCTATCTATGGTCGGACTATTGCGGCAAGTTTCCGCCCAGCCACGCCCGCCCGGAAGGCGCGGATCCGATTCCGGATGGATTGAACTGGGACTTCTGGCTGGGCCCTTGCGCCTCGCGGCCCTACAAGGCGGGCGTCTACATGCCGGGCTGCATTGCGACCCAGAATTGGCTCGATCTGTGCAACGGCATGTTGTCCGGCCAGGGCGCGCACACATTCCAGTTGCCCGTTCGCGCGTTGAAGCTGGGCGCTCCGGCTCGGGTCAGCGTCGAGCTTCCCGAGCCGGTCCAGGAAACCTACGTCTCGCAGGGATGTTTTTCTTTCGAGTATCCCGCCCGCGATGGGCTGCCGCCAGTGACGGTGTGGTGGGGCGACGGCGGCAAATATCCGCCTCCCGAGATCACCGACGACGTCAAGAGCGTTCGCGGCCAACTGCCGGCCACGGGCTGTCTATTCATCGGGGCGCGAGGCCAACTGTATGCCGACGGCTGGGGCGTCGCCGGCATTATGAAGCTCGCCGGCGAACCGCGGTGGCGCGGCGTATTGGAGCATGAATCCGTCCGGGATCTTCCGCTCAGCGTCCCTCGGCTGACCCAGGACAATCACATGCAGGAATGGTTCGACGCCTGCCGGGGCGGGCCGGCGACCTACAACGACTTTCAGATCGGCGGGCGCGTTTCGGAAGCCTATCTTCCCGGCATCCTCGCGCTGCGTCTGGGACGACCGATCGAGTGGGACGCCCAGGCACTGCAAGTCCCGGGCGCGCCCGAAGCCGAACGCTGGATCCAGAACCACTATCGCGACAAGTGGCTCTGATCCGTGAGCGGGATCGCGGGTCGCCCACGAGCAGCGCCTTGCCCGGGCGAATGGCGGCGCTTGGCGCGGGCCGATCGGCGGCGCCCGCCAGGGGGCGATCGGCCGCGTTCAGTTGCCCTGCATCCAACGTCGGGCGAACGCTTCGGCCAAGGCGCGGTTGGGAAACGGATGGACGGCGGACTGGATGGACGCCCGGAGGGGCTCCGGCGTCTGGTCGATATACTCGCGGCGCCAGCGGTCTGCCTGTTCCGGCGCGCGAAACATGCCGACATCACGGCGGAGCCGCGGACTCGACGGCGCGGAGACAACCGCGACGAAATGCGGCCAGTCGGCGAAGGGATCGACGTAGGGCATCTGTTTCAAAGACAGGATCAGGCGACGTTCCAGCGCTGCCAGATCGTCGCCGAACGCCTCTTTGAAACGCCGCACGTTGTCCGGCAGCACGCCCGGCGGCGCGACGCGGCCCGGGTTTTCCAACGGCCCCAGACGGCTGGTCTGGCGGATGAACTCGTGGAACGCCTCGCGCTGGTGTCGAGCCAAATAGTTCGTCAAAGCCCAGGCCGCGGCGTAGCCGGTCGACGTCAGACGAACAGCGCCCACGGTCTGGGCCACGAGCTGGCCGTCCGCATCATCCGGCGAGCGGTTTGCCAGCCATTGCTCGAGTTCGAACAGACGGAGATCGTTTGCCTGGCCGACGCCCTTCCATTTCAACTGACGATCGGTTGTGGTCGGCGCCAGATATTCGGCCAGGCCTTCTTCCAGCCAAGTAGGCCAGCGCGCCAGCCGTTGTTGCACGCCGATGTTGTGCAGGATCTGATGCGCGCCTTCGTGGGCGATCGTGGCGATGGCCTGAGCCGTCGCCAATTCGGGCTTGATCTGCCATAGCCGCGATTCCTCGTACATCACCACGTGGTTGGAGAGGACGTCGTAGTAGGCGACCGTGTCTTCAGGCATTCGGCGGAACGCCTGAAACTCGTCGGCCGTGCGAAAAATGATGACGACCAGCGGAACTTCGGGCACAACGGCCGTCAATTCGTGCACCTGGGCATAGCCGACCACGCCGCGAAACATGGTCTCGAGAATCCGACTGGCGGCTTGGGCGAACGGTTCGCTGCAGTTGTACAGATACAAATAACGACGGGTTTCCGTGGATTGAAACCCGGGCAGCGAGGCGGCGCGCAGACGGGCCGCCACCGCCGCCTTGGTCGCCGGCTCGAAAGGATGTGGCGTCGGTTTCGCTTGGTCGGCCGAACGGGCGGCCAGTTGCCCGTCGGGCAGCATCACGATCCGCGTCTGGCCAACGAACGCCAGCAGGCGGCCCACGACCGGCTGCGCGTCCGCATCGACGGTCGCCACGCACTGGCCCTGGGCGGGGGCAATAGGACCCGGAGGCATGTCCAACCCGAGCGCTTGCAGCAGGGCGGCCTCTTGCTCGCCGAACTCGCCGTCCGGCGCGGCGCAGACCGCCGCCATCGCCAACGCCACGCACACGAGCCCCATCATTCGCGCCTTCACTCCGTCTGTGGGCTAGGTTTCAAGTTGTACCGATGGATCTTGCGGTCCAGCGTCGAACGTTCGATTCCCAATGCGGCGGCAGCGCGGCTCTTGTTCCACCCACCGGCTTGCAGCGTCGCCAGGATGTGCCGCCGTTCGACTTCGGCCAAGGTCAGCGACCGATGCTCGCGGGTTGGTTGCGACATTTCTCCGGAATCGCTGCTGGGCGGTAGGTTCGATAGTGTCAAGTTTTCGACGCCGATCCAATCCCCGCGCGACAGGACGACCGCCCGCTCGACGACGTTCCGCAATTCCCGCACGTTGCCCGGCCACGAGTATCGCTGCAACTGAGTCAACGCTTCGGGCGTAAAGCCGCGAAGGCGTTTGCCCGTTTCCCGGTTCAGCCGCCGGAGAAAGAACGTCGCCAGTTCGATCACGTCGTCGCCCCGCTTGCGCAGCGGCGGAACGACGATCTCCACGACGTGCAGCCGAAAGTACAGATCTCGGCGGAACTTGCCTGCCGCCACGTCCTTTTCGAGGTCGCGGTTGGTCGCGGCCAGCACGCGGACATCCACACGGACCGCCTGGTTGCCGCCGACGCGCTCGAACGGGTGCCCTTCGAGCACGCGCAGGAACTTGGCCTGGGTCGAGGCGCTCATTTCGCCGATCTCGTCCAGCATCAGCGTCCCGTGATGAGCGGACTCGAACTTGCCGAGTTTGCGTTCCGTCGCGCCGGTGAATGCGCCTTTCTCGTGCCCGAACAGCTCGCTCTCGAGCAGCGCTTCGGAGAGGGCCGCGCAGTTCAGACAGACAAAAGGCCCTTTGTTCCGCGGGCTGGCGAAGTGGATGGCGCGGGCCACCAGTTCCTTGCCCACGCCGCTTTCGCCGCGAATCAGCACGGTGGCGCGGCTCGGCGCGGCCTGGGTGATGGCCTCGTGCAGCCTCTTCACGGGCAGGCTGCTGCCCACGATTTCGCTTTCGGCGCCCAATTGCTGGCGCAACGAGGCGATTTCGTTCCGTGTCGCCGAAAGGTTTTCAACCAGTTCCTGTTGGCGGTCCAGGCTTTTCAGCGCCAGGGCGACGTTGTCGGCCACGGCCAAGGAAAACTCTAAATCGTCCGACTCGAGCGGCCGGTCGAGGCTCATCGAGTACAGGTGAATCAGGCCTCGGGTCTTGTCGTCCTGGCGGATCGGCGAACAGATCTCGCTGACGGATTCGATCTCGCCCTTGCTGTTCCGCGTGCCCAACGTGGCGTCGTCCTGAGAGTTCCGAGCAAGGACGGCTTCCTGCTCGCGGAGCACCATGTCGGCGAGGAAAGCGGAGATCCGGTGGTATTTGGCGCCGGGCGCCGAGCGCGAGGCGACCACGACCTGATCGGCTGCCCGCGCCGTGTCGTCGCTGCGCCGCGGCCCCAACAGCAGGGCGGCGGCGTCGCATCGCGTGCTTTCGAACAGGCCGTCCAGCGCCAGTCGAGCCACCGACTCGACGTCCGTCTGGCTCGCCAGTCCGAAGGCGAGCTGACACAGACGGGTTGCGGCCTCGCCCAACGCGCCGGAACCGAGGCCGTCTCGACCCGTCGGATGCAGCAGGCTGGTCTGGCCGCTACGGTGCGTGATTTGCGGCGTTGCCGTAGATTCCGTCGCAAGCTGGCTCGGGTCGGCGGTCATCGTGCCCGACAAGGTCTGTTCGTTCGGTTCCACCGTCGACGTGGACCTGCTCGCCCCCTCGACGAACGCCTTGCTCAGATCGTGCACAAAAGCCATCTGATGGTTGGCGATGCGGATCACGTCCCCTTCGGACAACACGACATCGCCACTCACTCGTTTGCCATTGAGCAGCGTCCCATTGCGGCTGTCGAGATCGCGAAGCGTCCATTGGCCCTGGGACATGAACACTTCGGCATGGTAGCGGCTGCACCGGTCGTCCCGAATCTCGATCTGGTTGGTCGGTGCGCGGCCGATGGTCATCGTCCGCCCCGGCGTCAGACGCGAGACGTCGGACCACTTCGTGCCTTCGCGAATCACCAGATAAGCCTGCATCGGTTCGCCCGCCGATGGTCTAAGAGCGTTTTCTTGCATTTATTCCATGCCACAGTTATACTTAAGTTACAGGAAATGGTCGGCGTTGACGATCGTTCCAGACCGACAATCACAAGATTCTGCGTGGCCGGCCGAGGAACAACAGTCATTCTCGTTGGGTGGGCCGGCGCTTCTCGACACATCCGAGGGATTTAGGAGAGCACTACAGATGTCGCAAAGCTTAGTTCGACTTCGATCCGCCAAGTGGATTTTTGCTTTGCTAGCTGTGCTCCTGCTGCCCGCATCCGCCTGGGCTCAGGCCAACTGGGGCGGCTATAACCGAGCGGTCGGCGGGATTATCGTCGATCCGAGCGGCGCGGTGCGGGCGCCGACCGCGGCCGAACGTCAGGAGCTGGCCGCCCAACTGCGAGTCGAGCCCGATCGGGTCGCCGCCGAGTTCCAGCCGAATAGCCCGCTTCGCAAGATCTCGCTGCGGGCGCTCGAAGCCGCCTTGGCGGCGGCCGGCAACAAGGCCGAAAAAGTCCCGGACGCCGTGTTCTACTTGGCCGGTCTGCAACGAGTCCAATACGTTCTGGTCTATCCCGAGCTGAACGACATCGTCCTGGCGGGTCCGGGCGAGGGCTGGCGATTCGACGACGACGGCAACGCGGTCGGCGTGACGACCGGATTGCCGGCCGTGCGGCTGGACCACTTGCTCGTGGCCTTGCGGACCGTCGACGCGGCGCGAACCGAAGGAATTTCCGTATCCATCGACCCGACGGCCGAAGGCCGAAAGAACTTCGAGCACTTTATGCAGACGCAGCACACGTTCAATCCATCCGTGCTGCCGGTGGCTGCGCGGGCGCTAGGCCCCCAACAGATCACGCTCACCGGGGTTCCCACCGATAGCCATTTCGCGAAGACCCTGTTTGCGGCCGACTATCGGATGAAGCGGCTGGCGATGAACCTCGAAAAATCTCCCGTTCCCGGCCTGCCCGGATATCTGGACATGCTCAAATCCAAAGGGCAACTGCCGGGCAGTGCGATGCCGCGGTGGTGGCTGGCGTGCAACTACGAACCTTTGGGCCGCAGCGAGGATCGATTGGCCTGGGAGATTCGCGGCCAGGGCGTAAAAGCCATGAGCGAGGATGAACTGGTGGCGGCGGACGGAACGGTGCAAGGCACGGGGCGGGCCGATCCGGTTGCCAAGCGATGGGCCGATTTGCTGACAGCGCATTACACCGTGTTGGCCAAGAAAGACCCGACGCTGGCCCAGTTGCGCAACCTGATGGATCTGTGCGTGGTGGCTGCGCTGATCCAGCACGAAGACCTCGTCGGTCTGGCGGGTGGACCGGGCTTTCCGTTGCTGAGCCGCCCGGACAGCACGATTGTCTTCGGCGGTCTGCCGGCCCCCAAAAGCGTCGAGCCGCAATGCAGTTTCCTCAAGATCGGCCGCAACTATGTGATCACGGCCTCGGGCGGCGTTCAGATCGAGTCTTGGGATGTGGTCGCCCACAGCGTCGTTGCCCCTCAATTGACGGCGACTCGCTCGACGGGCGCGGCGCCGGATGGTTCTACTTGGTGGTGGAACTGAGTGTGGTGAAACTGAGGCAAACTGGACGAAGGGGGAAACGGCGACACGAACGAATGCGTTCCCCCGTCACAATTCCCAGATTGTGGCACTTGCCCGAGGACGGAATTCCGGCTGCCTGACAATCGCGGCTATCTCGAAACATCTAGCCTTGATCCTCGTGGCTCGGATCGATCTTCCTCTCCTCGTGCCAGAAGCCGCCCCGCGCGTCCTCGGCGACGCGACGCTTGGCCGGCATGGCCTTGGGTTCTGTGTCGAGATCCAGGCGGGACGGAAGGGAGGATCTTGTCGAGCGGGTTTCAGTCCGCCTGCCTCGCCCGGCTGAGCATTCGCACGGTCGTTCTCGCCGGTGCGCAGGATAGCCCCGAAGCGGCGACGCCCCGCCACCCAGACGTTTTACGGACGGAGAGCCGACCTCTGGGCGTCTGAACCCACCGGGAAACGCCGGCTTGGGCGGCGCGGCTGGCGTCACGGCGGCTGCGCCAAGCGCAGTTCGGCAATGACGTGACAGTCCGTGGTCCGTATAATGACGGCGGCGCGACGCCGCGAATCTGCTTCCGGCGTCTTTTCCCCGTGACTTGAAGGAACCACCCCCCCGATGACTCTGCGCGATCCGCTTAGCAAGCTGCCTCGCGGCCTTCCTGCCCGGTTGTTGACCGTGTTCGGCAGCCCGATCACCCGCCGCATGGCTCGTTGGAGCAGCCTGTTGCAGCAGATCGGCGAGCTCGAACCCGTCCTGCAAAAAGAGTCGGACGCCCAACTGCGCAAGCGCAGCTTGTCGCTGCGCTTTCGGGCCAAGAGCGGCGAACGCTTGGATCGGATGCTGGTCGAAGCGTTTGCGTTGGTTCGCGAGGCCGCCGTTCGGACGGTGAAAATGCGACATTTCGACGTGCAGCTCATTGGCGGCATGGCGCTATTTTCCGGCAACATCGCGGAAATGGACACGGGCGAGGGCAAGACATTGACCGCGACGTTGCCGATGTATCTGCGAGCGCTGCCCGGCAAGGGCTCGCATCTGGCCACGGTCAACGACTATCTCGCCTGTCGCGACGCCGAGACGATGGCGCCGATTTATCGGTTGCTGGGGATGACCATCGGGGTCGTCGAGACGCCCGATGATTCGGACAAACGCCGGGCGGCCTACGGCTGTGACATCACCTATGGCACGGCCAAGGAGTTCGGCTTTGATTTTCTGCGAGATCGCCTGCTGTTGCGGCGGATGGGACGGCAAGCGGCGGATTTTCTGGGCGAAGGAAGCAGTGAACGATGGGATCAAGGAGGCGAACAGCCGGTCCAGCGCAGTCCCTATTTTGTCCTGGTGGACGAGGCCGACAGCGTGTTGATCGACGAGGCGCGAACGCCGTTGATCATCGGTTCGCTGGGCGACAAAGCGCGGGAACAAGTCGTGGCCACCTACCAGTGGGCGGCCGAACAGGCGCCACGCTTTGTCGAGGACGAACACTACGAGTACGATCACGATGACAAGAAGGCGGAACTGACGGCGAGCGGTCGCCAATTCCTGCGGACGATCCCTCAGCCCGAGTTGCTGCGGAGCGTCGGGTTGGTGGACCTGTACCAGTACATGGAGCGGGCCATCAAGGTGCACCGCGATTACCATCTGGATCGCCAATACGTGGTGCGTGACGGCGAAATCGTGATCGTGGACGAGTTCACCGGCCGCCTGGCCGAAGGCCGCAAATGGCGCGACGGAATTCATCAGGCGATCGAGGCCAAGGAGCGCATCGAGGTGACCGTGCCGACCGGCCAGGCGGCGCGGATCACCGTCCAAGATCTCTTTCTCCGCTATCGATTCCTGGCTGGGATGACCGGAACGGCGCGAACGTCGGCGCGCGAATTCCGCAAGATCTATAAGATGCGAGTGATCGGCATCCCGACGAATCGGCCCGTGCTCCGCAAACGCATGCCGACCCGGATCTTTGGCACGAACGAGGCCAAATGGGAGGCGATCGCCGACGAGACGATGGAACTGCACGAGCAGAACCGGCCCGTTTTGATCGGGACTCGGTCGATCGACAAGTCGGAGCATCTTTCGAAGCTGTTGTCAGAACGCGGCGCCGAGCATCAGGTGCTGAACGCCAACGAAATCGCCAAAGAGGCGCAGATCGTCGCGCTGGCGGGCCAGCGCGGCAAGGTCACGGTGGCGACGAACATGGCGGGCCGCGGGACGGACATCAAGCTGGGCGAGGCTGTTTCCGAGGCCGGCGGACTGCACGTGATCATCACGGAAATGCACGACGCGGCCCGCATCGATCGGCAGTTGGCCGGTCGCTGTGGGCGACAGGGCGATCCGGGAACGGTTCGCTACTTTTTGTCCCTCGAGGACGAGATCCTCGAGTCGGGGTTGGGACCGAAACGCGCCGAAAAGCTCAAGGAACTGGGCCGCCGAGCCACGGCGGCGCTCAACGGATTTACCGGCACGTTCCGCGCCGCCCAGCGCAAGGTCGAGCGGCGTCACTTTCGCGATCGCAACATCCTGCTGCACCACGAAAAACAGCGCAAGAAGATGCAGCGCGAGATGGGGCAAGACCCCTATCTGGATACGCCCGATTGATCGCGGCACGCCGGGTTGTGCGTGCTGGGACGCTGGGCGCGTCCCGCGTCGGCGGCGGCAGATCCGAGCCCGAACCAACGATGCGGTTGCGGCCGTCACGCTCGCAGTTCGCGCAGATCCTGTTCGGCGGCTTGTCGCAGTTGCTGCGGGCAATCGGGAAAAGCCGAGAGGACCCGCGTCCAATTGGGAATGGCTTCGCCTCCGCCCGGCTCGCGCTGAAAAGCGTCCGCCGCCACGGCGATCTGCCGCGCAAAGCCTTCGACCGCCTGCTCTTCGTCGTGCCGATCGAAGCTCAAGCCGTTCATCAGCGCGTCGGCGTGATAGTGGCGAATTGCATCCTGCGCCGCTCGAAGATAGGCCGAACGCAACGTGACAAAGTGTTCGGCGCCCAGCGTGATGCCCATGCTGGCCAACGTGCGAAAGATGCTCGTAAGGATGTCCGCCGCCATCTTCATCAAGCCTTTGCTGGGATCGTCCAGCGATAAAGTCTGATGCTTGTGCTCGTATTGCCGACAAAGGTCCACTTGGCAGATCCGTTTCAGCGATGTGTTGCGATACACCTCGGCCAATGTGCCGACCTCCAATCCCCAATCGCTGGGGATGCGGTTCGATCTGGCCAACCCCGCGGTCACCGCGAACTCGCCGGACAATGGATAACGAAAACTGCGCAAGTAGACCAAGAACCGCTCGCATCCCAACAGGACGATCAAAGCTTCCACCAGTGGATATACCAGCAGACGAACCGCACGGCCGTGCATCCGGTCCGCGACCCGTGCGTAGTAGGCTTTGCAGAACTCGAAATCCAGGCTGGGGTGCACCAGCGGCAGGCACAGGCGGGCCAACAGCTCGCGATCATACGTGACGATGTCGCAGTCGTGCAGCGCAAAGATCTCCAGACGCGGATCCGCCATCAGATACCCGAACGCCGTCCATACCGAGCGGCCTTTGCCGGGCGTCGACACGCGCAGGCCGGCCTCGATCAGCCGCTGGTACAACTGCTGGACGCGCGGCCCGTCGGTCCACAGCACGCACGCGCGGTCGCCCAACTTGCGAACTTTGGCGACAGCCTCGCGAAAATCCTCCACCGTCGGCGCGACCCCCAGCGCGACGACGATCTGCTGGACAAAGCGGACTTCGGTCAATTCGTCGAGGATCCGATCAAACGGCGCCGCCCGCAGATCGTCCGCGGTGACGGGCAACACCAGCCCGACGCGGCAGTTGACCGCGAAACGTTCGAGCATTTGCTCGAGCCTGTCTCGCTCGATCGTGCCCAGATCGTGGATGGTGGCGATCGGTCCATGTTGATAGAAATCGGTCATCTGTTCGTCTCCTTTTCGGTGGTCACGAGTCGGCACGTCCCGCTCAGTTCGCCTGCTTTTCGCGCGGCGCTCGTATCCGTGCGCCGAGCGGCGAACCGGGGCTGATCTCCAGCCACACCGCGTCGTAGGGTTCGAGTTCGACTTGCCGCAGATCAGGCCAGGCACGCGCGCTGAGCAAGTCGCGCACCGGCCCCGAACCGGTTTCTCGAACCAGACGCTCGGGAATCGCCCGGGCCTGACGCTGTCCGCTGACGTTGACCAACGCCAGGATTCGCTGCCCGCCGTCGGGGCTGGTGCGTTGGATCGCGACCAGCCACGCCGGAGCGTCCGTCCATACCTGCTGAGGGCCATCGGGGTGAAACGCGGGTTGTTGGCGTCGCGTGGCCAGCAGCCGCCGATAACCACGCCATACGGCGCCTGGGCGAGAACTCGGCTGCGTCATCGCCTGCGTCAAGTCGTCACTGTCGAACTTGCGCCGATTGATCCGCCGCGCGTGCCCGCTGCGCTGGGCGCCTTGAACGTCGTTCTTCGCCCCGAACAGACTCGAGAAATACACCGCCGGGATTCCCTGCAACGTCAGCATCAACGCTTGGGTCGCGAGGAACTTTCGCACGTTCCGGTCGGTCTGGCCGGATTCGGCCAACGCGTCGAAATAGGTGATGTTCAATTCGTACGGCAGGTCGCGGCCGTCGGGCCCGCGACGCGTGCTGACCATGCCGTTCCGCGCGCGGACGGCCGAAAGCAAGCGTGCGAGCCGTTCAGCGGGAATCAGCCCTTCGAGGGGCCGCACGCCGACGCCGTCATGGGACGCCGTAAAGTTGAAGAACGTGGCGCCGGGCGGCGGAGGCGCCAACGCGGCAAGCCACCGCACCAGCGGGCTGGCGTCTTCGTTCAACATGGCGTCCAGCAGCAGCGGCGGCAGGCTGAACTGGTACACCAGATGCGCCTCGTCGCCGTCGCCGAAATAACGAATGTTCTCCGCATGAGGGACGTTGGTTTCGGTCAGCAGCAGCGCGCGAGGCGCTGTCAGGGCGAGAAACTGGCGGAAGAACTTGACCACGGCGTGTGCTTGGGGCAGGTGAATACACGCCGTCCCCAACCGCTTGCCGATGTAAGCGACCGCATCCAAGCGAATGATCCGCGCTCCGTGTCGCACGTATTGCCCGAGGATCTCGGTCAATTCCAGCAGCACTTGCGGTTCATCGAAGTTCAAATCCACCTGGTCGGCGCTGAACGTGGTCCAGACATGCCGCGGCCCGCGGCTGGTGGTGAACTCGGTCAGCAGCGGTTGGCTGCGAGGCCGCGCCACGGCGGACAGATCGGTCCTCGGATCGACTTCGTGAAAGAAGCGGACATACGGATCCGTGCCTTGCAGATACGCCTGGAACCAGCGGCTGCGCTGCGAGACATGGTTGAGCACGAGGTCGAACATCAGGCTCATCGTTCGCCCGAGCGCGTGAATGTCGTCCCAATCGCCCAACGCGGGATCCACCGCCCGATAGTCGATCACCGAAAAGCCGTCGTCCGACGATGCGGGAAAGAATGGCAGCAGATGCAGGGTGTTGAACAGCGAGCCGAGGTCGTGCAACGCCAGAAACTCGTGGAGAGCGCGCAACGGGCGTCGGTCCGGCGCGTGGACGTGATCGCCATAGGCAATCAGCACCGCGTCGCGCTGGTCCCACCGGGGCGCGGTCCGCGAATCCGCGCAGCCCGTAGCCCCACGCGACAGATCGCCAACCAAGCCGGCGAGCCGAGACGCACACGCCTCGGCGGCCGGCCCGTAGATCGCTCGCAATCGCTCCTCCAATCGTTCGCTCTCCTGCATCCTGACTCCCTTCGTCTGGGCGCGCGTCACAGATTCTCCATGCCCGTGATGTTCGTGATCAAGACGCGCAGCCGCCTTCTGAGCACGGCATAGCTGAAGAAAGCCTTGCTCAGTTCATAGTTCTGGTCGACCATCGCCTGGCGATGATCGGGATCGTTGATCACGCGTCGCACCTGCTGAACCAGATCTCGGGTCAGAAAGCCGTCCATCGTGATCGTCTGAAACCCTTTGGGCTCGATATCGCTCACGAAGATCGAATAACGATTCACGAGGATCGGTTTTCGATAGTAGAACGCTTCGAGCAGCGCGTTGCCGAACCCTTCGTACAGGCTGGGATACGTGATGAAATCAGCCTGCGAGTACGCGTCGGCCAGCGTATAGTGCCGGCGCCCGTCGTCGTCGATCGAGCGCGTCGGGCTAACCGAAGTGTGGACGAACCGCAGATCCACCCCTTCCTGGCCAGCCATCTCGCGCAGCTCGCGCAGATATTCATCGCCTTCGTCGCCGGACTCGTGCGAGACGACCAGTTTGCAGCGCGGATCGTTCAATCGCGCCATCAAACCGATCGAATGTTCGATCCCTTTTCGCGGAACGACCCGAGTCGGTTGCAGGAACAGGATGTCATCCGACGTCAGACCGATGTCTTCGCGAAAGTGGCTCGTGTATTCGTCGGGCTCGGGCGGCGGCGTTTCGAAATCCAGCACGTTGGGGATCAGCACCGAAGAATCCCCTTTGCGCATCGCCAGTTGCTCTTGCGCCAGCGTATTGATCGTCACGTGCTGGATGGCCGTCGAAGTCGGTGGAAAGGCCATATCCAGGATGTCGCTGATCCCGTTGACCGAAAATCGCGTCCGCTCCCAATAGAAGTCGTGGTGATGCGCAATCGTGGGGATGCCCGTCTCGGTGATGAAGTGCGTCAGGGCGACGCCCAACGCCACGTTCATCGGAATGCACAGCGCATTTTCGACGATCAGGATTTCGATCTCGAACCGCTGGACGAATTCGTACAGCGTGTCCTTGAGATGTTCCGCCAGCTCGTAGATCCGCCGCGTCACCTCTCGCGAGCGGGTGAAACGGCCAAAGACCCGTTCATTGATCCACACATTGTCCGCATGAGCGAAACACGCCTCGGGAACCATCATGCTGGCGTTGGGATCGCGATCCAGACGGCCGGCGTACCAGAAGCTCGCGTGCTCGTAATGCCAGAGCATCTCGGCCCATTTCGCGCTCTCCAGCGACACGCCGTCCGTGCCCGCGAAACGGGTCGAGACAAAGCCCATCCGGCGCCCCATGCGTATCCTCCTTCGTTCGGAACATCCGTTCCCGCCGTTGTTGTCAGCCGACGCAGTGTACCAGATCAGTTAGATTCGTGACAACTACGTCGGGGATGATTCCGGCGCACAACGGATCGCCTTCGCGACGCCGCAGGCTGCGCGCATCGCCCGCGAACAGCGCCGTCCGAAAGCCGCATCGGGCGGCCGGCGCAACATCGTTCCGCATGTCGTTGCCGACGTACAGGACACGCTCAGCAGAGATCTTGCGGCAACGCAGCGCCGTGGCAGCCAAGTCGTACAACCGCGGGCCGGGTTTGGCGTGCCCGTGCCGGTACGAGTAGATCTGCAGATCCGGCGGACATCCCAACTCGTCGAGCGTATGGCCCGTCAGCGCAGGAAAGATCTCCGGGGTGAAGACCTGGGCATTGCTGATCACGCCCAGTGTCTTTCCCGCCGCGTTCAACCGGCCCAGGGTCTCGACAAGTCCGGGCATCGGCCAGACGGGGTTCGCCCGAACCTCGAACTCGAGCGCCAGCGCCGCCGGATCGATCGCGGGATTCGTCTGCAACCAGCCATGCTCGAACCAGCGACTGAGCGTCCGTCGCCAGATCGCGACGATGTCGACCTCGGGATAATCGATGCCGGCCTGTCGCGCCTCGTGGTGGCGCCGCTGGATCTCGCTTCGCTGGGTTTCCAGGGCGGTCTCGGGCGCCACGCCAAGCGACAGGCCCACGGTGTCCAGCGCGGACCGCAGCGCCGCACAACGTCGAGGCATGTCGTCCGAACCGATGTCGCCGCTGTCGCTGATCAGCAACGTCCCGTAAATGTCGAACAGCACCGCATCGATCGGCGTCAAATCGCGTAATCGCGTCGCTTCGTCGGTTTCGCGAGGCTGCAGTGGGCGGCTGTGGCGGCGAATGATTTCATGCCAGGCGTTTGTCATGGCTCGACCCTGAGCGGATGAAATCTCTCCGGGCGCAGAAACTCGTCCAGGATGCGTTCCGCATGAGGCAGCGTTCCGACGCCTCCGCCTTGCGGACTGGCCGCCACACGGCCGTACAGCTCGCGCAGCCGCGTTCCACAGCGGGCTAACGAATACCAGTCACGCACGACAGCCGCATTGTGCGCGACCGTCCGCGCCAGCGCTTCATCCGCTCGCAACGCCGTCTCGATCCAGCGGTTGATCGCCTGCAATTCCTGCTGCCGCGGGCGGCTCGCGGACACTTGTCCAAGGATCCGCTGCTGGTGCGTCGGCAGCAAAACGCCAAAGTCGATCATCCCATCTTTCGTGAGCTCGGCGCACGCGGCGTCCAGCTCGCCAGCCGCGGGCGGCTCGCGACCGAACTGTGCCAACGTGCGCCGATAAACGGCCTCGAAGTCGCGCCGCCACTTGACCGCTCCGATCCAATCAACAGGAACACGCAGCTCGGGGCGTAGTGCGTCCAGCCGCAGCCCGGCGGCGGTGAAATCAGCCGTGATCTCGGGAAGATCTCGACCCACAAGTGGCCGGCCGCCCAACCAGGACTCGAGGAATACCAAGCCAAAGCCCTCGGCAAGGCTGGTGGTCAGCATCCGGTCTGCGCCCGCCACGTTGCTGGCGTAGGGCAACCCGCGCGGGCCGCCGAGTTCAAACGTGGTCCGCAAACGCAACTCAGCAGCGGTCGCTTTCCAGCGTTCGTATGAACGACATTCAGCCGGCGTCTGCGGCGCCAATGTCAGCCCCACGTGCCAGTGCTCGTCCGCCGCGAGCGACCACAGCAGGGCCTCGCCAATGTTCTTGCGCCGAATTCCACGCACCGGATACAGCAGCATCCGACGCTGTTGAGGAATCTGAAATCGGTCAGCCCATTCACGACGCACCGTCTGGCGATCGGGCAAGGCGCCGATCTCGCCCACCGCATTGGGCAAAACGTGCAACTGTGCCGGATCGAGGCCCGCTTTGGTCAAGACGCGCGCATCGCGCTGGTTGAGTACGGCGTAATGCACATGCGGGCCCGTTGGATATGTGTCGTGCCGCACCGCGCCGGACGCCACGGCGATTTGCCGATAGTTGTCCGGGCGGAAATCTTCCGCAAAATCATGAATCTGCAGCAACAGGGGCCAGCCTTCGCGGGCCAGTTCACCTAGCGCGAGCGGCAGCGTTGGGTTTTTTCCCAACGAGTGATTGTGGACGTGAATCACCGCGTCGTCTCGTGTACCGCCCGCGCGACGCACCACCTCGGTCAAATCGGCCGCCAAACGACGATGGTCACACAATCGGGTGTCGTAGTCCAAACCGGATACGCTCTGAATCGAACAGCTCAATCCCGTTTGGTCTCCCAAGTGCTCGGCCCAGCCTTCGCCACGCCCCCCGTGCAGCACGAGGGCTCGCGTGTCGTCACTTTGCGCCGCGGTCGACCGCAACGCTTGGAGATGATTGGCTATCACCTGGGCCACGCCGCCGCGGTTCAGATGATAGTGCAAGATCGCAATCAGCATCAGTTTACGCGCATCTCCCAGGGAGCTCAGTTTATTCGGCAGTCGGACGCGTCCCGCGACGAAAACCCGTCGAAATCCACGCGGGTGGCAGATCATCCCGCGCCCAACACGACCCGCCATTGTATCGACAGTTCAAGATTCGGGCAGTAGCTGCCCATCTGACCGTAACTTCGAGCTAGTGTCTGTCGGAAAAGTCGTGTTTTCCGAAGGAGGGGCCGGCTTTTCCTGGGGGATCCGCTACGACCGTGGCCCTCGGCGGGTACGAAAAGTCTGACGGGACGGCAAGGGCAAGGCGGGGAGTCTCAAAAAGCTCCCTGGGCGCGC
>JAVYAJ010000097.1:0-26629 GCA_032229885.1 Candidatus Anammoximicrobium sp. | reverse complement strand
TTCCTGCCGCACGTCTCGCAACTCGAGTACCCGGCGGGCGCGTTGGGGGCGGCATTATTCATCGTCTCGGGCATCCGCGGAATGGAACGCGGCACGATTTCCATGGACCGCGACGCCGAGGGCAATGATGTGCCCTCGGAAGTCGAATTGCTGCGGCTGGCGATGCCTCGCCGCGTGTTCACCCTGTCTCAGGTCAAGTACGTCGAGGATCGCGTAAAGTGGTTGTACGAGAACCGCGACGTGATCGGCGGCCTGGAGTTTTACGACGAACCCAAAGTCCTCCGCTTTTTCCTAGGCCGTCTGCGGCCCAAGAGCGACTGGACCCAAAAGCTGTGCGCCAGGTTCCGTCAGGATTTTCCGTCCGGCCGATAAGGCCGCCGGGGACCGTATCCGACGGGTGGCCAGCATTCGAGCCGCAAGACGTAGGCCGCGTCGCACTGGGGCGCCGGCACAGCCGCATCGTCGGGTTCAAATCCGTATTGCCGATAGAGCGTGATCGCGGCGGCCAAGGTAGAGCGGGTCTCGAGCCAGACTTCCGCAAAGCCGTTCTGTCGGGCCGCCGCCAGCATGTTTTCCAAAAGCCGTCGTCCGAGCCCTCGCCCGCGCGCGGCGGGCTCGAGGTACATCTGGCACAGTCTCGCGCGACGCGGCGTCAGCGGATAGAGGCCGGCGCAGCCGACGATGCGGCGCGTCGCGTCTTCGATCACCTCGAAATGCCCGCCACGACGAAAATAGTTGCCTTCGAGATCATCGAGTTCCGGGTCGGCCGGCGCGTCATCCGACAGGACGTGGTGTTCGCGGCGGACGGCGTACAAGACTGAACGGATTCCGGCGACGTCGGCCACCGTGGCGCGTCGGATCGAAAACGCGAAAAGCGCATCCGTTTGTGCGGAGATGGACTGTCCCGTCATGGTCGCGATCCCGTACAGGATGCCCTCGATGCGCGCGGCGCCACGGCCGCCATGAATTTGCGCCGATGGCCGCCGGTCGTGGGCTGCGAGCGGGCCGCCGGTCCTCGGGCCCAGGCGCCGTTTGGCCGCCCAGTCGGCTTGCCTTCATGGCCAGCGACGGTCGGAAAGGTTCGGCGCCGACGTGCGACGGACGAGGCGGCCGAGCGTGTTCCTGGGATCTGATTGTAGCCCGACCGTAGTCCCTTGACCACGATGATGGAAAGAAACGCGGGCCGGCGAGACAGCCCGGCGAGTTCGTGTCGAGCCGAGGTCCCGGTCAGCAACCACCGTCGAAGCTCAGTGCTGCTTGTGCGCGTCTTGGAGGAACCAGAAATGCGCTCTTGTTGTCGGTCTTGCGGTGGCGCGTCATGGGGCGTCGCACTCTGGTTGGCGGCGAGCGTGATCAGCTCGCCGCTCGTCCTGGCGATCGAGGCCACGATAGGCGCAAGCCCGTCGCGCCCCAATGTTCTGTTGATTGTCAGCGACGACCAAGGTTATCACGATCTGGGATGCTATGGCGCGACGGACGTCAGGACGCCGAATCTGGACCGGTTGGCTGCGGGCGGCATCCGGCTGACCAGCTTTTACGTGAGCTGGCCGGCCTGCACTCCGTCCCGGGCGAGCCTGCTCACGGGCCGGTATCCGCAACGTTGCGGCACGTACGACATGATGCGCAACGACGCCGTGGACTACGATCACCGCTATGCGCCGGACGAGTATGCCGTCTCGCCGGAAATGATCCTGGGAACGGACGAGCGCGAGGTGTTCCTGTCCGATCTGCTCGGCGAACATGGTTATGCAAACGGCTGTTTCGGCAAATGGGACGGCGGACAACTGAAACGGTTCCTGCCCCTGCAACGGGGCTTTGACGAGTTCTACGGCTTTGCGAACACGGGCATCGACTATTTTACGCACGAGCGATACGGCGTGCCTTCGATGCGGCGAGGCAACGAGCTGACGACGCAGGACAAAGGGACATACGCCACCGACCTGTTTCGCCGCGAAGCGATGCGATTTCTGAAGGCTCATCGCGATCGGCCGTTTTTCCTCTACGTTCCGTTCAACGCGCCGCACGTGGCTTCGAGCCTCGATCCGGACATCCGCGGCACGGTGCAAGCGCCGCCGCAGTACTTGGACCAGTACCCACCCGGCCAGACACAGCGCGAGCAGCGTCGGCGCGGTTACCTGGCGGCCCTGGCCTGCATGGACGACGGGATCGGTCAACTGCTCGATCTGCTGGACCAGTACGAGCTCGCCCCGAACACGCTGGTCGTTTTCCTGTCCGACAACGGCGGCGGGACCGGCGCGGACAACTCGCCGCTGCGAGGCGGCAAGTCGCAGATGTTCGAGGGTGGGATCCGCGTGCCGTGTCTGGTGCGCTGGCCCGCGCAGCTTGCCGCGGGAACGACGTGTGACGAGTTCCTGACCGCGCTCGAGCTCTTTCCCACGCTGGCCGCCGCCGTCGGAGCAACGCTTCCGTCCGAGATCATCTACGACGGGTTCGACATGCTGCCCGTGCTGCAGGGCAAACAAAGCTCGCCTCGCGCCGAGATGTTCTGGGAGCGACGCTCGGACCACGCTGCGCGCGTGGGCCGCTGGAAATGGGTGGTCAGCCGCCGCGGTTCGGGGCTGTTCGACCTGTCTACGGACCTGGGCGAACGGCGAGATCTGACGGCTGAGAAGCCCGAGGTGCTGGAGATGATCGAGGCCCGCTTTGCCAACTGGAAGAGAGAAATGGCCGAAGCCGAGCCGCGCGGACCATTTCGAGACTATTGAGCGGACCTCGCACGACGTGCCTGACCGACGGCAGAGCCGCGCCGCACCGGGCATTCGAAGTCGCCGGCGATCCGCGGTTGGATTCTCGCCCCGATTCTGTGACCGCTCTTTATGCAGCCGTTTCGGCCGCGGGCCGTGAATCCAGATGTCGCGGCAGCCTTAGCGACGCTGACAAGCGATGCCCGAAGCGCCGACAATCGCAGGCTCGGGCCAATCGACGTCCAGTCGATTTTCCACGCGTTCGACCCCCTCGATCGCACGGACCACCTCTTGTGCGATTTGTTTCTGGTAGAACGAGGGAACGACGCCGCGCAACACGACACGCCCGGGACGCATCTCAATGCGGACCGTCTGCCCCGCCAAGTGCGGATTTCCAAAAATCGCGGAATCGATCCGAACTGCCAACGGTGTCGCCACATCCGACATAGTAAGACTCCTTTCGAAAGAGAGACTGCATCCGTTGAATCCGAACCGGGTCGCTCTCGTCGGGCGTTAGCAGCGATGCGAGCGTCTTGAGGTGACGAGCCGACGGGTGTCGCAATATGTCGAGATCCATCACAGACCGTAGCCATTCTATGGATTTCCAGACGGAACGAACATAGTGCTTTCTAGCCATTGCCATGCGAAACGAACAATGAATAATGATTTAGACATCCCGTTTTTCCGTTTCCGGGACGCGTTGTTCCACGTATATTGTGAGCGAATCGAAACGGGGACCCAGGACAGATTGTGGTCCAACGCCAGTTCGAGCAGGGGCGCGTCGCCTACGGTCGCGCGCGGGCGGTGACGCGGGCGCGACAAGGCGCCGCGACAACCGTTCGCAGATCATCCGCGGCAGCCGGCGGATGACGTGAGCCGAATCGCATAGTTCTCATGATGGCCTGCTGTGGGAAAGACGATTTGCCGTGTTGAGGGACTGACATGAAACGCGCACGGTCGCTGTGGTTCCCGGTCCTTGCCGCCACGCTTTTCGGCGGCCCGATGTCGAGTCGGGCGGCCGAATCGCCCCGGCCCAATATCGTCTGGATCCTGGCCGAAGACATCGGTCCCGATCTGAGCTGTTACGGCACGCCGGCCGTGCACACGCCGGTTCTTGACAAACTGGCCGCGGACGGAGGCCGATACGAGTTCGCCTTTACGACGGCGCCGGTCTGTTCGACTAGCCGCAGCGCGATGATGACCGGCATGTATCAGAACGCGATCGGGGCAAGCCAGCACCGGACCGAGGTCAAGCGGCCCCTGCCCGACGGCATTATCCCCTTTCCGCTGTTGCTGCAAACGGCCGGTTATCACGTGGGGATGATGATCAGCAACAAGACGGACCTGAACTTTGCGTGCGACCCCGCGCGTCTGTTTCCCGACGGCGACTGGGCGACGGCCGGCGATCGGCCCTTCTTCGTCCAGATCACGATCGCCAACACGCACCGCCCGTGGCGCCGCCACCTGGATCACGACGTCGATCCGGCCAAGGTCGTCGTCCCGTCGTATTACCCGGACACGCCGCTCGTCCGTCGGGACATTGCCAACGGACTGGGCGAGTTGGAAATCGCCGACGCCGCGGTCGGCAAAATCCTGAAACGGCTCGACGACGAAGGGCTTGCCGACAATACGCTGGTGATCTTCATCGGCGACAATGGCCGGTGCGAAGTCCGCGGAAAACAGTTTCTGTACGAGCAAGGAACGCGGGTTCCGTTGCTGATGCGCTGGCCCAGGCATATCCGGCCGGGCACGGTCTGCGACGACTTGACCAGCGCGATCGACGTCACGGCCACGATCCTGGCCGCCGCCGGAGTTGGCGTTCCCGAATGGATGCAGGGCCGCAACATGCTCGACCCGGAGGCGTCGAAACGCAGGTACATCTTTACGGCCCGCGACAAGATGGACGATACGCACGACGCGATCCGAGCCTGTCGCGACCGGCGTTTCAAGTACATCCTGAACTTGATGCCGGACCGAGCGTACTGCCAGCTCAACGAATACAAGGAGAGACAGTACCCGATCCTCGCGCTGCTCAACGTGATGCGCCTCAAAGGGCAGCTCGACGAGATTCAGGACCGTTTCATGCAGCCGCACAAGCCCCATGAAGAATTTTATGATCTGATCGACGACCCGTACGAAACGAAAAATCGCGTGGACGACCCGGCCCTGCGCGACGATCTCGAGCGGATGCGCCGAGCGTTGGCCGAGTGGCAAGCCGAAGTCCGCGATCAGGGCGTCAGCGCCGAGTTTCGAAACGGCGGTTGGCCAGCCACCTATCCCACGGCCACGCTGGAGACGTGGGAGCAACGGCTCGCCGCGTGGAACGAAAAGGTTTTTCTCCCAGCGGGCCCTCCGAAACCGTCTGCCAAAGCGGCTAAGACAAGACGGTGACGCGAAGGTCATTGGTCAGTGGTCGCCAACTCGTGACTACTGACTACTGACGACTTGCGGACGCCGCAGGCTGCGGGCGAGGCTCGGCGTCGGCACAGTGGCGCGCCCCCCTGCCCTGCCCCATGGGCTTCGCGGGCGGATGGCCAAAGCGTTTGGTGTGCGCGCGTCCAGCTTGCCGTGACCGGCCATTGCCGGACGCGTCCAGCTCGGGCGATCTTGCTCGCGTCCGACAGAGCTCGCCAGAGACGACCGAGATCCGTCGGCGGCTGCGCCCTTGCGATCAGTCGTCGCGCGGCTGGGCAAAACGTCTCCACTGGTCGTCGATCGACCGTACATCGGCGTGCCCGCGAGCGATCGAGATTCGGTACGTGAACTCGAGCGACTTGCCGGCCGGCAGCGTGTACGGCGCGTAAAACAGGGGCGTCTGAATCAACTCGTTGGGCATCGACGAGACATGCCATGCCGCGGGATGGCGCAGATTGTCCGGATGATCGAACAAGGTTACGCTCGCGGACTTGCCGTCGGTGAAATCGAGCGCGACCCGCAGCCAACGCGCCGGTTTGCCGTGCATCTGCGGCAGGCCGGCCGCGGCGCCGCCTTGGCTCGAGGCCGCAGTCAAGCCTTCGCTGTTGCGCAGACTCCATGCGGCGAAGTTCGTGCGCGGCGCGAAACGAAACTGCAGCCCCGCATACCCGCCCCAAGGCTTCCCATCCGGTTCGCCGAGGATCGGCGTACGTTCCAGCCGGGCGCCGCGCTGGCCAGCCGTAAACACGCCGTGCCAGTCGATTTGGTAACCGCCCTGGCTATCCGGAGGGCTGACTCGAATCGTCCGCTTCTCGGTCAGATCTGGCGGCTGGCCGGGCGGAAGGTAGCTCGCCTCCAGCTCGAACCGCGCCGAGAAATCCGATCCTTTTTCCACGCGGACGCTCGTCACTTTCGTCTGTCCCGTAGCATCTGGAAACTGCTCTAAGCCTTCGGGCCAGGTCCAATAGCCATCCAGGCCGTTGATCGCCTTCCAGGCAAAACGCAAGCCGCGATGCCAGACGTGATCAGCCGGCCGCAGGTCGGTGAGGACGGCGCCGTCCGGCGATACCAGCGGATGGAAATACGGCGACCCTTTTCCCAGGCCGTCCTGCAGATGGTTAAATTGCCAGACGATCCGCTCGCCAGCGAGCAATGCGATCGACGCGTTCGTCTCCTGCCAACGAAAACGCGGCGCGGCCGCCTGTGCGCCGTCATCGGCCCGCCCCACCGAAATGGTTCGGTTGTCGACGGCGCCGTCCACGCTGAACAACGCCCACACGATGACCATTGCCCAAACTGTCCTCATCGGTGCCTCGTCTTCTAGTCTAGCGCGGCCTCGTTACCAAGGGCCACAACCAGACAACATGCCGTTCCTGCGTCGCAAGAGACCTGATCCTAGGGGTCTGTCCAAGAATTGGGCTCGACCCACAACATATTGTGGACGCGCGATCGCTAGGAACACAACCTGTTGTGGTATTTTCGAATACTTAGACAGGCAACTAGACGATTTTCCGAATCGTGAAACTGGTCTTGCGCATGGGCGCGGCGGGGTACGCCTTCGGCCCGTGGCGCGTTGGCTGCCGTGGCGACGGGCCGTCTGAACTCGGCAAGTCACGGCTTGCGCGGGCAGGGAAACATCGAGTCGCAGCCGACCGAGACAGAGATGCTGTGCGGCGTCGATCGCTCATTGCAGCCAGGCCGGCAGTTTGCCGGCGGCGGGCAGCGCGAAGGCTCGGACGCCGATTACGCCGAGCACGGCCCCGACGTCGGCGATCGCCTCGGGCGGCGGCGGGCTGTCCAGATTCAGCACGCCGATCGCCTCTCCGCCCGGCGTCTCTGTGGGGCGGCCCACGGACATCTGGGCGATGTTGATCCCGTGGCGCCCAAATACGGTCCCCACGGCGCCGATCACGCCGGGTACGTCGCGATGCACGAACATCAGCAAGTTGCCGTCCAGGTAGGTTTCCAAGCGGCAATCGTTCAGCCGAATCAACCGCGGCATATTGTTGCCGAACAGTGTCGTGGCGGCGGTGAACGTCTGGCCTTTGCTGACCAGCGTCGCCGTGATGGTCGAACTGAACACGCTCGGTCGGCTGTGCGTTTCTTCCTGAATCTGAATGCCCCGTTCGCGGAGCAGCAGTTCCGCATTGATGATGTTGACCTCGGCGGCCATCGCCGATTCGGCCAGGCCGACGCAGAACGCCGCCGTCAGGAGGCGCGTCTCTTGTTCGGCCACTTCGCCGCGATACGCCAACGTGCACGACTCGACGCCCCCTTCGTGCCACTGCGACATCAGGCGTCCCATCCGATAGGTCGCGTCCAGATAGCCGCGCATCGTCGCCAGGGTCTGTGGTTGGATCGCAGCCACATTGACCGCGTGGCGGATCTCGCCGGTCGTGAGAAAGTTGATCAGCAGCTCGACGCCTTCGACGGCCACGAGCGTCTGCGCCTCGATGGTGCTCGCGCCCAGATGGGGCGTACAGAGCACGTTGGGCATTCCGTACAGCGGGTTGGTTTTGCAGGGCTCGTGTTCGAAGACGTCCAGCGCGACGCCGCCCAGCTTTCCGCTGCGCAGCCCGTCGGCCAGCGCCGTTTCGTCGTAGATGCCGCCGCGGGCCGCGTTGATCAGACGCGCGCCCGGCTTCAACAACTCGATCTCCTTGGGCCCGATCAAGTTTTTCGTCTCGGACGTCAGCGGCGTGTGAACCGTCAGATAGTCGAGCTTCGGCAGCATGGCAGCGACGGTTTCCGAACGCTCGATGCCCATCCTATTCGCGGCCTCGACCGACAGGAATGGGTCGTAGGCGATGACTCGCATCTGGAATGCCAGCGCCCGTTTGGCCACTTCGGCCCCGATTCGGCCGAGGCCGACGATGCCCAACGTTTTGCCGGCCAACTGGGCGCCCATATAGGCGTTTCGGTCCCAGCGGCCTTCGACCAGACTCTGGTTGGCCGCCGCGATGTTGCGGGACAGGGCCAGCATCAAAGCGAACGCATGTTCCGCCGTGCTGATCGTATTGCCGCCGGGGGTGTTCATCACCACGATCCCCAGACGCGTAGCCGCCTGCCGGTCGATGTTGTCCGTGCCGACGCCGGCCCGGACAATGGCCTTCAGCCGCCGATTTCCCTCGAGCGACTCGGCGGTGATCTTGACGCCGCTACGGCAAATCGCCCCGTCGAACTCGGCCAACGCCTGCCGCAAGTCGGCGTCTTTCAACCCTGTACGCACCTCGTACTCGATGCCTTCGGCGGCTTCGAGCAACGCCAGTCCGTCTTCGGAGATCTTGTCCAGAACGATGATTCTCGGCATCTTGATTCGCCTTTGTTCATGTCATCCCACGTGAAGCGGCGCTCGCCAGACGCCCCCCTGCCCTGCTCAGGCGCCATTGCGGGCCGCAAAATCCCGCATGAAATCGCGAAGCGTTTGCACGCCTTCGACGGGCATGGCGTTGTAGATCGACGCTCGCATGCCGCCGACGCTGCGGTGCCCTTTCAAGTCGCACAGCTTGTGCTGCGCCGCCTCGGCCAGGAATTTCTTGTCCAGCTCGTCGTTGGGCAGGCGGAACGTCACGTTCATCACCGAGCGACACTCCGGCTGGGCGTGGCCGTGATAGAATCCGCCGCTGGCGTCGATGGCTTCGTACAGCATCTGCGCCTTTTGGCGGTTGCGGGCGTACATTTGGTCCAACCCACCAACCTCGTCCTGCAGCCAGCGGGCGACCAGGCTGAAGATGTAGATCCCAAACACGGGCGGCGTGTTCCACCGCGAACCGTTGTCGGCGTGCACGCGATAATTCAAATAGCCGGGCAAGGCGTCCTGGCTGCGGGCCAGCAGATCGTCACGGATCAGCACGATCGTGACGCCCGCCGGCCCAGCGTTCTTCTGAGCGCAGGCGTACAGGATCCCATAGCGGCTGACATCCACCGGCCGATGGAGAAAGTCGGAAGACGCGTCGCACACCAGCGGCACGCCGCCGAGGTCCGGATCGCTCGCGAACTGGACGCCCTGGATCGTCTCATTCGAGACCAGGTACGCGTAAGGCGCTTGCGGATTGATGGCCAGCGAGGCGACCGACGGCAAGCGATCGTAGTTCGTGTCCTTGCCGTTCCATGCCACCGTCACAGGCCCCTCTTTCTTGGCCTCTTCCAGCGCGTATTTTCCCCATGATCCGGTCACGATGTACTCGGCGGCGACACCCGAGCCGCAGAGAAGGTTCATCGGGATCATCGAGAACTGCAGACGAGCTCCGCCCTGCAAGAACAGGATCTGGTAGTTGTCAGGAATCTCTAGCAACGCCTTCAGGCGGCTGGTGGCGTCGGCCAGGATCGCATCAAACGCTTTGCTGCGATGGCTGATTTCCAGAATCGACGCGCCGACGCCGGGCAGAGCCACCAGGTCTCGCTGGGCCTGCTCCAAAACGGGCGTCGGCAGCACGGCGGGGCCGGGCGAAAAGTTGTACACGCGGTCGGTCATCGTCACATCTCTCCTGGCGTATCTGAGCGAGCGAAGAATCGATTGGAAATCGCCTCCGAAACCTCCGCCGCACTCCCCTGCCCTTCCCTCTCAGCGCTGAAAAACGAGCGACGGACAGCCTGTCGGCGGCGTGTTTTGGATTGGGTTGCCGTCTTCGACGCGGCTACCGTTTGGCGCCCGTGCGTTTGGACGGCTTTCCGATGGCAAGCCGGTCAGCATGGTCCGGAGGCAGCACAGCGACCGGGAGCGGCATGCCCAACTCAAGCATCAAGACGCAAGATTTTAGACACGCAGGCGGCAGATGAGAAGTCGGCAGGCCAGAATGGCCGCAGAAAAACGTGCTTTCCACACGAGGAACTGCGTCGGCGCGAAACGCGGTTGCCCGACGGATCGGGGTCGCTCGGCCGCGGCGGGACTCGGCAGGATCAGCGGTTGGTCGGACCACCGGCGTTGACGGTCCTGGTGTCGCCCGCTTGGAACGAACCCGCCTGATTCGCGATCGTTCGATTCAATGCGGCCATCCGCTCCATTATCTCCGGCTGAAACTGGTTCACGCCGTACGAGCGCTGGTAATTGGCCAAAGCTTGCGAGTACTCGCCAGCCTGCTCGCGCAGCCGGCCCAGGGCATTCCAAGCCCGCGCGTTGTATTGATCCAAGCCGACCGCTTCCGTCAAGTACGCTTTGGCCGCATCGGGATCGCCAAACTCTTCATACAATCGGGCCAATTCGATCCTCGCGTCCGCTACCTGCGGGCTGCGGAGCGCCCAGTTCTTCAGCAAGTTGAAGGCTTTGTCCGAGCGGCCTGTCTCCACCAGCAACACGGCCAACCCGCGGTAGCAGTCCTGATGATTCGGATCCAGGTCCAGGCACTGGTTGTATAATGTTTCCGCCTGGCTCAGCGTATTGGCATCGTTGCGCGCGATACCCATCCGGTGCAGCGTACTGGCCATGTTATAGTAACCGTCCGCGTTGGTGGGGTCCGTCGCGACCGCTTTCTGGAAGTTCTGCATGGCTACATCGTAATTGCCGTTCTGATACAGCCTCACGCCTTGCAGATTCTGACCGTCGGCGGCAACCTTGCAGCCGACGGGGGCCAGTGCAACCAATCCCAACGCGACAATTCGCCAATAGCCCACCCTTGCCGAACGGTCTGATTCACTCACGGCAGCCGTGCCTTCTTGCTAGCAATCCCGAAACAAGACGTCAGCTCCCCGTTTATGGGGAATCGAAGAGTAGCGATGGAAAATTAGCCAACAACAGGTCATGTGGCAAGACCAGTTTTGGCAAGCTCGACAAACTGACAAGCCTTGGGATCGCTCATTCCGCCTCGCTCGCAGTGGCCAGCTTGACATAACCCAATGCGCGCACGACTTCGAGGATCTCGCTGCATGTCGGGAACATCCGGCCGCTGGAACGCTTGTAGGCATCCATGGCGCGCATGAACTCGATCTCGCACCCCGTGTAATCACGTTCGCACGTCGTCGGATCGATTTGTCGCCGACGCTCGCCCTTGCGTCGCGAGGTCGTACGCCGCTCTTCCGAAACGGGCAGCGACGCTCTGCGCCGATCGCTGTCTTCTTCGCGACGAGTCGCCAAGACGCGACGGTCGAGCTGAACTTCCACATCGCCGGGATGATTTACCGCGCTCACAAGATTCCTCCTAACAGCCCTGAGAACCAATTCAACGGACTCGCGAAACGACTTGACATGACGAGCGACAGACAACAGCGCACTCCCCTGCCCCGCTCGTTCCGTACTCGATAAACGGCCAGCAACCAAGGTGCGTGCGAGTTTGTCGTTTGCGGAAATTGCGGCGGCATTTCCGGCTAAAGATAACATAGCACGCAATAATAGGAGGTCTAGTTGAAATGCAACGAGTACAGAGACTTTTTATAGCCTGTTGAGGAAATCGGCTCAAGACAAGGCGTGCGTCGGTCGCCCCACGGACTGAGGCCTCGCGAGGGCGGCCCCATCATGGGACGAGAGCCGCGAGCGAGAGGCTTCGCGCAGTAGCCGCTTTTCGAACGTGGCGTCTCGAAGCCCGTCTCGTTGCGCCGCGAGGGCCGTCTGGCCGCGCGGCATCCGTACAGCCGGGCGGCAAGCGCGCTTTTCACGACGGTCGTGGACATCCCCGCACGATCGGCCCGACGGGCCGCTGCTCAGGCGATGCGCGAACGATCTCTCGGAGCGGTGCAGCGCACCGAATCAGGGGGCGATGTGGGCGGGTCTTCGGACAGACCCAGGGGGATGGTTCGACGGATCTCCTGAACGGCCACGGTCAACGGTTCCGTGATCGGCGTCAGGCCATCGGCCAAGCCATCCATCGCTACCCACGAAGTGTCGCTCCAGACATCCTTCCAGGAACGCAACAGGCTCAAAGACCGCGGATCGGCGCGCGCCGGAGAGGCCGTGGATTCAACGTTGGTTCGGCGTCGGGGATCCGCGGAGTCTGCGCCGAGAGTGACGGTTGCCTCGGCGCCCACCGCCGGCGCGACGGCGACGGCCGGAGCTGCGGCTGGCGTCGGAGCGACGGGGCTGACACGCCAGACAACCAACAGCAACAGTGACATGGCCAGAGCCACTGTGGCCGCGGTCAGAGAACGGCCGACGCGGCGTTGAACGAAGGACGGACGTTCAACCACCCGCACTTGCCGTATGACGCGAGTCGAAAAACCCGCGTCCGGCACAGGCAGTTCCAGCAGGCTCAATCCGCTCAGCAGGCGAGCACAAGCGACGAGCGTCCGCCGGCAATCCGCGCACCGCTGCGCATGATCGGCCAACCGCTGGTCTTCGTGCGGGTCCCGCCGAAGATCCAGCTGGCGACGCAGGCGTCTCTGAAACTGCTCGCATCTCATCGTTCGCTCGCTCCCACCACGCCGCGCTGACGCAGCTTTCCCATCAACTGCCGGCGCGCCTGGTGCAGCCACGTCTTGACTGTCCCCAACGGCCGATGCGTGGCAGTCGCGATCTGTTCGTAACTGAGCCCATTCTCGTGGAACATGACGAAGGTCTCGCGAAATTCGGGCCGCAGCTGCATCAAGGCTTGCTGCACTTCCTCGCGCAACGACCGCATGACAATTCCATCCGGCGCGCCGTCGACGAGCTGCTCGTCAGCGAGCAGCCCCAACGTGGGACGACGGCCGCGGGCGGCCAGCATCGTACGGCAGCAATTCCCGGCAATCGCCAACAACCAGGGTTCGAACGGGCGTTCGGAATCCCACGTGCGCAAGCTGCGCAGCACGCGCACGAACGTCTCTTGCGCAGCATCCTCAGCGTCCTGATGCTGGCTCAGCATTCGATAGCAAAAGCGAAAAACGCGGTCGCGATACAGGTCGATCAATTCGACCATGGCTGCTTCATCTTCGGCCAGACAACGCGCGACCATCGCACACATCATGCCGGAACCGTATTCCTGCTCCATTTGCGTTCAGTCCTGCGCGATCTGCTACGTGGGTCAATAAGAATGAGTGGTCAGTCGCCAACATCGGCGCAGCCGAGGCGGACGGGAGCGCGCCTCACGCCGCACGATTCCGCGCCGCGGCGCATCACGCTATCGGGGTGTTTCCTGGGCTTTGCCCGCGCCGTTTCCAGTGTTCCGGTCGCAAGGGCCCGCTGGACAACCGAACATCCGTCGTCCCATCTGTCGTCCCAGCCGTCGTCGGCGCCACTTGCCCGCACATCACCGCGGACGTCTACCGCTTGTTAAAGAACTTCTTGAGCATCTCAGCCGCAGCTTCGCGCGAATCCTTGGTCTCCGCATCGGGCTGTTGCGGCAATTTGCCGAAGACCTTTTTGCCTTTGGAACGGCCGGACGGCGCTTCGGCCGACGCCTCGGACTCGGCAGCTTCGTCCGAGGCTTCGGGTTCGATTCTTTTCTGGAGCGACACCTGGTCGGTATCATCCAATTTTAGCTGGCGAGTCTCAGGGTCGTCTCGTCGCCGCAAAATCGCCTCTTGATCGGCCTCCTCGAGCCAATCGCTGATATCGCCATCGTCTACCGCGCCGGGCTGCATGACCGCGGTAGTTCTGGCCGCAGCCTCTTTCACGCTGGTCACTTTGGGCTTCTTCTCGCCGCCCAGGCTGTGATCGATCACCACTTCGAAAGCCAACGGCCCAAATTGAATCGCGTCGCCGCTGCTCAATGTGCGGTCGCCCTCGACCCGCTCGCCATTGACGAAGGTGCCGTTCTTGCTCTGCAAATCGCGGACGATCAAGCTGCCCGATTTGACGTACAGCACACAATGTCGGCGGCTGATCGCGTCGCTCTTGGGACGAAGATGGCAGCCCTCGTCACGGCCGATGACGCATTTGGGCGTCGGGATTTTTAGTTCCTGCCCTGCGTTCGAGCCTTTGGTTATTCTCAGCTTGACTTTCATGCCAGCTCCTTCCTAGACGCGACAGACCGCGGCGTTTCTAGGATCGTTCTACGTTGCTGACCGTCATCACCCCACGTACTCTGCATGGTTCGATTTGGCATGCCTTCCGTGGCATGTCGCTTCGTCGGCCAAACCCCAGGCCGGCTTTTCCGACCGCCGCATCTCGCGTTCTGAATCCGACCGGCTCGCAAACCGTCCGCCACGGCTGAACACGCTGCGATGCGAGGCTCACCCTCCGTACGGCTGAACCTCGACAATGAACCTCGACAATGAACCTCGACAATGAACCTCGACAATGAACCTCGACAATGAACCTCGACAATGAACCTCGACAATGAACCTCGACAAATCTCAGAACCTGACCACCGAGTCCCAACCGTGTCCTAGCGGAGTCTCGACCGGGCAGACTCCGTTGCACAAGCTGATCACAGGGCGTCGAGACGTCGAGGTCTCCCCTGCCCTTTCGCGTTCTCGTCCTCGACCGCCCGGCTCCGTCAAGCTGACGTCTATCGCCGCGTCTCCGGCGCACCGCTCGAAGCCGCATCGCCGGGCCCCTACGGTGCATCTGCCTTGGCGTCGCCCGATCGTGTTGCGGATCATTCTTAGCGACTGCGGGCTTCATTGTCTACCTGAGTTCGGCGTCTCGACGCCGGTGGTTCATCCCGTTCGAACGCGCGCCGTGATGCGCCGACGCCGTCATCATTCCGTGACACGCCCGGTCCGTGCGTGCACCGACAGACCGACCGGTCCTATGGCGGGCGCGGCTCGGCGCAGGCGGACACGTGTTCCGCCCGGGCGTCGCAGCCCGCCTAGTCGGGCGGCCATCCGCCGATTGCGCGTGCAGCTCTCCTTCTAGACAACCAGCCCAACTAAACCACTAGCTTAACATGGCCGAAGCCGCAACCAAAGTGTGAACAATCGATGCGCCCGGCGCCCGCCAGGCGCCGGGAACTCGTACCCAAAGGCTCTCACCAATCATCGACGTTCGTTCCAACGTGGATCACCGAACTGGATGCGGTGGAACCGTTCTGCCGCCTGCAATTCGTCGTCCGTCGGAGTTTCCGGCCGGAGCGTCAATCCCAAGCTGTCCGCCATCCGTCGCGCCCAGCCCTCGGCCAATTCTCTTGGATCGATGTCGACCGCGGCTAGTTCCTGGATTCCCGGCAGTTCGGGGGCGGCGGCGGACTGTCGCAACAGGATGCTTCCATGCTGCAACAGCGTGTCGTGATGCCGCCGTTGGGCGCTGCCGGCGATTTTAGCGTCCGCCAGCACCACGTCGCGTTCGGCTCGGCGCTGGAAGCATAAAAATGGCTCGGGCTCGTCCCGGCGTCCCCGTGGCCGGCACAACCGCGCCGCGATCCCGTATCGCGCCAGTTCGTCGGTCAGGCCGTCGTGAAAGGCCTGATAGAGAGCCGTCGAGCTCGATCGAACATCCCGGCGGCTGGGAACCGTGAAACTGTACGTCAATTCGTGGTCATGCACGATCGCCCCGCCGCCCGTAACGCGTCGAACCAGGGGACAGTCGTGGCTGGCTCGGTGGGTCTGTCGCTGGGCATGGGGTTGAAAATAACCCAAGGACAGCGTCGGCACGCGCCAGGCGTAAAACCGCAGACACCCCCCCTGCCCTGCCCCGTTCGCCGAGGCGCGCAGCGCTTCGTCGAGCGCCATGTTCCACGCCCCGTCGGCGGGCGGATCAAAAATCAATCGGCATTCCATCGGAGTATGGGCTTGCGCGCCGCCTGAACTTCATCCGGTCGACAGACTGGCGTCGAATGCGGCGCATCGTGAAAATCGTCCGCGCCGCGGTCGGTCAACCGAATCAGCGCGTCGGCGAACGCATCCAACGTCTCTCGACTCTCTGTTTCCGTCGGCTCGATCATCATCGCCTCGGGAATGGTTAAGGGAAAATAGACCGTCGGCGCATGGAAACCATCGTCCAACAGCCGTTTGGCCAGATCCATCGCCGAGACGCCTGTTTCTTTCTTCAACGGCGCCGCCGACGCCACGAACTCGTGCATGCAGCGCTCGCCCTGCGCCACAGGCAGCGCGATTTTGACGCGATGGAGCAAATAGTTGGCGTTCAAGACGGCGTTTTCAGAAACGGCCCTGAGCCCGTCGGGACCGTGGGTGCGAATATAACAATAGGCCCGCACTAAAATCCCGACGTTGCCGAAGAAACTGCGGACGCGACCGATGGACTTCGGCCGCTGCGCATCCAGATGATAGCGCCCCTCCGTACAGGCGACCAACGGCGCAGGCAGATAGGCCGCCAGTTCGTCGGTCACGCAGATCGGCCCCGCTCCCGGCCCGCCTCCGCCATGCGGCGTCGAAAACGTCTTGTGCGGGTTGAAGTGCATCATGTCGGCCCCGAAGTCGCACGGACGCGCCATGCCCAGAATGGCGTTCATGTTCGCGCCGTCCAGATAGATCAGACCGCCGCGATCGTGCACTCGAGCCGCGATCGGCCCCATCTGGCCATCGAACAAGCCCAGCGTGTTGGGGTTGGTGATCATCAACACGGCCAGGTGATCGTCCAGCTTGGCGTCCAGATCGTCCAGATCGACCAGGCCGCTCGCGGAACTCTTGATGGCTACCGGCTCGAAGCCCGCCATCCGAGCGCTGGCGGGGTTGGTGCCATGCGCCGTGTCCGGAACCAGGATTTTCGTCCGTCGCTGGCCGAGTTCCCGGAAATGGGCCGCGGCGATCATCAAGGCCGTCAGCTCGCCGTGCGCCCCGGCCGCGGGTTGCAGCGAGACGCCAGGCAGGCCCGAGATCTCGGCCAGCATCTGCTGCAGCTCGAACAGCAACTGCAGCAGTCCCTGCAACGTGGCCTCGGGCTGGTACGGGTGCAGGTCGGCGAAACCGGGCAGCGACGCCAACCGTTCGTTTCGCTTGGGGTTGTACTTCATCGTGCATGACCCCAAGGGATAGAAATGCGTATCGACCGACATGTTCAGCGTCGACAGGTTGGTGAAGTGCCGGACCAGATCGGCCTCGGCCAACTCGGGCAACGGCGGCGGCGCGTCCGCCAGCAGCGCGGGCGGAACCAGCGCATCGCACGGCCGGCGCGGCACATCACAGGCCGGCATCCGCGCAGCGCGCCGGCCGGGCCTGGACAATTGAAATAGCACATCCGTCGCTCGCGTATTTCGCATCGTTCCCCCGTGACCTGAGCCGAGCGTTCGCCGTCCGCAACGCCCAGCGCTGGCGGGCCTGCGCGGCGCACGTGACAGATACCTCGAATCGGCGCTCGCTCCGCGCATCCGCGATGCTCCGCCGCACTCGCGAATCGCCCGCGCCGTCCGCTGCAATTATAGTCGTCCGCCGACGAGCTTCTAGTGTACGGGGTCGCGGGCGGGCCGTCGATGGAGCGACAAACCGGCGCTGCGCGATGCCCGCGGCGTCGATGTGCCGGGCACAGCCAGCCCGATGTCCGTGCGCGGCTGCGACGACTGATTGACACGCCTCGATCCACCGCTTAGAAGAAGCTGACGTCGTGCCGCGTCCGCGCGGCGCGTCGGACGGCAGAGCCGAGCCACCCAATACTCTTCACAAGGAACCGTCGCGATGTGTGCAACTCCAGCGTCTTCAGGCGAGACGCGCCGTCAGTTTTTGCAGGCATCCGCCGTAGGGGCGGCTGCGGTTGCCGGTTTGTCCCTCGCCCGCGCGGCGCACGCCGCGGGCGACGAGACGATCAAGATCGGCATGATCGGCTGCGGCGGGCGCTGCACCGGAGCGGCTGCCGAGAGCCTGAGCGCCGGGCCCGATGTCAAGCTGGTCGCGATGTACGACGTCTTTGACGACCGACTGCAAAACCAGCGCAAGACGCTCAAGAGCCGCTTTCCCGATCAAGTCCTGGTGGACGACGATCACTGCTTTTCCGATTTCCAGGGCTATCGCAAGGTGATCGACAGCGTGGACGCGGTCCTGATCGCCTGCGCCTCGAAGTTTCACCCGATGTACGCCGAGGCGGCGATTCAGGCGGGCAAACACGTGTTCGTCGAAAAGCCGCACGCGATCGATCCGGTCGGCTGCCGACGGATGCAGGCCGTGTGCGACTTGGCCAAGACAAAGGGGTTGAGCATCGTATCCGGGCTGCAAAGCCGCTTTCACGCCGGCTATCAAGAGACCGTCAAACGCATTCACGACGGCGCGATCGGCGACATCGTCTCGATCCAGGCCATGTTCCTCCGCGGACCGTACCAGACGGTGGCTCGCGATCCGAAGTACACCGAGACGCAGTACCAGTTCCGCAACTGGTATCACTTCTGCTGGCTGTCCGGCGACGACGTGCCGCAGTCCCTGGTCCACAACATGGATCGAGTGGCCTGGATCCTGAAGGAACAGATGCCCGCGTGGTGCTTTGGCCTGGCCGGGCGCTCGACGTCGTTCGGCGAGGTGTACGGCGACATGTTCGACCATCATACGGTGGTCTACGAATACGCCAGCGGAACGCGCGTGTACGCGTTGTGCCAGACCCGCAACGGCTGTTACGGCAACAGTTCCGACATCATCATGGGCTCGAAGGGCGTGTGCGACCTGGGCGCGTGCCGAATCCAAGGCGAGAATGCCTGGACGTTTCCGCGCGACCAGCAGAACAATCCCTATGTCGCCGAACAGCGGGCGCTGATCGATTCGATTCGCAACGGCCGGCCGCTCAACAGCGGCTATCACATGGTCAACAGCACGATGTCCACGATTTTGGGCCAGCTCGCCTGCTACTCGGGCAAACCGACCCGCTGGGACGAGGTCGCCCAAGCGGACTTTCAGTTCGGCCCGTCGCCGGACGAAGCGAGCTTCGACACGCCGCCGCCCGTCACCCCGGACGCGACGGGCAACTATCCGCTGCCCGTGCCCGGCGTGTGGAGGATATGAGCCAGATGTCGGCGGATCGGCCGACCACCGTTCGCGACGCGGTCTGCACTCGCTGCGGCTGCGTGTGCGACGACCTGACGGTGACGGTGTGCGATAACCGGGTCGTCGGTGTCGCCCCCCCCTGCCCTCTGGCCGAGTCGTGGTTGATGGCGTTCGACGACGCGCCAGCCGTTCCGGCCTGGATCGAGGGTCAACCGGCGCCGCTGGACGCCGCGTTGGGTGCCGCCGCCGCCCTGCTGCGCCGCGCACGGGCGCCGCTGATCTACGGCCTGTCCCGCAGCAGCATCGAGGGAGTGCGCGCGGCGGTCCGGCTGGCGGATGAGCTGGGCGCCACGATCGACGTGGCGGGCTCGCGCGACGCCGCCGCCGCAATCATCGCGTTGCAACGGGTCGGCCAGAGCACGTGCAGCTTGGGCGAGGTTCGCAATCGATGCGACCTGATCCTCGTCTGGGGCGCGGATCCGCTGCGCAGCCATCCGCGGCTGTTGGAGCGGTTCGCGGGACCCCGGTTCGACTCGCCGACGCTGTCCGCTCTCGAGCGGTTCGTCGTTGTGATCGACACCGAACGGACGGCCACCGCGCAGCGGGCCGACCTGTTCCTGCAGGTCGCGCCGGGTACGGACTTCGAGATCCTCTGGACGCTGCGCGCGCTGCTGGAGGGACTGGCCATCGACGACAACGCCATGCCCGGCGGAGTCGACACGCGGCAATTGGCAGCGCTCGTCCGCCGGATGCGAGCCACTCGCGCCGGCGTCGTCTTTTTCGGCGCCGGTTTGACGCGCAGCCCCGGCGGCGGACATCACACGGTCGAGGCTCTGCTGAGGTTGGTGGCCGAGCTAAACCGCCACACGCGCTTCTACGCGCTGCGATTGCCCCAGGCGGGCAATGCCGCGGGCGCGGACAGCGTCCTGTGCTGGCAAACCGGCTTTCCGCTCGGGGTGAACCTAGCCCGTGGATACCCGCGCTACGAACCGGTTGAGTATTCAGCGAGTGCGCTGCTCGAACGGGGCGAAGCGGACGCCTGCGTGCTTGTGGACAGCCAGGCGCTGACAAGTCTGTCCGCGCTGGCCCAGCAACGGGTACGGCACCTGCCGAGCGTTGTCCTGGATACGCTGGACACCGCCTGTCCGTTCACCTCGTCTGTGGCGTTTACCACGGCCGTCCCTGGCGTCCATGCGGCGGGAATCGTGCATCGAATGGACGGGATACCGCTTCCGCTACGGCCATTTCTACACAGCCGGCTGCCGACCGACGCGGACGTACTGTCCGCCATTCTACGCGTCGTTGCCCTTCCCTGCTGACGGTCTCTGCCGTTCATATCGTCCACACAGTCCAACCATACAACCAATCCGCGATCCTCTCGTATCCCGGCGCGTCATAACCGTCATTTTCGGCGCCGCGCTGGAGATCGCCAAGCCGTCGTGTCGATGCCGGCCCTAGGGCTTGCCCTGCGTTTGGGATGACGCGAAGATCGAGCAGAGGAGGGAACCAGGGATGAATCCGCGAACGCTGATGATCGGCGGCGTTTTAGGCTGTGCGTTGGGCCTGGCGTCGCTGGCGCCTTCGATTTCGTGCGCGGACCAGCGCCGCGCCGAGAGCAGTCCGTCGCGCGGCGCGATGCATCGCGAACCCGACGCGGCTCTCAATCGTGTTCGGACGCCGAACGAAGCCCTACTGCCCCGCGTCGCCCCGGGCCTGTGGCGAAACCCTGGCAGCGCTGCGACATCCGAGCCGATCGACCCGTCGCGCAGGTCGGCCACGCCAGGCGATGTGGAAACGGCGGACAACCGGGATGCCTCCACCCCGGCCGCCCAGCAAACGCTGATTCAGCGAATTCGTCAGCGGCGGCTCCAGCAGTTGGAAAAGCAACTCGAACGAATGCGCGAACGAGCGCAGCACGATGCGGCGCCGCGGTCGGCGGACGCCGATCCGAATGGCCCACAGAATCCGGATCTGCAAATCGATCTCGGGGAGCTCGACGACCTTTCAGGCGAGACCGAGGCCGTCGCGCCGCTGATCGGCCCGTCGCATTCCCCAACCGAGGTCTACGTAGATCGAAACGCCGGCGAGCTTGGCGAGTCCGTACGGCCGAGCCTGCCAGACTTGAATCCTCCCGTCGCCCTGCCGGCCTCGCCACCGCTCGATTGGCCCGATAGCGCGACGCAGGCCCAATCAGGTGACGCGCCCCCCGCCGATCCGAGCGCCCAGCCGAGCCATCAGCCGAGCGCTCAGCCGTACGATCTGCCGATCGAAATCCAGATTGACATTCCCGGCGACGGCATGCCGCCACCGCCCCGCGCATCGCTACGAGAGCGCGTTCGCGGCCGCTGACCGGACTTTCCAAGGCGGCGCAGCGGATCATGTTTCCGACTGTATGGTGTGCGCCCGCTCGAACGATCGCGGGCGCGCACCGCCCGTGGCAGAGTCTCTTTCCTCGTCTGGCGGGCGGCATTCGCCGCGTGCGTGCGTTCTTCGCGTCGCATCGCCCTGTGAACCGGACGCACCTCGGTTTGTCAATCGAGCTGAATACGTTCAATCCACCGCCGCTCAAAGATCGGATCCCGATCGTTTTAACGCGGTAGAACGCCGAACTCGACTGGCGGCGTCACGGGCTGCCCTCAGATGGCTCGCTAGATCGCAAGCTGTTGTTGTACAACGAGTTGCGCCAAAGGAGCGACCAGCCACATCGGGCGTGTGTCTATCGACAAGGCAAGCTTGGTCTGCGGTGCGCGCCGGGAACTTTCTTGCGTCGCGTCGCGTCGGATTTGTCGGATCAGCGGCGGATTGAACAACGATGGTTGTCCTCGGCTGCTGGCTGAAATGGCAGAGTAACGCCAACGGTGATAGATTGACGTCTTTGGCTGCCGTCGAAGACACACGGACGGGGTGTGCGACCTGGAACGGACGCGAGCAACGTCGTATGACAACGGGCTAACAGCGAGCGCGTTTCAGGGCGCCAGCATCGCGGCGTGGGTGAGCAGCGAGGGGCGACGTGAGCCGGCGCGTTCCTCGGATAGCGGAAATCACAATATGAAGACCGAGCGCGACGAGATTTCTGACGAGCTGTTGAGCGCGTACCTGGACGGCGAAGTGTCGTCCGACGAGCGTCAGCAGGTCGCGCATCGGCTGGCGGCAAGCGACGAAGACCGACGAAAATTGGCGGCGCTCGAGGCGTTGCGGGCCGAGCTTCGCAACCTGCCGCGTGTTCGGCTGGCGGCCGAGGTTCACGAGCGAATCCTGCGCGCTGTCGAGCGGGTGGCCGCGGAACGCGCGGCGCCGCAGGACGAGGATCGTCTGCCGGTTCTCGGCGTAGATCCCGAAGTGCTGAGCGCCTACTACGATGGCGAGACGACCGACGACGAGCGACGCGCCGTCGACCAGGCGCGGGCCGAGGACGCCGGCTGCGGCCGTGCACTTGACCAGATTCGCCAGTTGGATGTTGCCCTGCGCCAACTGTCTGTGTTTGCGTTGGATGATGGATTTGCCGACCGAGTACGGCAGCGAATCGAGCGCGAATCGCTTGTCGCCGCGAGTTCGGTCGAGCCCGCGGTCGAACACGGCGGCGAGCCCGCGGTCGAACACGCTCCCCAGCGCACCGCGTCGTCCAACCGTGCCGTTCGCGGCTCGCGCACCTGGCGAGCGTTGACCTGGTCCGCCGTAGCGTTAGCGGCATCGCTGGCGCTGATGGTGTACTTGCAGCCCGATTTCGAGCCCACATCGCCTCGGGGCATCATCGATAGCGCGGGCCACATCGCTGGCGTCGGCAGTGCTGGCGTCGATAGTGCTAGCGTCGATGGGACTGGACTCGAACTGGCGTCCCCGGACGGGCATTCGCCGCTGAGGCTCGTCAACCGACGCCTGCGAGACCAGTTGTTGCTGGTGTACGAGGTCACCCTGACGCCGGAGGGCGTGCGGAAGGGCGCCTTTTTGCGTCTGCTGAAACGGCGCGGCATCAGCATTACCAATACCGTCGCGGTGCCGGAGCAGGAGCAGCGCGAGCTGCTGAAATGTCAGTTTCTGCGAGGCGTTCAAAGTGTCGGCGCAGGCGAGGCCGGCGACATCGATCGGGTCCAGTTGTTCCTGGTGCACAGTACGGCTCGGCAGGCCGAGGCGATGTACGATGAGCTGGTTCACCGTCCCGAGGGATGCGCTTCGTTCTCGATCAACCTTACGACGCGCCAGGCCGGTCGCGGAATCCTCGAACGGCTTGCCGTCGCCGCGGGACGGCGAGGGCTGGGGGACGGGGTTCAGTTGGCCGGAAATTTTGGGATGCTGAGCAAGGTCGGTCGGCGGGTTGGCCGTTTTGGCACGGTCAGTTACGTCGATCCCGACCTGCTGGCGCGGCCAAATTCGTCCTCTAATTCGCCGGCGTCGGACGCGATCGGCGAACCGATCGAGGCCAGAAGCCTCGATGCGCCACGGGACGATTTTCGCTGCGAGTTGCTGTTCGTCGTTCGTTATCTGCGTCCCCTGTCGCAGGACGACGAGCCGCGGACCTTGTCCATGGCCAATGACGGACGCGCTTTGTTGCGCTCGACAGCCCGTTCTGGGACGCGACCGCAGGAAATCGCGCCATCTTGGACCGACGCGCTCCGACGCGTCCCGCCGATGGCGGCCACGACGGAGCGCGGCCCTCCAGCCGTGCTGGCCATAGGCCATCGATCACCGTAGCCTAGTGCGTCTCCCGACGACATTGTCCCATCAGAATTTTCGTGTTGTCGCACTCGCCAGAGCACGGAATTCCTGCGACCTGCCAGCCGCGGCCATCTCCAACACTTAGCCTCGACGTCGCGCGAGCTCTCTGATCCGAGTCCGCGTCTCCGGCGAGAGGTGGTCCAACCATTTCTCGGCTTGTGAAAACGGATCCGTGCCAAGCCATCGCGTCGCCAAGCGAGTTGTCTTCGGCCGTTGGTTGCGTCTCGGTGGCCTTGCCGTGAGGGCATTTGAGCTTGATTCGGTGTCACACGCGTAGTTCTCAGAGCTCGTCGCCGACCACCGGCTCGGGCGCGGCCAGCCGTGGGGCTCGTCTTCTCCCGATTTCCACATACCGGGCAGCCAACCCCAGCAAGATCAAAGCGCCGCCCGCGAGCGTCCACCACTGCGGCGCCTGATACGACGGCGCATGGCGCCAAACCAGAAAAACCCAGAGAGGAAGCAGGATCGGTTCGAGCAGCACGATCCCGGCGGCTTCGTGCCCAGTCGTCCGCCGCAGCCCGTGCGCAAACAGCAGATAAGGCACGCCGATTTGGAACACGCCAAACACGGACAAGGCAAGCGTCTGCTGGCCGGTCGGCCACAGGCCCTCGTGCGCGACAAACGGCAGGAACAACACGACGGTGATCAGATTGTTCAGGAAAATCAACCAGGCGCCGTCCTGGTCGCGCAGTTGACGCAGTGACAGCACCACGCCGGCGTATGCCAGGCTGGCCAGAAGTCCAAACACGGTGCCCGCCGGCGTCTGGCCGCCCGCCTCGAAACACAGGATTAGCCCCACGCCGGCCAGACAGCAGGCGAGCAGCCACCCGTCGCGCGGATGTACGGGTTCGTGAAACACGAACACGCCGATCAGAAAAATCCACACCGGTCCCGTGTGCTGCAGCCAGATTGCGTTGGCTTCGGTCGTCAAGGTCAGCGCCGCCAAAAACGTATAGTTCATGGCGGCATACGCGAGGACCATCGGGATTAGCTTCGGCGTCCAGCGGGGCCGACGAAGGAACGGCCCGAGGATCAGCGCCGCAAAGAAAGATCGCCAAAAGGCCAGCAGTGGGCCGCGCACGGGCCAGCCCTCGGCCTGCAGCGGCCAGTCCGCGAACAGCGGCGCCTTGGCGAACAGGCCGCTGGTGCTCCACAGCACGGCGGCCGCCAGCACCAGCAGCCGCCCGACGACTTTATCGCTCATGTCCGACGGCTTATTCCGCCACGCTGACGTGAATGTTGCGATAGGCGACCGGGCCATGATTGCCCTGGAACATCAGCGGCCCGCGCGGCTGCTCGCCACGTCCCAGATTTCCGCCGGTCGGCCCCGCTAGTTCCACGTTCTCGTGGATCACCTGGCCGTTCAACAGCACCTTTTTGAACACCGCGTTGCCCACTTTTCGACCGTCCTGGAACCGAGGCGCCTGAAACTCGATCACAAACTGCTGCCACTCGCCGGGCGCTTTCGCCGCGTTCACTCGCGGCGCCGCTGCTCCGTACAATCCGCCGATGTCGCCCGGCCCGATCTTCTCGCGTCCCCAACTGTCCAGAACCTGCACCTCGTAATTGCCCATCAGGTAGATGCCCGAGTTCGAGCCTTTGGGAACCATCACCTCGACGCTCACCGTACAGTCGCCAAACTCCTGCTCGCTGTAGATGTCCACCCCGTGCGCCTCGCGGTTGACAAGCTCGCCCGCCGCGCCGCTGGTCGGCGAGACGGTCAGTTTAGCCGGGTTGGCCGGGTCCAACGCCGCGCGCCCCACAACCCAATGGCTGCCGGTCGGTTGGACGAGCTTCCAGCCGGACAGATCCCGGCCATTGAACGGCTCGCTCGTGCGCTGCGCGTCCGCGGCGCGCGCGGTCGCGAACGAGGCTCCACAGACGGCCAGGATCAAGCTGATCGTAAACAGACGGTTGCTGCACTTCATGGTGCCCGCTCCTCTAAAAAAGGGAATTGCCTACGGGTGGACCGTCGCTGCCGACGTGCGCTCGCTCGCGGTCCGGACGCGAATTGTACCCTTGACCCGTCATGCTCCGCCATCGGTCCGCGCAATCCGGGGTGGCGCGCGCCACGCTGCCGCATCCGGGGCGACGATTGCGCGGACGAACACTCGGCCCGAGCGACGAAGATGGATCTCGCCGCCGTGGCCGTAGGCTCCCGCCTCGTGCGCAACTCGAGCTCGAATCGGCTGCGATTCGCTGCGCTCGGCTTGACGCCGTAGCCGCGCCCGAGTCAACTTGTCATGTAGCGCAGGTGTGCGACAATGCGCGTTCTGCACCGCTGTGGCGCCCGGTTCTCCAGGTCGCGATGAATCGTCGCGCCCCAGAAAAGAAATCGTCGCACCGGATAAAGCAGGATAAAGCAGACGCCGAGCGATCCACTCTCGACCGTGCGGGATATAGTCTTCGTTCATGCAGATCGTCCTTTGCCCCTATTGCCGCTGTGCCGTGCTGCCTCAAGCGGATGGCAGTTGTCCAGCGTGCAGGCGCTCGATCCCGCTCACGAGCGCCGAACCTCTCGTCATTCATCATGGACCGGATGCCGCTTCGCAAGGTTCGTCGTCGTTGCCGCGCCCCGACGCCTCGAACTCGGACGACGTTTCCGACGCCGAAGGCGGATTCGACCACTACGAGATTCCTCAGTTCTGGACGAGATTGCTTCAGAACACGCCGTCCGTCGTCGTCACGCAGGCCATCATCGGGATCAATGTGGTCGTCTTCCTGCTGATGGCGGTGGACAGCGGCACGCTGTTTTCGCCGTCGAGCGCGACCTTGATTCGCTGGGGCGCGAACTTCGGTCCCCGCACCCTAGACGGGCAGGCGTGGCGGCTATTGACCTCGACGTTCGTCCACATCGGCGTCATCCATATCGGCCTGAACGTGTGGGTGCTGTGGAGCATCGGCCAACTGGTCGAGCGTTTGACCGGCAACGTGGGATTTTTGATCCTGTACGTGTTGTCTGGCTTGTTCGGCAGCCTGGCCAGTGTCTACCGGAATCCGACCGTGTTGAGCGCGGGGGCTTCGGGCGCGGTGTTCGGCGCCTTTGGCGGCCTGATGGGATTCGTCCTGTTGCGCGGCGATTCGATCCC
>JAVYAJ010000096.1:0-16104 GCA_032229885.1 Candidatus Anammoximicrobium sp. | reverse complement strand
GGCCAGTTGCCGGACACCGAGGCCGTGGGAGGGCTGGTCGTGTTTCGCGGACAGCTCTACGCCTCGTCGCTGTACCGCCCGGCCGGCTTCTTCCGATACCTGGGCGAGTCCCGCTGGGCTAGTTTGCCCGTTCCTCAGGGACCGGATCGAACGACCGGCGATCCCGGCCCGCGGCGGGTCGAAGCGTTGACGGTTTTCGACGGTTTTTTGTATGCCAGCAGCTATGACGGCGGGCACGTATACCGCTGGGATGGCCAAGCTTGGACGGACTGTGGCCAACTGGGCGACAACACGCAGACCTATTCCTTCGTGGCGTACGGCGGGCGTCTGTACGTGGGCACCTGGCCCAGTGGAAGCGTCTATCGCCGGGACGAACCAGACGGTTGGACGAACGTGGGTCGGCTCGGCGAAGAGCGCGAGGTCATGGGCATGGTGGCGTACAACGGCCGTCTGCTGGCGGGAACCCTGCCGCTGGCCGAAGTCTACGCGTACGAAGGGGGCGACGTCTGGAAACGCTTGACGAGATTGGATCACACGCCGGACGTCACGTATCGCCGCGCGTGGACGGTGGCCGAACACGATGGCCAGGCGTTTTACAGCACGCTGCCGTCCGGCAAGGTGTTCGCCTGCTCGGTCGGACAGCAGGTATCATGGGGGCACACGCTATCATCCGCCTGGCATCACGTCGTGGCTACCAAGTCCGCGGATCGCCTGACGTTATACGTCGATGGCGAGCGGGTTGCCCAGAGTCCCGCGTTCGACGCCGCGAGCTATCAGCTCGACACGACGGCGCCGCTGCGGATCGGCAACGGGGTGAACGGGCCTTGGAGCGGTAGGCTGTCGGACGTGCGTGTCTATCGGCGGGTTCTGACCGCGGCCGAAATCGAGGCTTTGGCGGGACAACATCCGGCGCCATGAACTCGAACCACCTGTCGAGCCCCGCGGGCCTCACGCCGCCCAACCGCCGCTACGCCCGACATTTTGCCTCAACGCCGTACTGGTGCCGAATTCCGCGACCGTGTATTGTGGCCATAGGCCATATTCACCGTTTTTGTCGTAGGCCATCGATCACCGCAACTTCAAACACCGGCGGCATCGCTTGAGGGTGCAGCGGTGTTTGGCAACGGGCTTCTAGGGGTGCGCATCTACGCCGCGACTCGGCGCTCTGGTATAGTACGCCTTCGGCATACACTCAGGAAACGGGCGACGTCGAAGACCGCGGTCCACCCTTGCCGCAGAGGGCTTGGTGTTCGGCCGGTTGTCTTAACTCGCACACGGTATCCCGTGTCGCGCGGCGTCACGCAGGACACGCCGCGAAATGTCTTTCCTGCCTCGGTCTCGGGGATAGCTGCATGGACAGCATGAGCGTCGCGGAATTGATTCCGATCTTACAAACGGCGATCGGGCCTGCGCTGCTGATCTCCGGAGTCGGCCTGCTATTGCTTGCGATGACGAATCGTCTGGGCCGGATTGTGGATCGCGCGCGGACCCTAGTGGATCAAATGGAAGGCGCACCGGTCGCGTTTCGCATGCGCAAAGCGGCGCAACTGCCCATTCTCTGGCGGCGAGCCGCCCAGATTCGCCGCGCCATCGCGTATGCGCTGGTCAGCGCACTGCTGGCGGCGACGCTGGTCGTGGCGTTGTTCCTATCCGCTCTGTTTCAGATTGGCGATTCGCGTCTGATCAGCGGGCTGTTCATTCTGTGCATGGGAATGTTGATCGCCTCGCTGCTGGCCTTTTTGCGCGAGATCAACCAGTCGCTGACGGCCCTAAAGTTCGAGATCGAGCAAGGCCGTCACGAGCGTCGGGAAAGCTGAGTCGCCTCGCTGCGCCGCGTCCCACCGCCTCCGCGAACGGCAAAACCAGGGCACGGACGCCCTCCGCCAAATGCGCTCGCGGATCGCCGCGGCGCCCTGATCGGCTCAGCCGTGGTCCGCGGCGGTTGCGGCCGGTTCGGATCGGGGCAAGTCTTTCACTCGGAGGTTGCGGAACTCGACGCGCGAGCCGTGCCCGAGAAAGCCGAGGGGGCCGGTCGTCCGTTTGGCCAGCGCTTCCTGGCCGGGAACGGTGGCCAGATCGACGTCCACGATCACGGTCCCATTGACGGACACGGTCCAGTGGCTGCCCTGGCATCGGATCTCCTCCGCGTTCCATTGCCCGGCCGGTTTGGTATGCCCGCGTTTGGCCGGCACGGTACAGTAGATCGAGCCGTGATACTGGCACGGTTTGATGTTCTTGTACTGTGGCGCATCGTCGTCCAGGATCTGGATCTCGTGACCTCGCACCGAGACGCCGTTGTTTCCGCCCGGCTCCAAACGATACTCGAAGCGGAAGATGAAATCGCCAAACTCGCGGGCGGTCAACAACCGGCCGCCACCGCGCTTCTGGCAGACCAACAGCCCGTCCTCGCAGGTATAGCCGTCGGTCGCTCCGCGCCAGCCGTCCAGCGTCTGGCCGTCGAATAGGCTGACAAAGCCTTCGTCCGACTCGTGCGTCGTCACGCCCCTCGCCGCCGCCGCAGTGTCCTGTGTGGCAGATGCTTGCATGGCCGACAGCAGGCACGTGATCCCCAGTACGTATAAGCCGCGCATCGTGAAATCCTCTCGTTCGATTCGACAAGGGCGCCATCGCGACAGATGCTATCACGCCTTGTCTTTGTTTCGTCCTTTTCCGTCGCGTTCTTCCTTGCCCATTGTGTCACGCGCACCGAGCCGTGCCAAGAGTGCACGACGTCCGAGCCGTCAAGCCCCGCCGTTCGCGCACCTCGGAGTGGCCTTTTTAGCCAGCGGATTTCAGGGGTTGAAGTCGTGTATTTCGAGCGACGATTGCCGAGTTTCCCAAAATGCGGGTCGAGGGCGGACGCGAGGCGACTTTGGCCGACGGCCGGGATCCTGGGGAGTCCAGCCCCGCGCAGCTTCGGAGACAAGTGGCGTCCCTTCAGGGTGCGGGGCCGCTTGGCGACTGGAACGCAGCGTGCGCGCCGATGCCGCGACCCCGGGATCCGGTGTCGCACGCCATCGCAGTACGCTCGAAGAACGGGCAACGTCGAAAACTTCGATCTGTCTTTGCCCGACCGGACCCGACGTCCACACGGCCAGCCTTGCCCGCTCACCATCTAGGCCGGTCGCAGATGAAATGGGCGCTAGCCTGGTGAGTGGTCGGCGGCATGGGGCCTTTGCGAGGATCCGAATCGCGTCGTGGCGGCGTTTGACTGGCCCCACTCGCGGTCGAGGTCGCATGAATTTTTTCGGCCCCGCCCGTTTCTTTCGCCTGACTTCGCTGGCTTTTCCCCAACGGTCGGGATGCGCCGCAAAATCGAAAAAAACTTGCTATCCGGCACGACTGTTAACCGACAACTAATACCGGAGACAACGAACCCGCCCGCATACTGCGCTGGGCTCGACTCTCCGGATGCGAGTAGGGCGTCGCCAGACGCCCAGTGCGGTCCGGGTCACTCGGCACACAGGGGTCCGTTGCGGAAAATGACTGCCGAGTCTGGGATTTAGGCGACCAGATTCTCCGCATGTTTCGGCGTGCCAGGCTCCGGGCATCGGTCCCAGAATCCGAGCCTCGAGCGGCGGCGAACCGCGGTTAAAGGCAAAAGGGGGCAAGCAGCAAACGTTTACTCAGGGAGGGCACTCATGCGACGTCTAATTGTAGGGTCAGCGATTTTCGCGCTCGTGGCGGCGACGTTCTCGTGGACGTTGGCCGATGACCACGACACGGCGCGCAAAGTGGCGGAACGCCTCAAACACGAGCAAAAGGAAGGAAACCTGTGCGGCTTCGACATCAATCTCGAAGTCGCCGAGGGCAAGGTAACGCTCAAAGGTACGGTGGCATCGGCCGAGCAAAGAAAACTGGCTATCAGCACGGTTCGGGAGATCGACGGAGTCGACCAGGTCGTGGACGCACTGGAGATCCAGGCGGGCCAGGCGCCGTGCAGCGCGGCGACCGCGGCGACCCGGACGGTCGCTCTGTCCGAGACCGAAGCGTCCGCACAGGCGCGGCCCGTCAGCGGATCGACCGAGTCGCAAGCCAGCCAAGATCGACGGATCGGCGAGGACGTCGCACGGCAGCTTCAGAAAGCCAAGCGAGACGGACAGCTCAAAGGATTCGGCGTGTCTGTTCACGTCCAAAACGGTTATGTCTGGCTGAAAGGCCGTGTGGGCTCGTCCGACCAGCGGACGGCCGTCCTGGAGATTGTGCGGCGGACCGCCGGCGTCGAGCAGGTGATCGACGAGCTGAGCGTTGGCGAGTCGGCCGCTAACATCAGCCAGCGTCTGAGCGCAGCGCTGCAGGCCGCCAGCGATCAGGGCATCCTGCAGGGCGCCGATCTCGATGTCAAGGTCGATGGACCCGATGTGTGGTTGACCGGCACGGTCAGCACGCCTGAGCAAGAGGCGAAGGCGGTCGACATTGCCCGCCGCGTCCCCGGCGTGCGACGCGTGATCAGTGGCTTGGAAACGGCTGGGGCCAGCCAGACGCTCGTCCCGGTGCCCGTTCCGATGGTTGCGTTGCTCCCGTCGGCGACCAGTCCGCTCAGTCGCCTGGATCGGCCTCAAAGCCCCCCGCAGGCGATCGCACGGCCAGCGCAGATGGCAGCGCTGCCGCAGACGCAAGCGACTCGCGACGTGCGGTTCATGCGTCAGGTCGCAACAGCGTCTGACGAGGCGAATGAAGCGGTCGGCAACGCGACGGCCTCCATGTCCCTGGCCATCGCGTCGCCGGAACCGGCGGTCGGCGCCACCCGTTCCTATACGGTGGCCCAGCCTGCCTTGCCGATGATGGCAGCGGACCAGACGCCGCGGCCGCTAGGCTTGCCGCAGATGGTCAGCTATGGCGACGCGGGGATCGCCGCGCCGGTCGTGGCAATCAGCCAGCCTATCGGGGCGATGCCGGCGCAATTGCCCGGCCCAGGCCAGGCCGTGGTGCCGGCGCGGTACGATCACCCGAGCCTGCCGGGATATGCTTGGCCGACGTATGCGGCGTATCCGAACTATGGCGCCGTGACGTATCCCAAGCAGTACTCGCCGTCAGCTTGGCCGTACATCGGCCCATTCTATCCCTATCCGCAGGTTCCGATGGGATGGCGGAAGGTGACCTTGAAGTGGGATGACGGCTGGTGGAATCTGGATTTCAAAGCGAAGTAACTCTGCCCGTTTGATGTCTGCCCAGTGCCTGCCTCCGCCGGATTCTGTCCGGCGGAGGTCTTTTCGTTGGCGCCGGTCTTCGCTGGCGTTGGCCTTCGATTTGGCTGCGTTCCATCATATAGCGTCTTAGTCCGTATCACGCGCGCATCTTGTGCACCAGTCTGTACAGTACACGTTTGGGTTGCCGGTACTAGCCCGCGTTAAGCGAAATGGGTATTGCGTGATTGTTGCGCAGCACAGACGACAGGAAGCGTGTTGGCCGAAGGCCATCACCAACGTAGCCTGGGGCAACGCCCCAGGAGTCAAAGACGATAGCAACCGTGTTGGCCGAAGGCCAACATCAACGTGTCATCGCGACCCGCATGAATATGGCCTTCGGCCAACAGAGGCACGCGCGGCGCCAGCCCTGGGGCGTTGCCCCAGGCTACAGTGGTCGGAGGCTTTCGGTCACACAGAATCAGCGCCTATCTGCGCTCAAACGCGCAACCGTGGAAGCGTTGTAGTTCAAGAAATTGACCGCGCCAGATCGGGGCGGCCGCAGGCGCCGCGGAACCGCCCGATCGTTCGACGTTTGGGTGCTTAGCGCCCGACGGTGACTCAGAGCTTGTCCAAGCTGGGCACCTCGAACCCGGGTCGGTTCGGATCCTTCACGAGCTTGTTCGCCGCGTCGGCCTCCTCGCCCGTGAATCGCTCGGTTGCCGCGTCGAAGGTCAACCACGGGCCGACGACATACTCGGCCTTGTCCTCGGGAACGCCGACGCCGTCGCGCATGATGGCGTGCAGCTTCATAAAGCTCTCGTGGGCCGCGGCGTTGTCGCCAAACCGTCCGGCCTTGGCATTGAAAGGAACTTTCTTTCCCAGTCGGTACGAGTTGTTGATCACGTGTCCCAACGTGCAACTGTGATGGGCCTGGTCCGCGTTGCCGTTGGCCATCTGCGGGTCGCCCGCGCGACAGGCGGCGAGAAAGGCGCCAAAGTTGCCGCCCGGGGTGACGTGGCCGGCCGGCACGGAAATCTTCTCACCCTGGGCGCTGCCCTTGGGATAGTACAGGCCGCGGATGATCTTGCCGCCGTCCTCAAAGTAATACTCGTTTTCGACCTGAGTCTCGTAGCCGTCGTATTTCACATTGCGGACGTTGAAGAATACGTACTGGCCGTTGGGATACTCGGCGATTCCGAACAGCGTGTTCGGCGTCTCGCCCTGATCGTTCCACTGGAACCGGCCTCCGATGGCCATAGCCCGTACGGGGTGGGTGACCCCGGGATCCAACGCCCAGAACGCGATGTCCAACTGGTGCGTCCCCTGGTTGTTCAGCTCGCCGTTGCCGCTGGCCCAGAACCAATGCCAGTTGTAATGCACGAGGTTGGCGTGGTATTGGGCGATCGCCGCTGGTCCGCGCCAGAGATTCCAATCCAGGTTGGCCGGCGGATCGGACGGGTCTTTGAACCCGATGCCGTTGCGCTGCTTGCACGCGTAGCCGTAAGAGATCTTGAGCTTTCCGAACTTGCCCGCGTGAATCGCCTCGTGCAGGCCCGCCAAGTTCGCATTGCTGCGGCTCTGCGTGCCGTGCTGGACGACGACCTTGTATTTCTTCTGGGCCTCCAAGGCGATCCGGCCCTCGGCGATGTCGTGGCTCATCGGCTTTTCGACGTACACGTGCTTGCCGGCCTGTGCCGCCCAGATGGTCATCAACGAATGCCAGTGGTTCGGGGCGGCGATCGAGATGGCATCGACGCTCTTGTCTTCGAGCACCCGACGGATGTCCGTGACGCCCTCGCATTTGTATTTTCCCTGGACCTTGTCTGCCACGCCCTTCAGCCGCCGGTCCAACACGTCCTGGTCTGGATCGACCAGATATACGAGCTCGACATTGGGCTGCTCGAGGTACCCGCTGATGTGCGCGCTGCCACGGCCGTTGACGCCTGCCACGGCGATCCGAATGCGGTCGTTCGCACCAAACACCCGCGGTGTCGCCGAGGTCCCGCAGATCAAGGCTGTCGCGCCCGCGGCCGTGGAACATTTCAAAAACTTGCGGCGTGAAAGTTGAGACATGCTCATGCTCTCCTTCGGTTAGTGGATGCCATGGGAACGGGTTGTTTATAACCTAGCGCGGCCAGCAGCCGCAACCAAACAAGGGCCGAGAAACATTGAAGAGGGCCATGAATCACACGAATAAAGACATCGCGTCTAAGCGGTTTTCTTCATCGCCGCGATGCGTGTCCATCCGCCGTGATTCGCCTGTCAGGTCTCTCCCCGCTACGACGGAGCGCCGAAATCTCAGCGCCCTCAGCGTCTCTGCGTTTCCAAAACGTATTTTCATATAGCCCCGCCCAGTTCGCCCCGCAAGGATGTCGGTGAAACGCAGAGACCCAGAGGACACCGCGCTACTGTAAGCACAACATGTAATCCTTCAACAACTTAACGCTGTCGCTGCCTGAAAACATTGTCAAAAAATGCACGATGTTTGAAGTTATGCTTCGCGCGGCTCGAAATGGCACTTGGCGCGGCGGACTTCAGTTCGCCTTCGTCATACGGAACCTGATGTTCGCGAGGCCATTCTTACCCGCGCTCGGTATAGTAGTACAGAAAACCCACCCGCGACAATCGACGGACGGCGTTTGGCCAGGCCCGCCGAGCTTGTGGCAGGGGGAAGCTGGTCGCGAAAGGCGGGTGTTGTCCAAACGTTTTCTGTGGGTGCTTGCACTCGTCAAGGTACGGGATGCCCGGGATCTGGCGACGGCCGCGACCGCCAGGTCTGGTCTCGGCCCGCCCCCGATCGCCACGCGACGCAGGCCGCTCAGCCCAGACAGGCCGCCACTTCGGGCCACGGGACTTCGTGCGGCAGGCCTGAACCGCGCGCAGCCAAGGCCGCGGTCGCTCCGGCGGCCTCGCCCATCGTCACGGCGTTGCCGGTGACGCGATAGCTCGAGTGCGCCAGAAAATCGCCGCTAATGCAGCGCCCGGCCATCAGCAGGCCGTCGACGTCGCGTGCGATCAGCGACCGCAGCGGGATGTCGTACGGCCGGGAAGGGCCACGGATCGCCGATCGCTCGATTCCCGTGGAATGAGCCTTGCTGGTCGAATGCACGTCCAAACCGACCGTCACTCGACACACGGCGTCCGCGTGGCGGGCGCCATCGCACACGTCGTCAGCGGTGACCGTGTATCGGCCGTAGATGCGACGGCCCTCGCGGACCCCGATCTGCCCTGCCGTGGCTACGATCTTGACGTCCCGCCACGGGTCGCCGCGAGATCGCAGGGCTTCGACCAGCGCGTGCAGCTCGCTGCGCGCCGCGAGCGTGGCGTCGGTCAAATCCTGGGCGTCGATGCCCCGTCGGCCGTACTCGTGGTTGATCATCCAGGCGTATAGCTCGTCGTGGATCTTGAAGATCGTGGGCTGTCCATACGACGGCTCTACGCCCGCGCGGGCAAACTCGGCCAGCAGCGCCGCCTTGGCCGCCGCCGCGCTGCGATTCGTGCGGTCGTGGAACTCGGCCGTGGCTCGCGGGTCGATGCCGGTGACCAGCATCATCAGGCTGAACGGCTGCGTCTGGCCGACCCGTTCGGCCTCGGCGGCGCCCGGTCCCTCGGCGGGGCGGCCCCAGTCGAACCCACAGCCGCCGAGCGCCGCCAGATCACCGTCGCCAGTGCAATCCACGAACACGCGCGCTGCGAACGCCTCGCGGCCGGACTTCGATTCCGTGATGCAGTGGGTCAAACGTCGGCCATCACGAACGGCCGCCACGACCCGCGTGTGCAACCGCACTCGGACGCCAGCCTCGACGCAGCTTTGTTCGAGCACTAGTTTCATCTGCTCGGGATCGTAGATCATCGAACCGCGACGGTCCCATCGCGGTTCGCGCAACAGCTCGCGGCCGGCATCGAGCAGGTCGATGATCCGCGCCATCACGCCGCCCTTGTTGCCGGCGTCGATGATCAAAGACAACAATCCCGTGGTCCAAACTCCGCCCAGTTGGCCATGGGCCTCGATCAGCCGCACGCTGGCCCCGGTGCGGGCCGCCGCCAGCGCCGCCGCCACCCCGGCCGGGCCGCCGCCACAGACCACCACGTCGACCGACTCGACCACGTGTACCTTGCGCGCGGGCTCGGCGATTAGGTCCGCTTCGGCATCCGCTGGCAGTTGCTCGCCTGGGGCGCCGTCGGAGACCCCAGACCACGCCAGCGACGCAGCCGCCGCCGCGCCGGAATGCAAAAAATATCGGCGATCGATTCGCGCTCTCATCGTACTGTCTCCCGCCCGGGTGATCTCGCCGGTCTCGATTCAACGCGTCGGGCTGCCCGGATCGTCCTATCTTACTCGACGAGAGCCCATCCAGCGACGCGCGCCGGCGAACTTCGAGAAGAAAGCCGACAGGGGCCGCCCGAGAGGTCGATGGACAAGCGAGGCTTGCGGCTGCCGGGCCGACTTTCGCGCCACGCGTCTCGATCCACGACGGGCGCGTCGCCCTCTCGGACCGCGCCGTCGCCCGGGACAGGCGCGTTGCGGTGTGTCTGCCGTTCGCACCGCCGCCGGACGGAATATCGGGACGTGACCGACGGGGGCAGCGACCTCGGCTGAGGGATTGCTTTCCAAACGATTTCGGCGCTGCGGCCCGGGTCGCGAGGCTCGTCGCGCGGGCCGCTTTACAGTGACCGATCGATACCGCATACTAGCGGCCCTGGAAACGGCTCGGGCTCGAGTCGGATGGACAGCGCCGACGATCAGCAGAATTCGATGTGTCTCTCGTTCCGTTTGCGCACCAGGTCTGAACCGCTTGCGGCGCCGCGCTGCGTCCGGACCGGCCAGCGACTGGTCGCGTCCGACCGGCAAACCTGCACCCGCGAAGGAGCGCAGCCATGATTCGATTGTCGATGAACGAGCTGACCACCCTGCGTTGGCCGTTCGACGAGGACGTTCAGCATTACGCCGCGGCCGGCTTCGATTCAATCGCCGTTTGGCGGCAGAAAGTATCGGATTTCGGCGAGGAAAAGGCCGTCGAGCTGATCCGGGATTGCCCGTTGCGCGTCTCGGCCGTGTTGTGGGCCGGAGGCTTTACGGGCAGCGACGGCCGGACGTACCGGGACAGCGTCGAGGATGCCCTCGAAGCGATCAACTTGAGCGCTGATCTGCAGGCCAACTCGCTGGTCGTCTACACGGGAGCCCGTTCGGGCCATACCCACAACCATGCGCGGCGGCTGTTTCGCAACGCGCTCGACGAGTTGTTGCCGCGTGCCGAGCGGTTGGGCGTGGTCTTGGCGATCGAGCCGATGCACGAAGGCTGTGCGGTCGGCTGGACCTTTCTGACGGATTTGGACGAGACGTTGGACTTGGTTCGCTCGTACGCTTCGCCTCACCTCAAGATCGTATTCGACGCCTATCATCTGGGGCATCTGCCGGGGATTGTGGCTCGCCTGCCCGAGCTGTCGCCGTGGATCTCGCTGGTCCAACTGGGCGACGCCCGGCAGCCGCCCTGCGGCGAGCAGAATCGCTGTCGCCTGGGCAGCGGCGCGCTGCCGCTGCGCGAGCTTGTCCTCGCGCTGGTCCGCTGCGATTACTCCGGCGACCTGGACATCGAGCTGATGGGCGAGGATCTCGAGAACCCGGACTACGTCGAGCTGCTCGAACACTCTCAGCGGGCCGCCCGCGGCTGGCTCGACGACTGTGCGGCCTCCTGCCCAACGATCTCCGATTGAAACCACCGGAACTCGGCGGCAATGCCTTCGGCCAGCGTCGTGGGGCGCAGCGTTCGCGGGAGCACATCCCAGGCGTAGGTCTCGATCTCCCAGTGGGTCAGTTCTGAGCATTCCCGCGTAGCTCGCCAACAGGCTGCGAGATCCGCCTGCGTGGTTTCCAGCAACTCGATGCGCTGGACAAAGATCGGGACGTGGAAGTGCACGCGCCACTGGCCGCGCCCGGTGTTCGCCGCGCGCGATTCCAGCGCTTGCGGCAAGTCTTCGAACAACACGGCAGCGGCATCTTCTGACGGACGGACGCAGGTCTGATGCAGATACCGCGGTTCGTCGAACGTCCGCAGTTGGGCGATGGCTCGCAGACGATCGGCCCCGGCCAATCGATCCCACGGCGCCGCGACGGCCGACGACGCCTGGACTTTCCCGACCCGGATGCCCGCGGATCGATAACGATCGATCGCCTCGGCCTGGTCTTCGAACATCACGGCCGCGTGGCACACGTCATGGCACACCCGCACGTGCTCGCGAAGCGTCCGCTCGTCGCGGCCCGGCAACAGATGGCGTTCAAAAAAACGCACCACGTCCCCGCTGCGCTGCAGGACACAGCCCGGTTCGGGTTCCAGGCACAACCAGATTCGTCGTCCCGTGTCGCGGTGCAGGCGAGCCAGATGTTCGGCGATCTCAGCCAGATTCTGCGCGGCGGCCTCGAGCGCGTCCAGGTCGGCATCCAGCGTTCCCCACCGCACGGGCAGCGTGGAAATGCTGCCCGTCAACCCCGCCGGCAACAGCCGATCCTGGATGGCGATCAAGTCTCGCGTATAATCGAGCCGCGCTGGTTCGGACCAGTCAGGCCGATAGACGGCCCGTTTCACCACCGTCTGATGAAAGTCGCCGTGCGGAAAACCGTTGAACGTGAACGGCCACAGGCCGGCCTGAGCAAGCCAGGCTTGGAACGCGTCCAGCCGCCGCTCGTCCTGCAGCTCGCGGGCCGCCGCGGCGCTCAGCCAGAGGCCGATTCCCAGGGGCGCGTGCGGGCTGACTCGCTGCTTGACGTCCAGCGCGTACCGATGCAGATTGGCGAGGGTCTGTTCGAGATCCGCGCCCGCGTGGACGTTCGTGCAATATCCCAACTGGATCGTCATGGCGTTGGCAAGCCTCGAAAAGGCCCTACAATACGTCGGTTTGCATCCGTCGCACAAGCCATCCATTCACTGGCCGGAGACTCGGGGCATGGGCCGAGATTTGGGGCCAAGCTAACGAGATCGTCGTACTCGATGCCGCCACGATGCTGCCACGATGCCGTGCGCGGGCGTGGACGACCGGTCGCACGCCATCGCCCACGCGGCGAGAGCGGGCCACGGGCCGCTCGACGAGCCGTCATTCCGAGCCGTGCAAGGTATACAATACGTCGGGACGCGCAGCCTGCACAAGCGTGCGGTCGCGGCCCGGATGGCGTGCGAGGCGCGGCTGCGCAGGACGGCGCACGCAATAGAGCGGCACGTCGGCGCGGCCTACGCCCGGCGCGGGCCATGCGCCGCGTGCGCAACGACCGGCGGCCAGCGGGCGAACCGCAAACCGGGCGCGGATCGAACTCCGGCGACCGCGCGCGTCGGCGCCACGCGCCCGCCACGGCCGGACGCGAATCGCGAGGCCTGCGTCGGTTGTCCCGATCCGACGCCGGTCGTCGCCTAGCGAAACGAGGAAGTCGACAGTGAAAACGGCAAGCATCGACGAGATCGTCGAAGATTTCGAAGATCTGGACACCTGGGAAGACCGCTACCGCTATATCATCGAGCTGGGCGACGCGCTGCCGGGCATGCCGGACGATTTGAAAACTGAACAGACGCGCGTCCAAGGGTGCGTCAGCAATGTCTGGCTGGTGATGCGCGTCGAACCCGGCGACCCACCGGTGATCCGTCTGGTCGCCGACAGTGATTCGCAGATCGTTCGAGGGCTGGTTGCGATCTTGCTGATGCTGTGTTCGGGCCGCACGGCGCGCGAAATCGACGCGTTGGACATCGAGAGCATTTTCGATCGGTTAGACCTGGGCCGGCATCTGAGCCGCTCGCGGAGCAACGGTTTTCACTCGATGATCAAACGTATTCGTCGGCTGGCGGAAGAGATCGTTCCAGGACCTCCGGACGGTGCGTCGTGCCAACGATGAGCAAGCGAAGCCCGCGCAGATCGACACGGCGGCAGGCAAGTTCCGATATCCCGGTGTCTCAGCCCCCTGATCGGTCGTCAGCGTCTCGAGACGCAGCGGCGCACGGTCCGTCAGCGTCCGCGGCCGCCGCGGGAACCGCGCGACCGTCCACGACCGCTGGACCGTCAACGGCGGCGGCTGTGCGGATCGGGCCGGCGCGTCGCTGGACGCCGTGGGCGATCGGCGTCGGCATGCTCGCCGGAATCGGGATCGCCGGCGCGTGGCTGCTGGCCTGGCAACCGCCGCCCGCCCGCTGGGACGTCGAGGTCGTCCGCGCCTATCCGCACGACCCGCGTGCGTACACGCAAGGCTTGGTCTTCGACGCGGGCGAACTGGTCGAAGGAACCGGCCTATACGGCGAGTCGACGCTGCGCCGCGTTGCGCTCGAGTCGGGTCGCGTGCTGCAGTCCGTACCCCTGCCCAAAAACCTGTTCGGCGAAGGCATCGCCGTGTGGGGCGGTCAGATCTTCCAGTTGACTTGGCGAAACCAGATCGCCCTGGTCTACGACCGGGCGACCCTTCGCGAACTGCGGCGCCTGCGCTATTCCGGCGAAGGCTGGGGGCTGACGCACGATGGCGTCAACTTGATCCTGAGCGACGGGTCGGCGACGCTCCGATTCCTGGACCCGAAGACGTTCCGCGTCGTGCGCCAGATCATGGTCCGCAGCGGCGGGCGGCGCGTAGCGAATCTGAACGAATTGGAATACGTCCGTGGCGAGATCCTGGCGAACATCTGGTACCGCGACTATGTCGCGCGGATCGATCCGGCCACGGGCGAAGTGCGCGGCTGGATCGACCTGCGGAACGTGATTCCCGCCGGGCTGGATCGCGAGCAGTGCGCCAATGGCATCGCCTATGACGCCGAGCACGACCGCCTGTTCGTCACCGGGAAGAACTGGCCTCAGTTGTTCGAGATCCGTTTGGTCGATCCAGCGGGCCGCTGAAGCCGGGGCCGCCACCGGCGACATAGCCGTAACTGGCGCCATCCGGATCGGGCGTGACCCAGAACGAATACAGCTTGCCCGCGGTCAGATGGAAGCGAAGACGGACCGGCTGGCCGGCGACGGCCGACAGATCCGGCGCCTCGTCCCAGACGACTCGCTGGCGCGTGCTGTCGCCGCGGATCGCAGGGCAGCGCCGTCGGTCGAACGGAGGCAGCGGCTGGCCGGCCGAATCGAGTACCTCGACGCGCAACTCGCCCTCCGGCGCATCGAGATTGACAAACAGATGCCGGCCGTGAAAGCGGATGGGCCGCGTGGTGAGTGTGCCGCCGTCGGCGTCGGCGTCCCGCGACACGAAGCCATCGCGGCGCAGCCGAGCCAGCCCCAGGCTCGCGCCCGAATCGAGGTGTTGGGCGCCGGGAAAGCTCTTGCCGGCCCTCCCGCTGACGTAAAACCACAGCTCGTCGCCGACGACCAAGCAGCACGGGACCGTCGACTGGACGTTCCCCCAGTTCCAATCGCCCATCTGTTCCGAGGTGGGTAGAAAGGGCTGGCGGTCGGGGCGATCCCAATGGAAGCCGTCGCGGCTGAAACCAACGCACACCGAGTTCTGTTTCGGTCGCCCCAGTTCCAGCAGTCGTCGGGCTTCGTCCGTCGCCGGGTTGCGATAATCGCCTCGCCAAATGCTGAACAGCCCCAACAGCACGCTTTCGTATGCCACGCAGTCGAGATTGTACAGTTGCGGTCGAGCCCTCAGATCATCGCGCGGCGGATCCGCGCTGTCAGACGCCACCCAAGCGACGGTCTCGCTCTTCACCTCGGGCGTGTCGGCAAACGCAAAGAAATCGGTCGTCTCCCAGTATCGCCGACTGCGCCCCCAGCGCGAGTTCGACCGAATGCTGAACACCCAGCGCTCGCGAAAAGGATTATAGAAAAACGTGCTGCGGTCGCCCGTCTTCGCGCCGTCAGCCGCTTTGGTCCAGTGAATGCCATCCGCCGAGCGGTAGAGCGCAAAGTTCCCCTGGTACACGGCCATCTTGAACCGCTCGCTCGCCTCGCGCGGTTCCGGGTCGAGCCACACCGTACTCGAATCTCGCCAGCCGCGGAACACGACGTTTGTGCCCGGTTCGACATCGAGCGGCGGCTTGTTCCAGTGGATGCCGTCGGCCGATGTCGCATAGCAAGTGGCCGAACTGCCCGCGTAATACCACAGCTTGAAACAGCGATCCCGCGGATCCCACCAGACGCCGTCGCTGAACGGCATCGCATAGGGCTTGCCATTAGCCATCTCCCAAGGTCGATCGGGCTTCAGCACAGGATTGTCGGCTGCGTAACGTGGCCGATGAAAGGTCCGCGCGAGCGTCGTCTGTTCGATCAGAAAATCATCCACGAACAGTTGCCGACCGACGTCGATCGGAATCACGGCGGGCGGCGAGCTCAGATACGGCGGGCGCTGTGGATCCTCCGGAAAATCCTGCTCGCGCGGCGGCCAGACATCCGGCAGGCGAATGCCGTTGTACAGCACGTGATACCCGGCGGATTCGGTCTCGGACGGCGCGGCGCCGCCGGCATTCGCGTTCGGCGACAGCGCGGCGGCCTCGCTCGCGTTCGGGCGTTGAGCGGCCCCGACGCTGCCAATCGGCACGGCTACCGCCCCCCAGACGAGGACAAACCCCGATACAGCAATAAAGTTCACGACTCGCAGCACGTTCGGCTTCATCATCGAGTCTCCTTCTGTAAGAAAACAGCGGTCCAGCAGAATAGATTCCCCCGAATCGACGTCGTCCCCTTTCAGTCGCCGCCCGGAATCTGTGACTGGCCGCACCCGTGGCGTCGGGGCCGACTTTGGCGGTTCTTTCGATCGATACCCGCGCTCCGGAGGGCGTCACTGGTTCGCGGCGACGCGCCCGACCGACGGTCTCGGGCGCCGCGGCGCCTGCCGCGGTCTGCGACTGCCCTGGGCGAGCGTCGGCTCGGACACCGAACGAGCGATCAGTGTCCAACACGGTTGATTGCTCTTAGCTTAACGCGGGCCAGTGCCCGCAACCCAAGAATCTGTTTGGCCGAAGGCCTCCGATCACCGTAGCCTGGGGCAACGCCCCAGGGCTGGCGCCGCGCG
>JAVYAJ010000095.1:0-3939 GCA_032229885.1 Candidatus Anammoximicrobium sp. | reverse complement strand
GCCTGCCACCAACTCGCCACGCCACCCCGCCGCCGCGAGCAAGCTCCCGCCCGTTCGCCCCACCCCAAATGCGGCATGGTACTGATGGGCGCTCACTCTTGGGTTGCGGGCGCTAGCCCGCCTTATGAAGCTGCGGGAACCGAGGTGCGACTGCGAGTATGGCTGGCTGACCCAACGTGTCGCCATGCTGGAGGAGAAGCTGTTCGAGGTGACGCAACGTAACGCGCACCTGGAACCAGAACACGCCCGGCTCCGAGGGGAAGTCGAGCGATTGGGCGAGGAGAACTCTCTGCTCGAACAGGTCCTTCCGGGCTTGTCGTGGGTTTGGTAGCATTTGGGTGGGAGGGACCACGGAAACCACGTTCATTATGTGCGATGTTGACTTGGATGGCTACGTTGCTCGGTCTCCGACTGGCTTGTTCAGTACGTTCCAGGGGCAGCCCCTTCGATTGTCTCCGCGGCTGTCACGTCGCTCGCTCGGAAGCAGGCAACGGTCGGGGGGGATGCCAGAGGCAGGCTCTGGGTCGTGGCAGAATTGGCGGCCTCTTTCGCCGCCACGAGCTGGTGTAGGCGGTCGCCCAGCTTGCTGCGGATGCTCTCAAAGCGACGGATCAATACGTCGCGTTTGGACGCCTGCATCTTCATGAAGGACGGATCTTCCGGCTGGGGACGCGGGAGGGGATCGCTGATCTGCTTCAGCGCGCCGGCGAACGGATACTTGTGCCGCTTCAGCCGCTCGTACGCCTGGTCCGAGAAGTCCACCGGCAGGTGCTCGGTGTCGAACAGGTCGAGGTTGACGGCCTGGGCCAGCTCGATGTACACGGCTTGCGTGAGAAGCTGTCGCAGTTCCTCGGTCAGCGACGAGATGTGGGCCTTGCGGCGTGAATCGGCCGCCTGCGTTTCTCGCGCCATGAGCTGCACGACGGCCGTGTTGAACGCGGAAACCAAACCCTGCCGCCCGTTGTCGTCCAGTGTAACGGCCGAACCCCTGTCCAGGATCTGCCGCAGTTCGGTCAGGGTCCGCACCGGTGAGCCGTTCTGGACCCCGTAGAAGCCTACCAAGGGCCACGGGGCGGCCTGTGAGCACCGAACCACCTCCGCTCCGCCAGTGCCGCCCTTGGGCGGCGCGACGGCCTGGACGATCTCTTCCAGCAAACCGCTTCCGTAGGTTAGCAGTCGCAGCGTGTTGGGGTATTCGTCGAACAGCTCGGCGTTGAAGGTCACGGCTTGGCATGTGCCGCGCCAATCCAGCAAGTGGGCGCCGGCGATCTCCGGGTGCGGTTCGAACCGGCCCCGCATGGCCGACGACGTGACGATCGTCCGTTCCAACTCGGGCAGCGTCACGGGCGATGGCTCGCCGCCTGCGGCCTCCACCGTATCGTCCACCAGATTGTCGAGGTTCAGCGCTGAGATGTCCTTCTCCTGGATCTGCCGATTGATCTCCGCGATCTCCTGCGCGATCAGCTCGCCCCGCCGCTTGTCGTTGGCCATCGCCGCCGCCTCGATCACCCTGGCGACCTGGGTGAGGATCGGCTGCAATTCGCCCACCACGCTTTCGAAGGACGTGATCCGCTGGTCCAACCGCTGGTACACCGTGGCTTCGACCGTACCGTCGTAGAAGTAGTTGCGAATCCAGACCTTCTGGAAGACCTGCCCGATGCGGTCGATACGGCCGATGCGCTGCTCGGCGCGCATCGGGTTCCACGGCATCTCGTAGTTGATCAGCACGCCGCAGGTCTGAAGGTTCAGACCCTCGGAGGCCGACTCGGTACAGAGCAGGATCTTGATGTCCTGTCGCTCGCGGAAGGCCGCCTTGATATTCTCCTTGCTGGTGACGACCCACCGCTGCCCGTCCCAACGCTCGCCGCCTCGACCGCTGTAGCAGGCCACCTGATCGCCGTAGACGTGCCGGAGCTTGTCGCGCAGGTAGTCCAGCGTGTCCGTGTACTGGGTGAAGACGATCACCGTGTCCCGTCGCTTGAGTACATCGGCCAGATCCCGCGCGAGTTGTTCGAACTTGCTGTCAGCGCCCAACGCCCGCAGATCGCCCAAGAATCTGATGACGTACTGGATTTCGTCGAGGAACAGGGCGGGCGCCGAGGCGCCGTCCTGGTCGTCCCCCGTGTCGAACAGCAGATCCTCGCTCACGTCCGTGTCCAGGTCATCCTGGTCCAGGTCGTCATCCGTAAGCAAATCCGCCTGCGATTCGCCTTTCAGGTAGGCCAGCCGACGTTCCAGGCTTTGCTGGATCGCATAGAAGCTGCTCGTCAGCCGCCGACGGTAGACGGTCATGATGAAGCCCAGGCCGCGGCGCTCGGCCTCGTATTTCTGGTAGTGGTTGCGGATGTACTTCTCGATCCGCTCGTACAGCTCCCACTCGTCCGGCTTCATTTCGATCCATTCGGGCCGTGGCTCACGGTCGGGGACGTTTTCCTTGAGCAGGCCCTGTTTCCGGTACGCGCGCAGCAGCGATCGCGTGTTGCGGAAGACGTGTCGTCCCAGTGGCGTGTGCCGGACCGCGAGCTCGCGGAGCACTCCCTGAGCCTGACCGTCCAACTGCCGAATCACTGCTTCGGCGTTTCGCGAGCGGGGCAGCCGGCGAATTTGATCCCAAGCGACCGCTCCCACGCGCCCTTCGGCGATCCGGCAGAACGCTTCGTCCCACTGACCGCCGGTGGTGAACTGATCCTCGAGCATCCCCAGCACGAACGGCCAGTCGATTTCTTCGAAGGGCTGCCGCAGCTCGTCGAAGTAACGCAGGAAGCTGCCCTCGACGCCCCACCGACCGCCCATGCCCAACAGCTTCAGCAGGTCAAAGACTTCGACCGGGTCGACCTGCATGGGCGTGGCTGTCAGCAGCAGCAGGCCGCGCGTCTTGCTGGCCAAACCTGGCCACCCTTCCGTCCCCAGCAGCAGCTCTAGCAATCGGTTCGGTCGGAATTGGTCCTTGTTCAGAAAGTCCTTGCGTCGGGCATGATGCGCTTCGTCCACCAGCACTAGGTCCCAATTCTGGGCTTCCAGGATCTGTGCTTGCCGATCTCGCCGCTTCGCCAGATGGCTCGAGGCGAGGATGATCGGGTGAGCGTCCCAAGGGTTGGAGGAAGCAGGGGAGACAGGCGGAACGGGAAAAAAGGGGGGGGCATGGGGAAGGGGGCGGCCGGGAGGAGAGACTCCGCGGCAATCTCTCTTTCTCCTTTTCTCCCCTGCTCCCCTTCTCCCTTGCTTTCCACACGCCGGCCAAACACGTCCCAAAAAGCACTGCCGTCGTACCGCGGGATGTTCAAGGCGAACTTTTCGTACAGCTCCTCCTGCCACTGAACCAGGACGCTTTTCGGGACCAGGATCAAGACGCGTTTGGCTACGCCCGAAACGACGAGCTGCCGCAGGGCCATACCGGCCTCGATGGTCTTGCCCAAGCCGACCTCGTCGCACAGCATGAACCGTTCGGGAAATCGACGAACGATCGTGTCCGACACGCGAACCTGATGCGGCCACGGACTGACCGTGCAGGCTTCCATGCTCTAGCCGGTCGGCGTTCAACAGAAACGGCACGTCGCGCAGGAACTGAAAGACGATTCGTTCTCGCTGGTCGCCGTCAACTTCGTAGCCGTGACGCTCCTCTTCAAGCGCCAGATCGTCGTCATCCACGCCAAACTCGAGCTTGGGCTGGGATGACGGCCGGAACTTGAGCAGCGCCTGTCGGACCGGGGCCGGGATCGGCAGGGCGATCCAGTCCTTTTCTTTCTTGTCCCCCAGCGCGGCCTCGCTGTGCTCGGCCGCAACCAAACGGGGGCGCCCCAGGTCCATTCGAGCCGTCGTAGAAGGCGACTCGAGACCAGGGTCCGGTGTCTCGAGGGACTGCGAAAATGATCTCCGGTCGTTGTTGAGGAGCGAGGCTGAGTTGGCCAGCCGAGTGCCGCCCCCAGAGTCTGGCCGGAG
>JAVYAJ010000094.1:0-12243 GCA_032229885.1 Candidatus Anammoximicrobium sp. | reverse complement strand
TTGGCCTTCGGCCAACACGGTTGCTATCATCTCTGACTCCTGGGGCGTTGCCCCAGGCTACGTTGGTGATGGCCTTCGGCCAACACGCTTCCTGTCCTCTCCGTGCTGCACGTCTGGGCCGTCAGTACGGTAATTCGCTGCACCGCGGCCTTCGTCGTGTGCCACTCGCGCCCGTGAGGGGGTGTGAACGGGCGGCGCGCAAAAGAAAAACCGGCTCGAACGGCATGCTTCGAGCCGGCTTGCGAATATTCGGCAGCGACGATACGTCGGGTTAGCGCAGCAGCGCGATGGACAGCGTCGGCCCGGAGAAGCCGATGTCGCTATTGACGCCGCCGAGAACGCCGCCCAGAAGCGGCAGATTTCCGGTAGGCTCCCATGTTTGGACCTCCCACAATGCTGCGGCCGTCATCGTGCTTCCATTGGCCAAGCATCGCGACCACTGGATCCCGACGTTCGCTTCGCTGATCTGGAGTACATCATCTTCGAAGCGGGCCCATCCTCCGGGTAGGAAGGCGACTGCTGAGCCCGTTACGTCCGTATCGCTGTAAATCCAAGATTGTCGGAATCCGCCCACCAACGCGAACCCACGGGTGCCGATCGACCGGCTGGCTTCCAAGGCAAGTGTCAGGCCACAGCCTTCGACAGCAACGGCGATATCCTCACCCAATGCCGCTAGGCCATTCTCCAGTTTCGCGTATCGAAAGCCGCCGGACAACAACAAGTCGGTCCGTCCGAGACAGCCGCGCAGGGTTCCTTCGAAGTCCAACGTATCGGCGGTGACCCACGAGTGAATACCTGACGCAGCTTCCGTAGCATCCGCGTCGATCTGCCAATAGCGGGCCCGAACGCCGATGCCTTCCGAGTTCTCCCACCCCAACCAGACGCGGGGCGACAGCTCGTAATCATACGTAGGCACCACCGAGTTCAGCGGATTGCCGATCGCCAAACTGCCCACGTGCGGCTTCAAAATGGCGGCCTCGAAGCCCACATACCAGTTGCTGGCGGCGCAGTCGTCGTACTCGATCAGGTCGTCTTCCGGGCCGTTTGCTCGCACCGAGCCCCAAACCATCATCGACGTCAGCAACGCCGAGAGTAGAAATCCCTTTCTCATCGCTGGAAATTCTCCTTTCCGTAGGGCCTTCAACCTTTGTATCGCATGTGGGCGACGTTCCGGTTGGAAGCGTCGCATGGGATCTATTTCGACGCAGATCAGCCCTTGTTTCGAGAAATCCAGGCTTTAGCAGGATGACCCGAGAAACCGGCAGTAGCGGTGCAGTCGCTACAGATGGCGTTGCGTGCATGATCGGTGCATCGAGGCGCGTCGCTGCATCCCGATGCCAGTCGGCCTTCACGCCGGTTTTCCCCGCTCGGATCTGCCGTCAGCCGCGACGATTTCGCCGCGTCGCCGGTCAGCGCCCCGTGTATCTGTGCGGTGTTATACGCTGGGCGGCTCAGAACGGCACTTTGTGGAGCAGGTTTCGGCCTCCGCTTGCCGCACGTCGCACAGCGTTCGACCGGTCACCGTCACCCGCACACGATATACCTCGGGTTTCAAGGTCTTTGGCAGAGTGGGTCCAACCGATCACGACGGCGCGGCCGCCGAACGTGACGCGGGCGCCGCAAGCGGCGCGTCCGGCCGCGGCTGGATCGCCGCGCGGTCGAGATCTTCGACCGCCCGCGGCGCGCCGCAGCGGAGCACTAGCTTGGTCAGTTCCGGGCGACAGTTGATCCGCAGGTTCTGCACGCCGGAGATCCCGCGGCTGACGTGCAGCAGCGTCGGCGACTCGAAGAATACGCCGCAAGCGTACCGCACGCCGTACAGGCTCTGAGCGATCAACGGCCCGAACACGGGCAACTGGATCTGACCGCCGTGGGTATGGCCGGCCAGCATCAAGTCGAAATCTCGAGCTCGAGCCCACTGGATCTGGTCGGGCGTGTGCGACAGCAAGATCCGCAGCGGCCGTCGGCCGTCGGCCGGCTCGGACCACGTGGCCATGTCCGCGGGCGGCCCCAGCCACGGAAGCTCGTTGCCCGCGACGACGATCGAGCGCCCGCGCACGCGGAGTTCGCGCCAGCGGCCGCCCAGGTATTGCCACCCAGCCCGCTCGACCGCGGCCGCCAGCCCAGCCAAGTCGCCGGCTCGCGGATCGTGATTGCCGAACACGCACCATGCGCCCAGCCCCCAGCGGGCGCGGCCGAGCACCGGGGCAACCCAGTCCAGACAGGGCCGCGCGTCGACGATGTCGCCCGTCAGGGCCAACAGGTCGCCGTCCAAGGCGTTGGCCTGATCGATCACCCAAGCGAAAAAGTCGCGGGTCAGGCTGCCCGTAAAGTGGAGGTCCGACAGGTGGACGATCGTCAGTCCATCCAGGCAGGCCGGCAATCGCGGCATCAGCAGCGTCTTGACGTTGATCTCCAACTCGAGAATCTGATTGCCCGGGCACCGCGCCAGCAGGCGGGTCGCCGCGTCGCCGCACGGGAGCCGCGCGAGCGACTCGACCGCCCGCGCGACCCGTCGCTCGCACCGCAGCAGCTCGCACGGGGATCCCTTCCACCTGCGCCAACACCAACGGGTTGCGGTCACCGCGCCGCACGCCGCGCACAACCCGACATAACCCAGCCCCGCGACGCCGCCGGGCATGGCGTCGACCAGGCGAAACGGGAACGGAGGCGCCAGCGCCAATCGCAACAGGACGATCGCGGGAACGCCCAGCAGGGCCAGAAACACCAGCAGTTCGAGGGACCGGAGCGCGGCCGCCCGCAGCCCCAGGGCGTGCAGTCGGCTGAACGTCCCAACCCATATCGCCAAGTGGCCGAACACGGCCCACAGGCACACCGCGGCAGCCAGGATCCCAGGGCTCATTCCTTCTGCCATTCCAGTATGGTCTTGATCACCTGCAGCAATTGGTCGAGCATCAGCGCCCGATGCACCAACGCTTTCTCGTGCAGCCCGGCCTCGCGGCATTTGACGAACACGTGTCCCGCGTCGTAGCCATAGTCCTTCATCACCACCAGCGGAACCTTTCCCGACAGCAGCGCTTGCCACTGGAGAAACAGGTCGTAGGCGTTCATATCCGGAAGGTACAGCTCGGTGAAGACCAGCTTGTACGGCGCCTGGTCGTGGCAATTGCGGATCATGGCCACCGCCTGGACGCCGGTCTGGGCGGTCTCGACATCGAACCCCCGTTCATCCAAGATCGCATGGGCTCGTTTTAGTTGTTCGGGATCGTGGTCGACGACCAGCATCCGGACGCGTTCGACTTCGCCGGGCGCCGCGCTGTCCGCCGGAACCACTTCGCCGGGCGCCAACTCGCGGCCGACCTCGTGGATCAATTGGCGGATGTCCCGCGCGTTGCGCAGGATGTTCCGCAGGCGGTCGATCATCGCCGGTTCATAGCCCTGATACGCATCCAGGACGTGCACCGCGTCGTTCAGGATCTGATCGATCGGCAAGGCCACGGCGCGATGGATGGCCTCGATGCCCCGCTGCAGGATCGTCGCGCTTTGGACCTCGAGCAAATTCAGCATGTTCAAGGCCAGGGCGACGTTGCTCGCGTAGGTCTCTAGAAAGGTCAGATCGTCGGCGGTGAACGCGCGGGGCTGCGGGCTCTCGACGTTGAACGTGCCGATCACCCGATTGTGCAGCGTCAGCGGCGCCGTGATCGAGCTGCGGCCGCCTTCGAGCCCCGTCAGGTACAGCGGATCCTCGCGCGTCTCCTCGCACAGATAGCTCTGGCCGGTGGCGGCGACAAATCCCGTCACCCCGTTGCCGCTCGCCCGCGCCCACAGCACGCGGTGGGCGGCCTCGGCGTCCAGCCCTTCGGCCAACAGCGGCGTGAGACGGCCCGTCTCCTGGTCCAGCAAGCGGACCTCGACCACGCTGAAGTCCAGCACGGCTCGCGTGTGATGCAAGATGTTCGACTTCAACAACTCGATCCGATCCTGCTCGGTCATGTCGAAGATTTCTTCGGGCCGCAGGTCCGTCAGCTCGACCCCCGCCCGATGAATCGCCTCGAGCTTCACCTGCTGGGCGATCTCCGAGGTGATGTCGCGGACCACCACCGCCAGCTTGGCGCCGAACATCGGCGGCCCGTTGATCGGCGACACGTGCAGTTGCAGAAAGCCCTTGTCGCGGACTTGGAGTTTGGTCGTGCTGGGTTCGCCGGTCAGCAGCGCCGTGCCCAACGGGCTGAAGTCGGGCCCGAGGATCTCGGGCGACCCGAGCGCCGCATAGAAGGCTTGCCCGACCACATCGTCATGGCCGCACAAGCGGCGAAAGCGGGCGTTGGTCCAGGCCAGTCGATCTTCGGCGTCGACCAGACACACGCCGACCGACAGATCCTCGAGGATCCGCGATTCGCTCGTCGCCGTGGCGTCCCGCGATCTGGCGGCGGCCTTCAGATCGGTGGACACCACCGCGGCAAAACCACCCTCGGCAAACCGCCGCGACGCCTCGTCGGCGTCGGCGACCTCGAGCACGTCGAACGCCCCGCGCAGGGCCTGTAACGGCTCGGCGGCGGCTGCGGACAGGCTGCCGACAAAGATGATTCGGGCGCTCGTGGGCAAACGGAATCTCCTGCAAGGATCCGCCGATTTTCGGCTGATTATACTTCGCGACGCTCGAAATGGAACCTTGTCGAGCGGACTTCGTTCCGCCTTGGTCGCTCATGAATCGACGCTTGCGTGGGCATTTTCCTCCGCCTGCGCCATGTGCCCAGCCACGGCGTCCAGCGCGACTACGGCGCACGGTCAGCCAAGGCGTAACGTCGTCCGGGCAGCTCGGATCATTCACGAGCCTACCTCCGGTTCGACGCCTCCGCGAGTTCGGCGCCTCCGTGAGTTCGGACGGCGAACGGTTCTGGGCGGCAGCGGTGGCCTACGCTCGCGCGCGGCGCACACGCCACTATTCCGCCTGGTCAGACCCCTGGTGGCCTACGCTCGCGCGCGGCGCAGCGTTCACGTCTCGATCCGCGCGGGGCGCAACAGCCAGTCGGCAAGCGAAGTGCGACCTTCGAGCCAGAAAAACATATCGTCGAGTATTGCTTGCCGACCGAGCGGTCGCTATAGTTGTCACAGGGCTGTAACAACCCAGATAGGACGAACATCATGCCGCGGCTGAGCCAGACGCGCCGAGATTTGCTGAACTCGATGATGCGGGAGAGCATCTTCGAGGCCACCGCCGAAGTGTTGCGTGAGTGTGGGCTCGAGGGAATGACCATGAATCGCGTGGCCGAGGCGGCCTCGGTGTCCAAGAGCAGTCTGTACGACTATTTCGAGAGCAAAGACGAACTGCTGGCGTTCGTGTCGGAGCGCATTGTCGGGCCCTTTCTCGAACTGCTCGCGAACCTCGCCGCGGCCGACTTGTCCGCCCCGCGCAAGCTCGAGGCCATCCTGCGGCACGCCCTGGAGGACAGCAGCAAGCACAAAACCATCTTTCGCGTGCTTGCCCAGTCGGACCAAAGCCAGCGGCTCAAGCAGAACGCCCGCCCCCAGATCATGGCAGGGATCACGTCCCTGTTCGAGCAAGGAATCCGCGAGGGTTCGTTCCTGCCGCACAACCCGGCCTATACGGCGCGGATGTTCATGGGATGTCTGACGGAATTGTTCGAGCTGCAGATGAGCAGTGCCTCGGACGGAGAAGCGATCGAATACATCGACATCCTGATCGGGGCCGTGCACCGCGGATTCTCCATTCATGCCGCCTCGCCTCCGGCCTCGAACACGCCTCGCCCGCCCTCCTCGACCGATTCCTGACCGTCGCGCGGCGCTGGCTTGACAGGCGGACCCGCCGCCGCCGCGCCCGAACCGTGGCCTTTCGACAGGTCTGACACACGACAAGAGAGATGGTTCCATGATGTCTCGACGTTTCCCGTTGGCCGCCACGGCGGCCGCAGTCCTGCTGGCGGGCTGGCTGTCGGCGGCCGGTTGCAGCCATCGGGCGCCTCCGCCGCCTCCGCCGCCCCCCGAGGTCGCCGTGTTGACGGTTCAGCCCGAGCCCGTCGTGCTCACGACCGTGTTGCCGGGCCGCAGCGCAGCCTATCTGGTCGCGGAGATCCGGCCTCAGGTCAGCGGTCTGATTCAGACCCGCCTGTTCGAGGAAGGTTCGGCCGTCCAGCAGGGCGATGTGCTGTATCAGATCGACCCCGAGCCGTTTCAAGCCGCGCTGGACAGCGCCGCGGCCAATGTGCTGGCGACGCGCGATGCGGCGGCGCGGGCCAAGGCGACGCTGGACGCGACCATCGCGGGCGTCGCGCGTCATCAGGCGACCCTGACGCTGGCCAAGGCGAACCTTCAGCGGTACGAAAACATGCTCAAGAGCAATGCCGCTTCGGCGATGGAGCGCGACCAAGCCGTGGCCGAGCTCGAGTGGGCCGAGTCGGCGCTGCGGGCGGCCGAGGCCCAGGTCGAAAGCGACCGCCAGGCGGTCGAAGCGGCCCAGTCGGCGATCAAGCAGGCCGAGGCTGCGCTGAAAACCGCGCAGATCAACCTCGATTACACCCAGGTCACGGCGCCCATCTCCGGGCAGATCGGCCGCTCGAACGTCACCGACGGCGCGATCGTGACGGCGTACCAACCGATTCCGCTGGCCACGATCCAAAAGTTCGACCCGATCTACGTCGATGTGGCGCAGTCCACCGTCCAAGTGAATCGTCTCAAACGCAACTTGGCCAACGGCCGCCTGAAAGAAAACGGGATGGATCGCGTCAAGATCACGCTGGAAGACGGCGTCGTCTACCCGCAGGAGGGATCGCTCAAGTTCCGCGACATCACGGTGGATCCGACAACCGGCAGCGTCATCCTGCGGATCGTCGTCCCCAACCCGGAGCGGATTCTGCTGCCGAACATGTTCGTCCAGGCCACGATCGACGAGGGGGTGCACGAACGGGCGATCCTCATTCCTCAACAATCGGTTCCGCGCGATCCGAAGGGCAATCCGTTCGTGCTGGTGGTCGGCCCGGAGGACAAGGTCGAGCAGCGCGAAATCACGACCGACCGCGCGCTGGGCGATCGGTGGCTGGTCTCGTCGGGCCTGCAGCCCGGCGACCGGGTGATCGTCGAAGGCATCCAGCGGGCTCGACCGGGCGCGGTCGTCAAGGCTGTGCCGTTCGACGACGCCGCGCGGGCCGCGGCCAAGCCGGCCGACGGCGGCTCGGACCTTCCCACCAACGACGCGACTGTAAATCGATAGAGACCCTCGCATGTTGTCCCGATTCTTTCTCGACCGGCCCGTCTTCGCCTGGGTGATCGCCATCATCTTGATGGTGCTGGGCGGCTTGGCGATCCATACGCTACCTATTTCGCAATACCCGCCCATCGCCCCGCCATCGATCGCCATCGATTCGTTCTACCCCGGCGCTTCGGCCGAGACGGTCGAGAACAGCGTGACCCAGATCATCGAGCAGAAGATGACCGGGTTCGACAATCTGCTGTACATGACGGGCACCAGCGATTCGTCCGGCGCGTCGCGGATCGAGCTGACGTTCAAGGCCGGGACCGATCCGGACCTGGCGTGGGCCGAAGTGCAGAACAAACTGCAGCTCGCCATGGCCAGCCTGCCCGAGGTGGTCCAGCGGACGGGCGTCAAAGTCAGCAAGTCTACGCGCAACTTCCTGATCATCGTCGGGTTGGTGTCCGAAGACGGCCGCCTGGACGGCAACGACCTGCGCGACTATGCCCAATCCAACTTGGAAAAAGTCCTGGCGCGCGTGCCGGGAGTCGGCGAGGTCACCAGTTTCGGATCCCAGTACGCGATGCGCGTCTGGCTAAACCCGGTCAAACTGACTGGGTACAACCTGACCATCGAGGACGTGATCCAGGCGCTGCGGACCTACAACGTCGAAATTTCCGCCGGACAGTTCGGCGCCGTGCCGGCCGTGCCGGGCCAGCGGCTGAACGCGTCGATCGTGGTCCAGAACCTGCTGCAGACGCCCGCGGAGTTCGCGAACATCCCGATCCGCACCAATCCCGATGGCTCGGTGGTGCGCGTCCAGGATGTCGGACGAACCGAACTGGGCACCGAAGTGTACGACATCGACGCCCAGTACAACGGCCATCCGACCTCGGCGCTGGCCATCCGCCAGGCGCCCGGGGCCAACGCCCTGGACACGGCCAACGCCGTCAAGGCGAAGCTCGACGAATTGAGCCAGTACTTTCCCCCCGGGATGAAAGTCGTCTATCCCTACGACACCACGCCGTTCATCGAGGTGGCCATCGAGGAAGTCGTGCGGACGTTGATCGAGGCGATCGTGCTGGTGTTCCTCGTGATGTGGCTGTTCATGGGGAACATCCGGGCCACGCTCATCCCGACGATCGCCGTCCCGGTCGTCCTGTTGGGGACGTTTGCCGTGCTCGGGGCGTTCGGCTTTTCGATCAATATGCTGACCATGTTCGCCATGGTGTTGGCCATCGGATTGCTGGTCGACGACGCCATCGTCGTGGTGGAAAACGTCGAACGGATCATGACCGAAGAAGGCCTGTCGCCCCGCGACGCCACGGCCAAGAGCATGGATCAGATCACCAGCGCGTTGATCGGGATCGGCCTGGTGCTGGCCGCCGTGTTCGGCCCGATGGCCTTCTTCTCCGGCTCGACGGGCGTGATCTACCGCCAGTTCTCGATCACGATCATCTCGGCGATGCTGCTGTCGGTCGTGGTCGCGTTGATCCTGACGCCGGTTCTGTGCGCGTCGCTGTTGCGTCCCGTCCCCAAGGGTCACGAACCGGCCGAGAATGCGATCTTCTTTCTCCGCCCCTTCTTTCGTCACTTCGACCGGATCTTCTTCTGGATCCGTGATCGCTATGTCGACTTTGTCGGGCATTCGCTGGCCAAGAAATTCCGCTACCTGGCGCTGTACGTGGTCATCGTGACGGCCGTGGGCTATTTGTTCGTCCGGCTTCCCAGTTCGTATTTGCCGGACGAGGATCAGGGCATGTTGCAGTGTCAGATCCTGATGCCGACGGGCGCGACGATGGAGCAGACCCAGGCCGTGGCGACTCGGGTGCTGCAGCACTTTCAGGAGCGCGAGGCCGACGCGGTCGCCTCGTGCTTGACGATCGCCGGCTTCGGCTTTTCGGGCCGCTCGCAGAACAATGGGATGGTCTTCGTCCGCCTCAAGGACTGGAAGGAGCGTCGCCGACCGGACCTGAAGGCCGCCGCCGTCGCCGGCCGGGCGATGAAGATGTTCTCGACGATTCGCAACGCGATGGTCTTTGCGTTCGCGCCCCCGGCCGTGATCGAGCTGGGCAACGCCCGCGGCGTGGACTTCCAGTTGGTCGATCGAGGCGGTGTGGGGCACAAGGAATTGATGGACGCCCGCAACCGACTGCTGGGCATGGCGGCGCAAGACTCGCGCCTGATCAACGTCCGCCCCAACGGCATGGAAGACGTCCCCGAATATCGGGTCGACGTGAATTGGGACGCCGCCGGGGCCGAAGGCGTGCCGATCCGGGCGATTCATTCCACCATCTCGGCCGCGTTCGGCAGCGCGTACGTCAACGATTTCATCCAGGGCGGGCGCGTCAAACGGGTGTACGTCCAGGCCGACGCGCCGTTCCGGATGCTGCCCCAGGATCTGGACCTGCTGTACGTGCGGAACGACGCGGGCAAGATGGTCCCGTACGCCTCGTTCGCCTCGACGCGCTGGACCTCGGCGGCGCCCCGGCTGGAACGGTTCAACGGCTTTCCTTCGATGAACATCTGGGGCGAGCCTGCGCCGGGCCGGAGTTCCGGCGAGGCGATGCGCGCTTTGGAAGAGATCGTCGCCAAGCTGCCGCTGGGGATCGGCTACGACTGGTCCGGCCTGTCCTATCAAGAGCGGCTGGCGACCGCTCAAGGCCCGATCCTGTACGCCTTTTCGATCCTCGTGATCTTTCTGTGCGTCGCCGCGCTGTACGAGAGCTGGACCATCCCGTTCGTCAACATGTTGATGCTGCCGCTGGGCGTCTTCGGCGCGCTGGTCGCCACGTCGCTGCGCGGATTTCACAACGACGTCTATTTCCAGATCGGCTTCCTGACCACGCTCGGCTTGTCGACCAAGAACGCGATCCTGATCATCCAGTTCATCCAAGAACAGCGGCGGCACGACCAGACCCTGGTCGACGCCACCCTGGCGGCCGTGCGGATCCGCTTTCGGCCCGTGATCATGACCTCGCTGGCGTTCTTCTTCGGCACGCTGCCGCTGGCCATCGCGGCCGGCGCGGGGGCCGGCGCCATGAACGCGATCGGCACGGCCGTCACGGGCGGAATGCTCTCGGCTACGTTCATCGACCTGGTCTTCATCCCCCTGTTCTTCGTCCTCGTCTGCGTCCTGTTCGGGCGCCGCGAACGCGCGGCGCAGATCGGCGCCGCAAGCGAAGGCCCGACGTAAAGGCGTCGCGCTCCGGATCTCGCCCGATCGTGAACCGTCTGTGCCGTCGCGAACAAGGCGGCACGGTTGTCGAGTCGCCCCGGGGCCACGACGGAGCGTGGCCCTCGATCGTTGCGAGTAGTCCCTCAAACGGTGTCCTTCGGGCTGGCAGGCTAGGTAGAAACTGGCCGTCGTGGGCCGTGGAGGCGGACGTGCGATCCTGCGTAGCCTGCCGAAAAGCTGGCCGTAATGATCTGTCAATTCGGATTTGCGGCACTACTGGCGTGGCGGGACACGGGCGTCCGCCCAACTTGCGCCAGGCTGGCGCCCAGCTTGACGATCGCTGTCCGCATCGACTAAGCTATCGCCCGTCTACCGAAGTTTTGGCGCCTCTCAGATTTCCAGGAGTCCCATGCTCATGAAGGCTCAGATTGTCAGTTTCGCTTTGTCGGTCGTGGTCGGTTGTCTGGGCGTCGCGGCTGCCGTGCAGGCCGAGGATCGGATGTTGGCGCATGACGTCTATTTTTCGTTGAAAGACGCTTCGCCCGAGGCGCGCGCCAAGCTGGTCGCCGGCTGCAAAGCGTATCTCACGGGCCATCCCGGCGTCGTGTGGTTCTCGGTCGGCGCAGTCGCGCCCGAGTTCGATCGCCCGGTGAACGATCGGGACTTCGACGTCGCCCTGCACCTGGTGTTCAAGAACAAAGCCGCGCATGACGTGTATCAGGTGTCCGAGCGGCACAACAAGTTCGTCGGCGAGTTCCGCGAGACGTTCAAAAAGATCCGCGTCTTCGATTCCTATCTCGAAGCCTCCGATCACGGCGACACGCCGACCGGACCGCACGTCGGCAAGTAGGCGCGCGGGCCGCAGCGCCGACCGTCGGCCACGGGCGGTCGGCGCCCCGAATCGCGGCTCGATCCCCCCCGTCGCCCAGAACCAGCCGCTACGGCTTGCGCGGACCATCGGCTGTTGGCGGCGGGCCAGCTTGACTCGCGTTCCGCTTGGCCCGCCGGGACAGCGTCGGCCCTCGGCAGGCCACACGTTCTCTCCACACGTTCGATCTCGCCACTCGCTCCGTCTCGACATCGACCCCGTCGCCCGTCGGTCGCCGTTTCGTCTTTTGTCGCGGGTCGTACTGCTTGACTTTTCGCCATCCCGTTGTTACCACAACAATATCTTAATCGGGTAATTTCGGCCCATTTGGTAGGGACCAACAGGCCTTCGTCTGGCCGAGGCTTTGAAGCGCGGTCTCCGGGATCCCGGCGCTGGCCAGCCGACGCGCCGGTTCTCAGAGAAAACGCTTGTCCGATGTCGTCATCCGTTTTACGGCCCGCCGGCCGGGCGCCGGCCGGGACTGTCTTCTTCACAAGGGGAATAGCGATGCAAAGGCGAATCCGCGGGTTTACGCTGGTCGAGCTATTGGTGGTGATTGCGATCATCGGAATTTTGGTGGCCCTGTTGCTGCCCGCGATCCAGGCCGCGCGCGAAGCGGCGCGGCGGAACGAGTGCAGTAACAACCTCAAGCAGTGGGGCATTGCCCTGCACAACTATCACGATCAATTCAAGCGATTTCCGCCCGGCGCGGTGTTCTACGGGGATCCGAATAATCGCGGATCGATCCATGTCCGCCTGCTGCCGTTCATGGAGCAGGCCGCGCTGTACGACCAGTTCGACATGAACACCTCGACCGACGCCCAAACCACGACGGCGATGCCCGATGGAAACACGCGGTTGAGCGCGGCGACGGTGCCTGCGCATCTTTGCCCCAGCGACGGCAGCACGATGATGAAGTTGGGCAGCATCCCGAGTCAGGTCCAGGTCTCCAACTATTACCCGTCGTCGGGGCCGACGGCGGATATCTCGAACAGTTCCACGTGCTCGTGCAGCGAGCATCCGCTGTGG
>JAVYAJ010000093.1:0-3937 GCA_032229885.1 Candidatus Anammoximicrobium sp. | reverse complement strand
GCCGTCGTAATCGCTGTCCTGGGCCGCTGCGTTGGTCGTTTGGTCTGGGGGCATTGGTCAGTTGTCAGTTGTCAGTTGTCAGTTGTCAGTTGTCAGTGGTCAGTGGTCAGTGGTCAGTGGTCAGTGGTCAGTGGTTTTTCTGTTTTCCTCTGCGTCTCCGCGTCTCTGCGTGAGCCATGTCGATGGGCTGGACGCCGGGACGGATTGCCACAGAGGACACAGAGATCACAGAGGCGATGCCGCAGGCGTTGTCTGTCGGAGGCTGTCATTTGTCAGTGGTCAGTGGTCAGTGGTTTTTCTGTTTTCCTCTGCGTCTCCGCGTCTCCGCGTCTCCGCGTCTCCGCGTCTCCGCGTCTCCGCGTCTCTGCGTGAGCCATGTCGCGATGGGCTGGACGCCGGGGCGGGTTGCCACCGAGGACACAGAGATCACAGAGGTGATGCCGCAGGGGTTGTCTGTGCTCATTGGGGGTTACGCGGCGGGACGCCGCGTCTACGTTGGTGTTAACCACCGGCGACGGTTAGCGCGCACGGTGTACACGTATCGGATAAATTATACCTGCCTGAAATGAGGGATACAGCGATTGTAACGAAAATTCCGTTTTTTTGGGCGAATACTTTCTGACACGCGAATTCGATACCGAACGGAACAGAAATTGGGGATCAGAGAGGGGGTGGCAGGGGGGATCTGGGGCGAAAGTGCTGGATCGCGCGACCTCGCGGTTTCACCTCTACAGAGGTAGCTTGTGGTGATGCGAAAGAACAGGGCGTGCGAGGGCGGGTTCGAGAAGGCGGGGGGGGGACTGGGTGGAGCGGGTCACGGGGGGGCCGTTTGATCTGCGGCGGCGGATCGGTGGCGCTTTAGTTGGTCCAGGTACCGCGCGCGGATCCGGCTCAGCTCGGCGTCGTAGCGGCCGTCGCGAAAATCGGGAAAGGTCCACTCGAAAGGCTGATAACGACCCTGTCGGTAGCGGGCGACCAGGTCGGCGTAGACGCCGTCGCCCAGATGGATTTTTTGACCGGCGTATTTGAGGCTGGCCAGAACGATCTTGTTGTGGTCCAAATAGCCGATGTCCAGGTTCACCCGCCGCCGACCGGCCGCGGCGCAGCGGTCTTCGATCGCGTTGCACCGCAGCTTGGCGTCCCGGATGCTCTCGGGCGGCACGAGCGCGGCAAAGCTCGTCAGCCGCCGCTGTTGGCCGGCGCCCATCTCGTCTCGATAATAGTCCGTGCGGTCGAACGGACGATCGGCGCCGACGACGTCGATCGGGCCCCAGACGGTCTGCAGCTCGTCCAACGCGGTTTGCAGGGCCGCCGCATCGGTCCAGAGGATCGCGCACAGCAGCTTGACCGGCGTCACGGGCTGGGGACTAGCCATGGTGTTCTCCCTGACGACGAAGGATCTCCAGCGCCCGGGCGACGACCTGCGGCGCGATGCCAAAGGCTCGTGCGATCTGCGCGTCCAGCTCGGCGGTCCGGAGTTCGTGGCGACGCACCGCGTCGCGGTCGCGCGTCTGGAACCGGCGCCCTTGCAGATACAGTTGTCGGCCTGCGCGGACCTGGGACAGCACGGGATAGCGCATCATGTCCCAAGCGAATGAGGCGTCCCAGGCGCGGAGAAACTGGCCACAATCGGCGGGCGTCGTTTTGAACGTCAGCCGGTATTTCGTCTGGCCTCGGGCGACCGTCGCCAGTTCGAGGCCGCGGCCGTCGGCCGTCGGACTGAGCAGCAGTTCGTTGAACTCGGTCGGGACGCGCGTCGGGCCGTCCGCGTCGAGCGGAATCGGGTCGAGGATCAGGTAGCCGGGGTCCAGCAGATGCGGGCGACCGTCGATCCAGATCGTCAACGCGCAGTGCGTGTCGGCGCCATAGCGGCGGTCGGCCAGCAGCGGCTCGGCCGCCCAGCCCAAGGCACGGACGATCTGCAACAGGGCGGCGGTCAAGGAAAAACACGTGCCGCCCGCGCCGCAGGCCAGATGGTCGGCCAGAACCTCGCGGGGCAGGCGGCGGGCCGCGCGGGGCGCGCCGTGTTCGGCCTGCTTGATGATCTTCGTCAGGTTCTCGTACGGCAGCCGGCTGAACGCCGCCACGACGGATCGCAGCCGCTCGCGCGGCGAGGCGTCGCCGCACAGGCCGAAGTGATCCAGAAAGCGGCGAGCCAGCTCGGGGTCGCCGCGCGGGTCCAACGGAGGGTCAGTCATGGGGCGCGGTCCGTACGGCGGCCTCGATCGTGATCCGGTTCACCGTGTCGAGGATCGCGCGGATCGTGGCTTCGACCGTATCGGTCGAGACGCCACGGCCGCGGTACATCGTGCCTTGGTATTCCACCTCGAGCGACACCTCGGCCTGCGCGTCGCGGCCGATCGACGTGCTGCGGGCCTCGAAGGCCTTGCAACTGAGCTTGAGGCCCGTGATCCGTTCGACCACGAAGAACGCGGCGTCGATCGGGCCATCGCCGGTCGTCAGTTCCTCGGTATGTTCTTGGTCGCCCCGCCGCAAGGTCAGCTTGGCCCGCGGCGTCTGTCCGGTGCCGCTGGACGCCTCGAAGGCGATCAACTGCCATTCGCCGCGGCGCGCGCCCAACAACTGTTGGTCGATCAAGGCTACGATATCGCCATCGTAGATCTCCTTTTTCTTGTCCGCCAATGCCTTGAACTGGTCGAACAGCGTCTGCAACTGTTCGCCGGTCAGGGCAAAGCCCAGCGAGCGGACGCGGTCGCTGAGCGCGGCCCGGCCGCTGTGCTTGCCCAACACCAGGTCGGTGCGGGCAAAGCCGACGTCCTCGGGCCGCATGATCTCGTAGGTCGTCCGCTCTTTCAACATGCCGTCCTGGTGGATGCCGGCCTCGTGGGCAAAGGCATTGCGGCCGACGATCGCCTTGTTGCGCTGGACCTGCAGCCCGGTGATCGTCGACACCAGACGGCTGGTCGGCACGAGCCGTTTGGTGTTGACTCGCGTCTCGCAGCCGAACCGATCCTGCCGTGTTTTCATGGCCATGACGACTTCTTCGAGCGAGCAGTTGCCGGCCCGCTCGCCGATCCCGTTGATCGTGCATTCGATCTGGCCCGCCCCGTTCTCGACGGCGGCCAGGCTGTTGGCCACGGCCAGTCCCAGATCGTTGTGGCAGTGGACGCTGAGCACGGCGCGGTCGATGTTGGGAACGCGCGTTTTGAGCAGGGCGATGCACGCCCCCATCTCGGCCGGCGTGGTGTAGCCGACCGTGTCGGGGATGTTCACCGTCGTGGCGCCGGCGTCGATCACCGCCGCCACCACTTCGCACAGAAAATCGTGCTCGGTGCGGGCGGCGTCTTCGGGCGAGAACTCGACGTCGTCGCAATAGTGGACGGCTCGCTGGACGCCCGCCACGGCGCGGGCGACGATCTCGTCGCGCGTCATCCGCAGCTTGTGTTCGCGGTGGATCGCGCTGGTGGCCAAGAACACGTGGATCCGCGGCTGTTCGGCGTGTTTCAGCGCCTCCCATGCGCGGTCGATGTCGGCGTCGTTGCACCGGGCCAGGCCGCAGACGGTGACGCCGCGGACGGCCTTGGCGATCTCGCTGACGGCCAGAAAGTCGCCCGGCGAAGCGATCGGAAAGCCGGCTTCGAGGATGTCGACGTTCAGGTCCACCAGCGCTTGGGCGACCTCCATCTTCTCCTGTAAGTTCATGCTGCCGCCCGGCGATTGTTCGCCGTCGCGAAGCGTCGTGTCGAAGATCCGAATCGAACGGGTCTGGGTTGTCATGAGCGCGCTCCGGGGAAAGTTAAACCCCAAAAACAAAAAAAAAGCCCCGAGCCTGTGGCCTTCGGGGCGGAATATCCGGCGTGCGATGTGCGCAACCTTCGCCTACGGGCCGCGTGCGGCGGGCAGAAGCAACAGGCGTAGGGACAGGGTCGGATTCATTGTGTGCGGTTCCAATCGCACAAGCATACAAGCCGGCCCG
>JAVYAJ010000092.1:0-27994 GCA_032229885.1 Candidatus Anammoximicrobium sp. | reverse complement strand
CTGAAAGCACAAGATGTAACCCTTCAACAACTTAACGCTGTCGCTGCCTGAAAACATTGTCACAGTTTTCACGATGTTTGAGGTTAGTAGTACAGAGATTCCCGGCTGACCATCGACCGTGGTCTTGGCCCAGAATTCGACTTGCATAACATTCTCCGTTCCGACAAGTGGCTTGGCGCAAGGACCTACGAATTCGTCGAGGTCGTCGAACCGTTCAACACGTCGCGACGGCGCAACGCACATCCTGAACGGATTCCCGTGTGGCCCGGGTCATCTCGCATCGAGCCTGGGTTACAGGATGGGCGGCGACTATCCGCTGGGCGCTGGAATCTTGCGGCCACAATGTGCGTGCGAACACTCAGTATCCGTCAGCCGCGTGACACGTTAGGTCACGACGAACGGACATTTTTACGAATCTTGGCAACCTGTTTTAGAAGAGAAAGGCTTGACGCGGGCGCTCGCGTGCCGACATCACACAACACCAAAGCATAACACGGGCACCACTCACCGCCGGGCGAAGGAGACGGGACATTCGGACATTGGAACCGCGGAGGCGTAGAGCGCGCAGAGTCTCACGGTGCGTACTACCTTGGCGAACTCTGCGTCTCTGCGGTTCACACCACTTCTTCTTAACATGGGGCAGTGCCCGCAACCGAAACGTGCAGTGAACAAACGACTGTACAAAATGCGCGCGTCGCGCTGGATCTGGGCCAGGGCGGCTTCGAGTTGATTCAACAGTCGTTCCAGTTCTTGCTGCGTCTCCGGGTCCATTTCCCAGGCGTACGGTTCGCGGCGGGCGGGCATGATGAACACTCGATTCCAAGGATGTGTGGCGACTTGCACTTTTCCAGATTGCGCGAACAACTCGGCGATGTATATGACGGTTGAGAGTTTAGCCTCGTAAAATACGCGACGATTGGCATCATCCTTTTTTTAGGGAACGCATCGATGCGATGCAGCCGATTCGTGTTGAGTAACAGGGAGCGAAGGTCTCGTGCGAACGAATCGGCGAGAAGTCGCATCGGTACAATGAAGGAATGACGGGATGAGTTACGAGTGATATGGTGAACACGACAAATGAACAACTCGAAGAGATTTATGTGGCCGACGTGGCACGCCTTATATCCGTTGTGAATACGAAAATATGCAAGATCTTTGGCCTGTCCAGAATCCCCTGCCCCGGATAGTTCGTCGTACGGAGGATTTCCTATGATCGCATCGAACGCCCTTAATTCCTCCGGTCGGCGGCTGGTGAAAAACACATCCGGGAAGTCCACGTCCCAGTGGAAGAACGCCCGTTCGCGGCTGATCTTTTGAGCCTGCTCGATCCAGCGGCGGTCCTTGGCGTCGAGCTGTTTGACGGTCTCGTCCCAGTGGTCCAGGTCCAGATCGTGGCCCTGGCTGATCAATTCGCTGGCGCCCGGCACGCCGAAATGCTCCGCGGTCAGACAGTCCAGCAGCGCGCGATAGCCGCGGACGCCGACCAGGACGTCTTGATAGATGCGGGCCGAACGGCCGACCTCGCTCAGCGTGGCGTCGAACAGATCGGCGATCGATTCCATGTTCCGCGTGGCCCGCTGCAGCGGCTCGAGCGGCAGGGCGAACATCATCCGCTGTTGGCCCTTGGCGCGAGCAGTTTTCAAATCGTCGATCGTGGCCCCGATCAGCGAGTTGCCGCACTTCAGATGATGGTCCAGGAACGACAGCGGGGCCCCCAAAGTAAAGGTGTCGAGCCACAGCGACACTTTGGCCAGTTCGACCGCCATCGGGTTCAAATCCACACCGTAGACGCACCGCTTCATGACCAGACGCTTGATCAAGTTCACGTCCGTCAACCGGTCTTCGTTGATCTTCACCTGCTGCTGGTCCAACGCCTCGACGATCTGGCGGCGGATCCGCAAGTCGACCAATGCCTGGACGGGGTTCGTCGGGAATCCGGCCAGAAAGTCCAGCACGCGGTCGGTGATATAGTCGACCGTTTCGACCAGGAAATGGCCGCTGCCCATCGCCGGATCGAGCACCTTGATATCGAACAGTTCCCAGACGTGTTTCTCGAACCGGTCCAACATCCACTGCGCGATCTGGTCGTCGGTCGGCCGCGTCCCGTGGAAGGGGTCGGCTTTCGTGTCCTCGGCCCGGCGCTTCTCGGCGTACCAGCGCTGCGCCTCGCGCAGCCGCGGCCAGCCGGCCTGGAATTTCTCGTCCAACAGCGGCCCCACGGCGTTGGCGACGATGTATTTGACGATGTGCTGTGGGGTGAAATACGAACCGGTGCTCTTGCGCTGCTGGCTGGACGGCGTCAGCGCGATCCGCAGATTCGCACGGCGGAAGCTGCGTTCCCAATCGTTCCGCGGGACGACGACGTGATACATCAGCAGGCCTTCGTAGATCGTGCCCAACTGGCGCACGCCCAGCGAGCGGTAATCGACGAAGACCAACTCGTGCGTCTTCGGGTCGTCGTCGCGGGCCAGCAGATCGAGGGCCCGCGCCAAGAAATCGTCGGGTACGCGATACTCGTTCAGAAAACGGGCCGCGTTCGCCTCGCGCGAGTCGTCCCCGTCCGCGACCGTCAGGCAAAACAGGCCGCCATCGTACGCCGGGACGTTGTGCTCGCGGCTGCCCTGGGCGATCACCTGAAACAGCGCGCTCAACCGCGCCCACAGATCGGCGGCGGACTTGGTGTAGCGGCTCTCGAGGCGGCCCTCGGCCGCGTCGGCGTCCTGGCCGGCGGCCATGGCCACGTCTTGTTTCATCCGGGTCAAACTGATCGACGCATACGCCGGCTCGTGGACGGGAAGCAGATCCAGCGACTCGGCATACAGCAAGAACAACAGGCGGTACAGCAGCGTCAGCGTGGCGTCGTAGACCCGGTCCAGAAACGGGTCGCCGGCGTCCGTCTTTTTGCCAAAGCGGCCGCGGCGGTCCCGGACGAATCCCTCGGCCAGGTACGGAAACACTTCGTCGAAGATGCGCCCACGCAGGCGATCGCCCAATTCCTTGGCAAAGACCTGCGAGTCGAGTCTCAGTCGCTCGAGAAAACTGGTCGGCTCGCCCGCGGCCGGCGCGCCGGGCGGCGGCAAGGCCGGCACAAACGCGGCGGCGCGGAAGAACAGCCAAAAGTACGGCAAGGCCCCCTGGTCGTCGCGGTCCAACGCCTGCGGGAGCTCGATCTCATAGTAGTTGCTAGCCCGCGAGTGGGCCGCGGCACAGTACAGCCGCCAGTCCTTGCCGTTGGTCAGAATGGCCCATGGCGTCTTGTGCTTCTCCAGCGCGCCCACGACGCGGATGCCGGGCACGTGGTTCGCGCGCTCAGGATCTAGGTTGTCTGGTCGATCTCGGTCGTCCTGTCGATCCAGTGGTCGGTCCCAGGGATAGGCCAGCAGCGCGACGACGGCGGGCGCGTCGGCCGCGGCATCGGCCGGGCGCAGTAGAAAGTCGGCCTCGTCGTCCTTGGGCAGCGCCTCGAACGCAAAACCGAGCGCTGCCAAGGTCGGCTTTACCAACCGGTCGAACGTGTCCTGGGATGTCGGTTGCCGCACCTGCGCGGCATCCGCCAAAATCTTGCTCAGGCTGCGATGCACGGGCCGCAAATCCGTGTTCCAGACCGGAAACGCCCGCGCATCGGGCAAGCGGGATTTCAGGAAATAGTCGCTGAACAAGCCCCGATTGTTGAACTCGTCCTCGGACCATTCCGCCAGACGAAAGGCGTCGCGAATCCGCTCGAATTGGGCGAACGGGTCCGCGGCCGTGCGGCGCATCCGATCCAGCACGCGCCGATGCACGCGAGAAGGATGTCGCCGGTCGATCGAGATCAGGCGGTGGTCGACGGCCACTCGCGCGCCGCCCGGCCCGCGAGCCTGGACCGCCCGCTCGACCAACACGAAATCCAACGGGTCGAAATCCCGGGTGGCGACGATCAACAGGACGTTGACGGGCTTGTTTCGAAAGGCCGTCGCCAGCGCCTTGCGCAGCTCGACCGTCTGCGCCGTAGTCTCGAAGCAGTACACCTCGAGCGCGGGCGGCAAACCGGGCGCAAGTCGTTCGGCGGCAAGCCGATGGACACTGCGAACCAGACGCTGGAAACGCGCGGCGACTCCGAGGCTGGCCGCCGTTTGCTCGATCGCTTCGCTCGTGTCGTAACCCAGGATGCCCAGCAACCGCTGAATGCCCGTACGATCGCTCGCCGCCTGGACATCCCCAGCGTCGATTCTTCGTGTTCCATCAACCAAGAGGCTCTCCTTGACGAATCGTGGCGTTTCACGCTCGCACCACACCCGGTCGCGACGCAATGGGCCTTCCGCGGCATGGCAACGACGCGCCGAACGATCCGGACTTTGTCGTGCCGGTATCTTACTGCCGCCAACAACCGCTCGCAACAATCGCCGTAGTACGCATACTTGGCCTGGTGGAACCCCGGAAACAGAGGGGGCTTCGTTCATAACGTGTGCGCGTCGGTGCGCAGCTATTGGAGCCACAGATGAACACGGATGAACAGGGGTCCATACGACGCGCGCGGTGCGGGTTGTCGCGTCAGTTTCACGACTGCGGATCTAAACGCGACGAGGCGCAACAGCGGTGGTCTCGTCGATCAAACGGGATAGGGACGCGAGGCGCGAGACTAACAGCGCCGGGTCGAGATCCGTCAGTCGGTTCGTCTCGAGCCGCGGCAAATCGGTTCGCACAACCAGGCGTCCCACTGTTCGACGGCGGGTTTGTTCGCCGTAAAATAGTCGGCGCGGAAGCGTTTTGACGTTTTGGCCGGCGGCGTTGTTTTAGCGGACGCGGTTCGATTGGCCGGAGATGGGCAGGTTGGCGCTGCGCCGCAAGGAAAGGCCTGGGTGTCCCGGACGCAGAGGTTCGGGTATGCGTGGTCGACGGGCGCACGGGCCGGTTTGCGGGCCGTGTGGGGGCTGCGTCGGACAAGCATTGAGCGACGCTGGAGCCGGGCGGAACATCGTCGCGGGGATATCTGCGCGGGAACGTCGGGGTGGAAAGAGCGGAGGCATTGGTGATGCACGTGTTCGGGACGCGTTTTGTGCGAACGTTGGCCAGCGCGGTCGTGTTGAGCGTCGCCGCGATGGCCGGGGCTGGGGCCGCGGATGACGTTGCCGGGACGACGCGCGAAGGGCGGCCCCTGGTGTTGGAAAACGACGCGGTCAAGGTGACGTTCTGGCAACCCGGCTTGTGCCTGCGGTCGGTCGAGTTTCGCCAGCGGCCGAACTTGCAGCTTTTCCCGGATCCGCCGCTAGAAACACCTCTATACCGGATCAAGCTGCGCGGCCCCGCGGGACGCACCGAGGAAATTCGGGCGCTCGAGGCGTCGTCGGTCACGGTGCGACGGCCGACGGAAGACCGGCGCTCGCACTGGGTGCTCGAGGCCAGCCACGGCGGCTCGATCGACAAGGTCTCGGTCCATGTCGCGCTAGACGACTCGGGATTTGTGGACCTGCGTCTCGAGCCGGACCCGGCGGCCGCCGGGTGGACGATCCGCGAGGTTGTTTTTCCCCAGGTGGCCACGCGAGGTATGTTGGGCGACGTGGTGCACGAGACTTTTGTGGGCGGAGAACGGCCGCGGCCGCTCCGCCCGGATTGGCGCCTGCCCAGCGGCAGATATCCGGTGTCCCCGCGAATTCCTTTGCTGTACCAATACGGCCCCCAGGGCGGCCTGTACCTGATGACCCTGGATCCCGACCGCTGGGTCAAGACGACAAGCATGACGGCCGAGCTTGACCCCGGCGGCAAGACGCTGCGGGCGATCGTCTGGCGTTTTGGCGTCGAGATGGCGCCGAGCGATCCGACGCCGCGCTATACGGCGCGCCTCGGTCTGATTCAAGATTCGGCCTACGAGGCGGCGGAGGTCTATCGCGACTGGGCCACGCGCCAGCCGTGGCGCCCGCTTCGGCTGAGCGAACGCGAGGACATCGCCGCGTGGCGGCTGCGCGGCGTGCCGCACTACTTCCTCTACCAGGCCGACGAGCGTCCCGCGGGCCCCGACGACGACGCCGGAGAACCGCGCGTTCGAACGCTCGACGAGCTCGAAAAAACCCGTCAGACTTCCTTTACCTTGCGCGAGATTCCCGCAGTGATCGAGTCGCTGCCCAAGGAGATCACCGAACTGGGCGGAGTGGTCGACCTGCGCGGCTGGGAGAAGTGGGGTTTGTGGACGAGCCCGGATTGGTGGCCGCCGCGCCAGGGCGAAGCCGCGCTGCGACAGGCCATCCAGGCGATTCACAAGGCGGGGCTGCACGTGACCACCGATGTGCAGTTCAACGAGCTGGACCTGCACCGGGCCGAGGGAGATCACGGCGGATTGGGCGACGAGGGGCGACGGATCATCGAGTCGCGAGGGATGATCGTGGAAGACGTGGCCATCACGAACGAGCGCGGCGAGGCGACGTGGTGGGGGCCCGCGGTCGATCGATGCAACTTTGCCTGCCCGAACGTGCCCGCGGTTTTCCGTGATGTGGCGTGGACGCTCGCCCGGATGCGAGAGGCCGGCTTCGACGAAGTCCAGTTCGACGGCGGCGGCTGGACGCTCGACAAGGAGTGCTGGAACCCCAAACACGGACACGCGCCCGGCCCCGGGCTGTGGCAGACGGCGGATGCGGCGGATTACTACGAGCGGCTGCGCGACGCGATTCCGGGAGCGCGCCAGTCGGCGTTCGGGTTCATCGAGGAGTATTGCAACGAACTGCGACTGGGATCCTACGCGGCGGTCTATACGCGTTGCGAGCAGGACTTGATGCGGGACGGCACCACCCGCGTGCTCGAAGGGCTCGTCGACCGGCGCCTGCCGACGCCGCGGCCCGATATGTTCTCGTTCGTCTATCACGGTCGGATGATCGAGACGGGCTTTTTCTGGGAGCACGGCCCCACGGCCTATCATGCCGCGGCCAACGCGGCGCTGGGCGTGTGCGCTGGCCCTCAGGGCACGCCCTGGCTGGACTTTCGACGAGGCCTGGACGCGCCGTGGATGAAGATCTTCATCGCGGGCGTCAAGGCCAGAGAAACTTTCGCCCGCAAATACCTGCTGCTGGGCCAGATGCTCCGGCCGATAAGCGTGGCGCCGCTGGCGCCGTTGAAGGTCTATCTGCGCGACGCGGCCACCCGCGAGTGGACACAGCAGGAATTGGTGGCGTCGGCCGTTGTGCAACAGGCCTATCGAGCCGACGATGGCCAGATCGGCTGGATCCTGGTCAACCGGACCAACGAACCGGTCACGTGCGTTCCCCAACCGCCGTTGCCGCCATGGTTTGCCGAATTGTCCTCGGCGCCGATGATGCGAAAAACCACTGTCGATGGCGTGCAGCGATTTCCACGCGATGATCTGCGCGAGCTTGCGCTCGGACCGGCCGAAGTGGTCCTGCTCGAACAGGATTGAAAGATGGTTGGGCCGGCGCGGGAGCCCATCGCCGACAGCGTATGTGCCGCTTCAGACAGACGAGGCGGGCTTTTAGCGAGCCGCGGCGAGAGGCGGCTGGCGATCTTGTCTTTACCCACATTTTTGTCGAGTTTGGGTTTGAATTGCAACGCAAGTTCAGCGCCCCGGACCATGGGGTTGAGTTTCCGCCAGCCGCGCCAGATCTTGATCCAGCCGGATTCGCCATCGGATTTGTGGCTCAGAAAACCCGCGTCCACTGCCGTTGCCGATGGCCGAGCGGCCCTGAATAGCGTGCTGCTTGCCGAAGCCCCATTCGGTCGTGCCGTTAATGACCCAACATCGGTCGGACGCTAATCGCCGAGGCGACGCCCAACGAGGTCGTGCGGTGGCCTCGAATGTGACACCGTCTTGGTCGAACAGACGATACGCCGCCTTCAGGTCACCCCAAGTTTTCATCTGTTCGGAAAAGCTGGCTGACGGATTGTTGGCAACCTGCTCGGCCCTCTTGGTCAACCTCTTCGTGCGCCGTTTATCGCCCGCGTCGCAATCATCGACCTGAGCTCCCGCCCAAGCGTTGCTGTCCAACGTGAATGCCATGGATGACGCCGCCCTGCCCGAGACCGCGAACGTCGCTTTCGGCAGTCCCTGCTAGAGGACGTGACCGCGCCTATCCTCTTGATGGGGCGAACGCGCCTCAGCCGGAACGCGCTAGGGCCGCGAATCAGAATTGATGGGACGTGGAATGGGAAGTCGCCCCAGATTGCCAGAAAAACGATTTGGGACGAGATTGCTGACAATCGAGATGACTGGACAACGCGCGCGGGGAAGTGGGCCGCCCTGGAGGGACACGCTTCGTCGCGTCCGTCGTGTTTCGCACGCTTCGTCGCGTCCGTCTGGTTACGGCTACGCGTGGAGCGTGGCCCGCCAGCGCGACGTGGGCTTGCCTCGAGGGATACCGTCCAGCCGGATAAATTAGGGCGACAACCCAAAAACGTAGCGTGGACAACCCACGCAAGGCCTCGTTCGTACTCTTGGTTGTGCTCGGCTCATTCGTCACGCCGATGGCTCGGGAATCAGTCGATTATATTCGGCGTCGATCACGTGGCGACAATTCCACAGTCTCCGTTCGCCCCGCCACCGGCCTGCCGGGTCGCGTTATACTATGGGCAGGAGCGAGTGGCTGCGTGAGCGTCCAAGCCCGCGCGGCAGGGGCGGGCTGGAGCCGGCCTTACGCGGCGCCATTGCGAGTCGCGTGCGGAATCGCCTTCCGCCAACGGCGATTGGTCCACGACGGAGAGCGACAACGTCTCAGAGAATGCCCGGTTTGCCGAAATCGGTTCTGATCGCACGCACGGCAATCGATCATGGCGCGACTTCAAAAAACTCTGACAGATTACATCGTGATCGCCCTCACGCCGGGCTTGATCATGAGTTTGATCGGCAGCCTGAACTTTTTCTTGATCCAGGTTTTCTATCGCGGAGACTATGTCGGCCGCCTGCAATTTATCACCGCGTGCTTCACATTGGCAGCCGTTTTGATCGCCCGAATCTCGATCGATGATGGGCGCGAACACGCTGTCGTTTATATGCTCCCGTTGGCTGCGTCTGCGCTGTTTGCGATGGGACGGCTGACGGGTGTGCCCATCTGGCTCAGTCTGTCCTTGATCGGGCTGATCTTGTGGTGCGCCGACAAACTCGTGTGGGACTGTACGGTCATCGACGAACGGGAAGACGCCTCCAGCGAGGGCTTGTTGCAGACGGTGGGAATTGACGCGAACACGGACGGTCCACGCGCCGCCGACGACTCGCCGGCGCATCCGGCGACCGCCGCGCCGCGGCGGCGGCCCGAGGGGCGGACGTTGTGGGCGCGTTTCTTGGCGCGACGCCAACGACCGCACCCGCCCGGCGTATGGGTCGTTTATTTCTCGCTGGCCGCGTTGCCGCTGTTCGGGATCGGCCAGCGGTTTCTTGCCGCGTCGGATTTAGACGCGCGGCGATACGCTTTTAAACTGCTGTGCGTGTACACGGCCAGTGGCCTGGGTTTGCTGATGACGGCAAGTTTCCTGGGGCTGCGGCGGTATCTGCGGCAGCGCAAGCAGGAAATGCCGATCGAGATGGCAGGCATCTGGTTGACGGCCGGCAGCGCGATGATTGTCGCGTTGTTGTTGGCATGTTGCCTGCTGCCGCGTCCCAATGCCGAGTATTCGGTCTCGCAGCTCGCCCCATTTCAGATCGGCTCGTCCGCCCGGCAGCACGCCTCGCCATCCGGATGGGGCAACGAGCCAGCGAACGATCTGCCCAAAACGTCGCCCGTCGTCCCGCGGGTCAAGGACTCGGATCCGAGCCGTGCGGACAGACATATCGATCAGGCCGGCGGTGACCGACCGGACGCCCGGCGGCGCTCGCCGACGGATGACTCGCCGTCCGAGAATCCGGGCGACCGCCGCGCGGATGCGGCAGCGGACGCGGCCCAACACTCCAGTCGGACACCGCGGGACGGGCCATCATCCAACCCGCCGCATGGCGACCCTGCCCAACCGTCGTCGGGCAATGAACAATTGGAAAATCAGGCGACCGACGTGGCGGAGCGCCGTGGCGCTCCGGCCGGCGACGAGCGGGACGGCAAGAGTCGGAACGATGAAAGCCAGCTCGGCAACCGTCAGGATGGCTCGCACGACACGGGCCAAACGCAGGCGGCCAAGCAGGCGGCCAAGCAGACGGCCAAGCAGACGGCCAAGCAGACGGCGGCGCCGGATCCGCGTGGGGCAGCAGAGTCGAGTCCGAGGGGCCAGCCCGCGGCATCGGAGCCCGGTTCGCAGCCCGGCGGGCGCGAACCGAGGCGAACCGGCGACGATGGGAAAGACGAACGCGGCCGGCGGGATGACGCGCGGCCCGCCGACGCGTCGAACGATCCGGGCGGCGCACGCGACGATAAAAAGTCTGGTTCGACGGCGGAAGCCAAGGTCGAGAAACCGCCGCCAGACCAGGCCTCGGCGAAGTCGGCCGCCGAGGATAATCCGTTTACATCCGAAGTGGGACGCGACGAGATACCGAGGACGAACGCGTCGCAACGCGCTGACCCCTGGGGACTGCTCAAACGAACGATGAATCTGGTTCCGTTCGCGCTGAAGTGGCTGTACAACCTGATTTTCGCGGCTATCGTGGCGTTCTTGCTATGGCGAAACCGCGCACACGTGCTCGAGGCGCTCCGGGATTTCTGGCGGACGATTCACGGCTTTTGGGCGTACCTATTCGGGTTTCCGCCCGCGTCGACGGTCAGCGCCGGCCCGGCGACCCCCATCGCGCCGCCGCGTCGATTCCTGGATTTTCCGGACCCGTTCGCGACCGGCGACGCCCGAAGGTGGCCGCTGCCGGATCTGGTGGCGTACAGCTTTCAGGCTTTAGAAGCCTGGGCGCGCGAGCAGGGCTGTCAGCGAGATCCCGATCAGACGCCGCACGAGTTCGCCCAGACGCTCGGCGCGCAGCAGGCCACGATCAGCCGCCAGGCGCGCGGCCTGGCGGACCTGTATTGCTGCGCCGCGTATTCGAACAACCGCCTGCCGGCCGACTGTGCTCGTCGATTGCAAGAACTATGGCAGGCAATGCTCGCACGAGCCGAGGCGGGTGGTTGAGCGGCGCAACGGACACGGCCGACCGACGCTTGCTGGCGCGTCGCGTAACGAGCGCGCGTGGCATCGCGGGATCTTTTGGCTTGCGAATCATCGGTGATCGAGGCCCGACGCGCGTCTCGGACGCAGGCCCACGCGCCGGCTGGTCCGGGCAAGACCACCACTCGCGGCTCGCACGGACGCGGCTACGGCAGACGGTCAATACCGCATGACGCGACGCATCAACCCGATTCCGGCGAGGGCCAGGACGATGTTGCCCAGCCATACGGAATACGGGGGAAGCTCGCCCACTTTCGCGCGATCGACACCCAGGGCGAGCAAGGGGTAATACACGATCAGGATCGGTAGAAAACACATCGCAAAGCTCGACCAGAGGTCGGCGTTTTTCATGCGGATCGCCAGCGGCACACCGATCATCACGAAGAACAGGCAACTGAATCCGTTCGCCCAGCGTCGCCACGGTTCCGTCTCCAGCCGATGAATACGGTTGGTGGCGATCTGAATCTGGCCGACTTTGTCGGTCCAGGATTCGTGAGTCAGGCTGGCCATGTCGCCGCACAGCATCTGATACGCCGCCTCGGTCGCCAACTCTTGACGCAAGCCTTGAATGAACGCCTCCTGCTCGCGGATCTCGGCGCCGATTCGCCACAACGGGCATTGCGATGGGCTGCCCCCCGTATCTCCGCTGCGGGCCGCTTCGCTCAGCGGGATGTGCCATTCGATGGTATCGGGAAAGACCGCTCGTACGATGTCTCCGGCGGTCACGCGTCCATTGGTCAACCGCAGGCTCAGCACGTTGTCCTCGGGGTTGGACCGCAACTCGGCGCTTTGAGCGATCAGCACCGTGGGCGGTGACGAGTCCTTGGACTGAATGCTGATCGTGGGCAGAACCAACGTGCGGCCGTCGACGCGTTTGACGCTGATCGAGAATTTACTGCTGGCATACGAGCGGTTCGTTCGCAACATGCCGTACGCGATCTGCTCGACCGAGCCCAGGATCACGCGTCTCATGCCCTGCTGGCCCCAAGACACGGCGACATCATTCAGCCAGACGGCGAGCAGGCTGACGAGAAAAGCCAAGAGCCACGCTGGTTTGGCCACAGCGATCGGCGAGATTCCCAGCGATTTGATCGCCGTGATCTCGTTGGCGGCGGCCATCCGTCCATACACGCTGCACGCGGCGAACAGGATCGTCCCGGGAACGGCAAAGCGCAGGGCATTGGGGATCGCATACGGGATCAAACGGAGGATCGGCACCGGTCCCAGACCCTGGCGGATGGCTTCCTGGGCGAGCCCGGCCACAAGCATCAAGAAGGTCATTCCCGCGAGCGTCACCAGGAACACTTGCAGCAGGTCGGTCGCGACACACCGCGTCAGTTTACTCATACCGTGGTTGATTTCTGCCTATGGACAAACCTCGACCCGGCAGCGTCGCGTGCGCCCGTCGCGAGCCCGAATAGGACTGTAGCAGCTTCCGCCTGTTTTGCATACAACAGTCCGGTATGCCAACAACGGTCGCACCGCTCGTCGCTCGCCTCTGTCGGCGACGACAGGCACACGCACCGCGGCGTGGCGGCCGGTTCAGATCCTCGTCGGTGGCGATCGCCAAAGGCGAACTGCGGCGTGCGAGCGAATCGAGGGGTTGCCGTCGGGCCGTTGCCAGCCCCGAGCACACGCACGGGAAATAGACGGCGTCACATTTCGGGCGTACGGTCGGTTCTCGCCGCGCGCGGAGCCCGGTTATACTGAACGCGGCACAGAATGACCGCGTGACTGCCACGTCTTCCGCGGCAACGACGGGCGAGTCTTCGCGCTACACGGCTTCATTCCGATCGATGCAAATCACAGAGCCAAGTGGGATCGAGATGCGGGATACGCGGATGCGCACAGACGGCCGAGCGACGGACGGATCGCGGCGGCTGGCCAAGGCGGGGATGATTGGTTGGCTCGGTCTGGCCGCTGCTACGACCTGCGGATGGGGCCGGGAACTCGAAAGTCGCGACCGTTGTGAACGCGTGGTCCAACAGGCCTTTTCCGCCGTACATGATGGCTGGAGCGCCGACGAGGTGCTGGTCCGTGATGATTTGAATGCCGCGTTTATCGCCCGTTGCCACAGTCTGGCGCCCAACGCGGACGAGGCCGAATTGAACTGGGCCCTGCTCAATTTGCGCAAGGCGGGCAAGCTGCAAGCGACCGTGACTCGCCGTCTATCGCAACGTCACGAAGACTATCTTCACGCCGCCGAAATTGCGGCGCGTGCGATGTACGACCAGCACGCCGAGTCGATCGATCGCGTGCTGTGCAGTCCCGCGCTGCGACGCGAGTTCGATCGAATCGCGCGAGGCGTGACACCGGATGTGGCCGCGGAACGACTGCGCCGGGCCGCGTTGAGCTTGCGTAAAGCCCGCCGTCTGCGCCCCGAATTGGTCGTTCGCGTCGCGGCCTGGGACAAGCAGATTTTAACGCTGCCAGCGTCGGAAATCCTGGCCGACCCGCAACGCATCCCGATGTCTCCCGGCATCTATATCTTTCGTGACCACAGCGGTTATCTCTACATCGGCGAATCGGAAAACGTCCGTGCGCGCGTCGGCCAGCATTTGGATCACTCGGATCGGAAATCGTTGGCCCATTATTTGTGGCACGAGGGCCTTGACGGTGTCGAGGTCGAACTGCACGTCTTCGCCCGCGACTCGAACGCGCGTCGCAAAGAGATGCGACGAGCCTACGAGTCCGAGCTGATCGCCAGCCGACGACCGCGATTCAACGTGGCTCCGTGATGGACGCTCGTCCATCTGCGGGCTCGTTCGTTGCGCCGGCAACCGGCGCCGCCTTTGGCCGAGCAAAAGGCGACAGTCGCCAGGGTTTGCGACGGGACGCATCTTCAGCGGGCGGCGTCCACCGGAGCGCCGTCAGGGGCCGACGCGGGTCCGCACGCCGTCATACCATACGGCAGGTTTGGATGGCCGGGCGGCTGGCGCCACGTGTTGGGCGGGAAGAGCGCCATAAACTTGAGCGTGGTCGAACCCGGGGGATCCGAGGGGCTGGCCGCCTTGTTGGTAGCTGGACTGGTAGTTCTGAGGATAGCCCGCTCCGTGCTCGGGGTGCGGCATCCAACGGCGGGTTTCGCCGCTGTTCAGATTGTACGTGTATACCGGCCCCACGCTGGAAAAGAACGGGTTTGCGTTGATCCGAGTATATCGTCCATCTGGCGAAATATTCGCCGCGGCGCCGAACCAAGTCCCCTCCGGCAGCCAGGTGACCACCGGGGCGTAGCCGACCCCGTATCCCGCGTTTCGCAGCCAGAGCTCGTTCTCCAGCGCATGGCGAATGAACTGGAGGCGAGCCAATTCCTGGTTGGCTTGTCGCATCTGCTCTTGCTGCTGCTGGCCGATCTGCTGCATCTGCTGCAACAGTTGCTGCGGCTGATCCACCGCCTGCTGTTGCGCCAACGCTGCGTTAGTCAAGACGTCGATCTGGCGAGGCGTCAGCCGATCAACCTTGTTCAACAGTAAAGCTCGCTCACGCTTGTTCGCGACACCGTTGGCCAGTTGATCTCGAATCCAACGCCGCTTCTCAGCCGTGCTGCGCAACGGGGGACGCGCGGTGGACGTCTTCGGTTGGGCCGCGGCATCCGGCGGGGCGTTCATTTCGCCGCCACGGACCACTTGGATGTCAGCGTTGCTGCCTTGTCGTTGGGCCAGTGCGGAACCGCTGGCCGCCAGTCCCACTGCCGTCGCTGCAAGCACGGTCAGCCAAGTCATTGTACGTCTCATTTCCTCGCCCCCCTTTTCACGCCCGCATGGGCCCTGGAATGCTGCCCCCTGCACCGCGGCTGCGCCGACCCGCGTTTCATCCAGCAAACTCGATACGTCCACCCTTATTCTATCGACCTATCTTGCGTCTGACAAAAGTTTGGTGGGCCAACTGCGCTGAATTTCTCTCGTCCAGACCTCCCGCGGCCGAAGGATGAATATGCGTTGGGCAAGATAGGCAGTACGGGCAGAACGAGCGGCCTGCATGTCCAGGCCGCACGGCGATGTTTTCGCCCGCGGTCCAAAGGCGGACGCGTGCCGAGGCATATCAGAAGCTCGGCCGCACGGAAGATCCGCTACAATGTCCAGCCGTCGGGCAACACAGCGCCCTTGACCGCGATGGGGATGCCGTCGCGGACCATGCACGCGTCGTCGTCGCCCTCGCTATTCTCGACGTTTCGTTCGTTCACAATCCGCACTCCACGGCCGACGCGGCAGTTTTTGTCGACGATCGCGCCGTCGATCAGCGTGTCATCCCCGATGCCGATCCGGGCGAGCCCCGCGCCGCGAGCCTGCTCGATCTCGGCGCCTCGTTCGTAGAAATCGGCGCCCATCAGGATCGAGTTGCGGATGGTGACTCCCGAGCCGACGACGCAGCGCAGGCCGACGATGCTGTTTTCGATCACGGCGCCGGCGCCGATTCGGCAACCGTCGGCAATGTAGCTCGAACGAATCGTCGCTCCGTCGATCTGGGATGGCGGCAGAAAGCGGGCGCGTGAAAACACGGGTGATTCAGGACGATTCAACTGATAGCGTGAATCGGAACGAACCAAGCTCAGGTTGGCGTCATAGAACGCCTTGATGGTTCCGATGTCCTCCCAATAGTCATTGAACGTGTACACCTGCACTCGATGGCTATCGATGGATTTGGGAAAGATTTCCTTGCCGAAGTCCTCGTAGGGCGTATTCAGCATCAGGTCGACTAACAGATCGCGGTTGAACAGGTAGATCCCCATATTGCCCAGGCAATCGCGTCCATCGAGCGGCAATCCTTGGCGCTGCAGCCATTCGGGAGTCAAGCGAACGGATCGCAGCGCCTCTTCGGTCTTGGGCTTTTCGACAAATCCGGTCACGCGCGCCGTGTCGTCGGTCCGCATGATCCCCAGGCCACTGGCCGCGCTGGACGAGACCCGCACGCCGGCGATGGTCACATCGGCTTTGGTGTCCTGGTGCGTTTTGAGCAGGTCTCGGTAGTCCATGCGATACAGTTGATCGCCCGACAGAATCAGCACATAGTCCACGCCCGGCTGCTGCAGGTATCGCACGTTCTTGCGAACCGCATCGGCCGTGCCCTGATACCAGTCTGCGCCCTGGTCCATCGTCTGCTGGGCCGCCAGCAGCTCGACGAAGCCACCGCTGAAATGATCGAAGTGATAGGTCTGGCGAATGTGACGGTGGAGACTGACGGACAAGAACTGAGTCAAGACGTAGATCTGATTGATGCCGCTGTTCAGGCAGTTCGACAGTGGAATGTCGATCAGCCGATATTTGCCCGCCAAGGGCACGGCAGGCTTGGCACGGTACTTGGTCAATGGATACAGACGCGTCCCACGTCCCCCACCGAGCACGAACGAGACAACGTTCTTCATGACAGCCTCCCAACGTTTTCCTGGATGTGGTCTCGACGACCCTGGTAAGATACCAGTTATCGCGATCGATCGGGAGGGGACGGCCTTTTGCCGCACGCCGCGCGAGCCGGGGCTACGTTCGAGGGTGTGGGACTGCGAGCGCGGCGTCGAACATGACATCGGCGCGTTCATCTCAGCCGCGTGCACCGCGTAGCCGCGCGATCGAAAGATGGCGGCGGGCAAAAGACATCCCGCGAATGCGGTGGCGCCGCGCACCGGTTGCGGCACGGCCGACTAATGGGCCGTGCCGCGCTGCCTCGCGATAAGATGGAAAGCTGGCAGGGTGGGCGCGAGCTGAGCGGCCGCTAGTTGCCGGGCGCCTCTTTGGGCGCGCGTTTCGGGGCCTTTTTCGGCTTTTTGGCGGCGTTCTCGTGCCGTGATTTGTGCCACGCTTTCAGTTCGTCCAGCGTGACCGCCTTGTCGTTGTCCTTGTCGATCTCGGCGAATTCTTTTTCGCGCTGCTTCTTTGTCTCGTCACTGGTCGCGCGGCCCATGTATTCAGCGAGATCCAGCTTGCCGTCTCCGTTCTTGTCGAGCCTCTTGAAGCGATCTTCGAGCGAGACTTTGGCCTTCTTCTGCGCGTCCTCCTTTTTGGGTTGCGCTTCAGCAGCCCCCGCGGCGCTCGCGAGACTTGCGGTAAACACCGCCGCCAACAGCATTGACAACAGCTTCATCACGTAGACTCCTCGTAGAGTAACGAAACGAACCGGATCGCCCAACGATCGTCGGGCAACCGACACAGACCTACGATGCGCAAACCGTCCTTGTTATTGTAGAGGCCGCGTCTGAATTTCGCGAATCCGCATTTCAAGCCGGAAATCCGGACATCGAAGGCCTCAGCCGGGGACTGTCGAGCCAGCGCACAGGCCTCGGTTCATTCGACCAGTCGCACCACATCTCCGCGTCGCACCACACCGCTTTGAATCACGGAAGCGTAGACACCGATGTGAGCCTTGTTCTGCCGCGCGGCGGTGCGGAGGATCTCTGGATCGGCCGGCAGGTCGGACTGGGGCAAAGTGGTCATTATACAGCGTGGACAGGGGCCAGTGACGTGCAGCCGGACTTCGTCGCCGATCGCCACCACGCGGCCGATCCACGCGTTTTCCACGTACCCGGGCTCGGAATCGTCGAGGCAGATCATGAGGTTGGGGCGAAACCGGCGAGCTTCGAACCGTCCACCCGGATATGCACGCCGCAGCGCAGCCAGCGTCGCGGTCGTCAGCAGGTGCACGTGGGCTAGATCGAAGAACGTACCGGCGGGCATGGCTTCGTCGGTGACGACATCGCGCCGCTCGAGTTCCTCCATGTCGGGCCAGTACTCCTCCAGTTCCGGCTGCGCGGGGGCGGCCGAACGCAACGTCACCTGACGACCGAGGCAGTCGGACAGGATCGCCTCGGCGTCCGCCTGACCGCTGACGACGTGCCGACCGTCCGGCAGCGTGATCCGGATCGATGGCAGCGGACGTTCCGCGGCCAGCGGATCGACGGGCTCGACGTAGGCCGCATAGAACTCGAACATCCGCGGCCATTTGCGCGGGTTTTTCGCGCTGACGACCTTTCCCGTCTCGCCGTCGATCAACGCCCACGCGCGGTCGCCTTGTAGGCCGAGCGGACCAACTCGCACGGCGTTCAATTCCTCGCCCTGCATCGACTTGACGGGATATCTCCGCAGCGAAACGGCAACGCCCAGCCTCGGAGGTTGTGTTGGACTCATCACTGGCTCTCCTCGATCTTACTGGTTCCTGAGAATCAAACCGAACATCGCTGGCCCAACATCGCTGGCTCAACGTTGTCCGTCGTCGCATTCTATCCGCCGGCCATGGCGCGCTGCTATGGGATCCCAGCGCCGAGGCATCTCTGCTTTGCGCCAATCGAAATGCAGCGTTGGCCAGCGACAGGAAGCCTCGGAGGGCGCGCCTATCGAGCGACAGCCGGCGTATTTGCCAGAGGTCGAGCCGTGCCGAGCGCGACGCGCGCTTGGCCAGCGGCCGAACTTTCAAAGTCGCCCGGCGACGCGCAGATTCAGACCGAGGTCGGCCCTCCTTGACGGCGCGGCGAAGCGTGGCGAGCGGCGCTCGGCGCGCCCGACCGTGCGACGATGCGGCGGCGCGGGGCTTGGACGCCGTTGGCGCACAAACGGGAAACGGGCGACGTCGACGCCTTCGGTCCGTCTTTGCCCTACCGATAGCGGGCATCGGATCGGTCACGTCCGCGTCGGTATGGGGTTGCGTCGGCTGCGTTTCGCATCGCGCGGCAGGCGCCAGGCGCGCGATCCGCCGTCCGCGGATCCATCGACATGCGCGCTTGGACGCGGTTACGAACGCCCGGGCCGCAGGTGATAGCGAAGCGTGAATGACTGGTCTTTGGTCCATGCGGCGGGCAAAGAGATCAGCGCACAGCCATACTCGTGGACGCCGCCGACGTAGTCCGTGTTGCGGCTTTGCCCGAGCGTGGTCGGTCGTGGCGCGTCCAGGACGATCGAGTGGCTGTCGCCCGCTTCATGTTCGAAGCGGATCGTCCGCACGGGGCCGGCGATGGTCTCGACGCCGTCCGCGTCCAGCAGCCGTACCGACATGCCGGGCTTGATGTCCGCCAGAGGATAGGGCAGACACTCGCTCAATTCCTCCAGGGCGCAGTCCGCGGCGGCCGTGACGGTCAGTTCGCACTCGACTTCGGTTTCCAGGAAACGATAGCAACGCTCGTAGGCCAGCGGCGTACGGTGAATGACGCCGCGCAGACGGGCCGTCGCCTGGTCGACGTCGAACTCGGCCCGGGTGCTCCAATAGTACGGCCACTCGGTCTCGCCGTCCACCAGTCTGGCGATCAGAGTATTGGCGCACGGGGCGCCCCAATTGCGGCTCAGAATCGAAGCGCCGAAGCGGGGCGACCAAAACAGACACAGCCCGTCGTTGTGCGGGAATTGCTGGTCCGCGTGCTTCGGCCGCGTGCCCACCTGCCACATCTGGTACGCCACACCGCCATAAAGAAAGGCATAGTACGTCGGACGCTTGACGCAAAAAAACTCGTCGCCGAACTGGCGCGTAAACGACGCCGGTTCCTGGCAGGGAAGCACGCCCGGCAGCCACGCGCTGGGGGCGTTGACATAGTTGGCAAACGCGATGTCGAACGCGCCGGACGCGCGCGACGCGTTGGCCCTGTCGCGAGAGAACTGGTCCGCGGGAAGATACTCGAACCATCGCATCAGTTGCCGCTCGGCAGCCGCTCGCGCATCGTCATCGACCGGCGGCGCGGGGCCGAGCCAGGGCGGATGATCGGGCATCCGGACGCCGGCTTCGGGCAGGTCGTCGGCCATCGGTCCCAGTCCGGCGCCATACTGCGGGCTGGTCCAGTCGCCGGGCGTGCGATGACAGTAACCGCTGCTGCCCAGCCATCGCCCGTTTGGCTCGGGGGCGATCGTATGGTTGAACAGTCGGTAAGCGCGACGCTGCGCGTCGAGAATCGCCGGATCCCGCGTATCGTGATACAGGCCGGCCAGGTAGTGTCCGCTGATCCCGTTGTACGTGGCATCCGGCCCGAGCGCCTCGGTCATGTAGCCGGCCGGCCTCTGGCCGCCCATCGAGCCCTCGAGCAGCCATCCCAGGTTGCGGAGCACCGCTCGACGATAGGCGTCTTCGCCCGTGCCCCGGTAGTATCGCCAGAGGCCCTCGAGCAGGACGGTCCATTGGTTCGCGCAGCCGCCGACCGTTGTGTACAGAAATCGATCCGTCAGTCGCTGCTGGGCCGTGTGCCAGACAGCCTGCACATCCGGCGGCACATCGCGATAGACCAGCGAGAACGCGCCGCTGTGCGAGTGGCAAATCGCGAATCCGTGGTTTCCACCATAGTACGTGTTGATCGGATACACGTACTCGCCTTCGCGCAGCATCATCATGTCGAGCAGCGCGGCGACGATGATCCGGTTGAGCAGTTGCGGGTTGTGGCGATACGGGTTGAGATCGGCGTCGAGCCAGTACAGCGCGGCCAGGCTCTTGTTCAGCGGCGCAAACGCTTCCAGGCCCAGACGCTGGTAGTCCGCCAACGGATTGTCCGATCTCCGAGACTCGTCGACGCGTTTCCACGTCTCGATCGCGCCGAACCACGGGCTGGCGGGATCCAGGCATTGATCCGCCAGGATGGGCGCCAGGTTGCCGAACACGCCCCAGTCGCTCAACAGAAGCTGATTGCGGGCCGGTTCCTTCAAAAAAGCCGCCTTGTACGCGGCCAGCGGTTTCAGCTCGACGGCATAGTCCGACGCGGGCCGACGACGGTACTGCTGCAACAGTCGCCAGGCCGCGGCCTGGTGTTTGTGAAAACAGATCGAGCCGTCCGGCATGATGTCGACGCTGGCATGGATGGCCTGCGCCGTCGCCCGACTCGGACAGAGGATGATCGGCAGCCCGCGAAAATCCAGGCGATAGCGCGGGCCGCGGGCCGCCAGTCGCCAGATGTGCTCGCCTGCGGTCGGCAACGGAACTTCGCCGGCGGGATTCTCGGCGTTCAAACTCAGCCGGGTCGCACCGGACTCGTCTTGCAGCGTCAGCGAATCGAACTTCTCACTCGCCGCCACCGGCAGCTTGTCCAGGCCGGGCGGCAAGTAGACATGGGTGTCGGCGAATTGATCTCCGACGCCCGTCAACCACTGGACGTGCCCCAACACCCCGAACTCCAACTCGGGGCGCGTCTCGATCTTGACTTCCACCTGTCCCCAGCGAGTGTTTCCCCAACCGTGGACGATCACCTGATAGACGCCCTTCTGGCCCGACTTGATCGGACAGTGGAATTCTTCCCAGGGAATCGGGTGTTGCTCGCGATCTCTCAGAAACTCGTGGCGACAAATGACGTTCTCGTGCGGATCCAGCACACGAACCAGCGTCGGCAGAACTGAGCCGTTGCGGTACGGGTCACGCCAGGTGACCGTCAGCTCGAAATCCTGCTCGCGCGAATTGTGCAAATAGAACGTCATCCCATCGTGCAACACGAAGGGCCCGGAGAACACCTGCGCCTGAACGTCGCCGACCAGCGGGCTTGACGCCAGAAGGGCTAAACCAAGATAGATAGTGCGCATCAGCCGTACCGCTCCGTGGTGTCGTCGATCGCCGAGGTCAACTCGTTGCTCGGCGAGATCGAGCCGTCGAACGCGGAAAGGATGCTGACGTCAGCGGCAGGACGTCAGCGGACGTCGACCCACTGGCCGCTCTTGGCGCTGGTCAGGATCGCGTCGCATACCTTCTGGGTTTCCAAGGCTTCGCGGAAGTTGGGCGAAGCGGGTTGGCCCTGGCCCATCGCCGTGAGGAAATCGGCCAATTGATGGATGAACGTGTGCTCGTAACCGATCTGCAAACCGGGCACCCACCAGTTCTTCATGTACGGCATATCGCCGTCGCTGACGTGGACCGACCGCCAGCCGCGGACGAGCGAATCATCGGCGTGATCGAAGTATTCCAGTCGGTGCAGATCGTGCAGATCCCAGCGCAGGGACGCCTTCTGGCCGTTGATCTCGAACGTATACAGGGCCTTGTGGCCGCGCGCGTACCGCGTCGACTCGAACAGACCCAGCGAGCCGTTGGCGAAATGGCACATGAACGCGCACGCATCGTCAATCCCGACGGGTTCGACCTGTCCGGTCTCGATGTTCTTTCGCTCTTTGATAAAGGTCTCGGTCATGGCGCACACGTCCGTGATGCCGCCGTTGAGCCACAGGGCCGTGTCGATGCAATGGGCCAGCAGATCGCCCGTCACCCCCGAGCCGGCCGCTTTGACGTCCAGCCGCCACGTCGCCATGCCGCCTTGCGGCACGTCGGCCGACATCGTCCAGTCCTGCAAAAACTGGGCTCGATAGTGGAAGATCCGGCCCAGGCGATCTTGTTCGACCAGTCTTTTGGCCAGGGTGACCGCGGGAACGCGACGATAGTTGTAGGAGACCAGGTTCGGAACCTTGGCCTCCTCGACGCCCGCCACCATCTGCTCGGCCTGCGCCGTGTCCAGAGCCAGCGGCTTTTCGCACAGGATCGCCTTGCCGGCCTGCGCGGCCGCCAACGCGATCTCCGCATGGACGTTGTTCGGCACGCAGATGTCAACCAAATCGATGTCGTCGCGGGCCACGACCTTGCGCCAATCCGTTTCCACGCTCTCATAGCCCCACCGCTTGGCAAACGCCTCGGCGACGGGCCGTTCCAATCCACAGATCACTTTCAACTGAGGCTGATAGGGAACGTCAAAAAAGTGATTCACCTGGCAGTAGGCGTTGCTGTGGGTTCGCCCCATGAAACCATAGCCGATCAGGGCGACGCGAAGTGGTTTGGTCATGCTTGATCCTTTCACGGAAGTGGAAATACTGCGCGGCGGCGAACGCCGTAGTCTGGAGTACCGTCGGACGACCTCATTCGTGCCAGCCGTGCGCGTCGCGCACGACGATCATCGACGCCAGGATCTTGTTCCATGTTTCGGGTTGCATCATCAATTCGTTGGGGAACATGCAGCCGTCCCAGCAGATGTGTCGAAAACGTCGCGTCAATTCGCCGTCGGGGCCGCGCAACCAGAATCCCGCGTGCCGGACGATGTCCAGCTTGCCGTTCGGATCGTCAGGCAGGCAGTGCCGACCGGTCTTGTCGTGTGTTCCGGAACCTTTGACGGTCGCGTCGTTCTGCGCCACGTGAAAGTCGATCGTCCATGGCCGCAGGGCGTCTGTCAGCGTTCGGTAGGCTTGGTCCAGGGCGGCCTGGTCCTGCCAGTCGAAGTCCGGCGGCAAGAGCGAGTCTTGGGGCGCGTTGTAGCCCAGCAGGTACAGCAGCGTATGCGCCATATCCGCCTGAAAACCGAGCGTCTGGGGCCGGTCGACCGCCTCGAGCAACTGGATCATGCACTTCCAACTGTGCATCGCGCCCCAGCAGATCTCGCCTTCGGCCGCCAACTGCTCGCCGTGATCCTCGGCGACGTCACAGGCGCGACGAAACGTGTCTGCGATCCGCCGGGTGTTCTCGGCCGGATCGGCCAGCCACTCGGAAACGCCGCAGGCCGAGTCGATTCGAACGACACCGCTTCGCCGTACGCCCAGCTCGCGCAGCCGCTGGGCGATCCGACAGGCCTTGTTCACCTGCGTGACGAACTGGTCCCGCTGCGACGGATCGCCCATCGCCGAGCCGCCGCCGGTGGGCGGCCAGACCGGCGCTACGACCGAGCCGATGGCCAGACCGCGGGACGAAGCCTTGTCGGCCAGCTCGCGCAGCTCGTCATCCGAGGCGTCGATGCTGATGTGGGGCGAGGACAAAAACAGATCGAACCCGTCGAACTTGACGCCGTCCACCTCGGCGGCCGCCGTCAGGTTCAACATCGTATCCAGATCGATCGGCGGCTCGGAATCCGCCCCTTTGCCGACCACGCCCGGCCAAGCCGCATTATGCAGTTTCGGATAGTTGTTCAGATGCGCACTCATCGCCAGCGTACCTTTCTAGTGTCTCTGTTCCTCGGACGAACATGGGACGAACATGTCGCGCAAGGGCGTTTGCCTTGCAGACGGCGGCGCGAAGGTCGCATCGCCGGGCGACGACCAGCGACCACGCGCGGCGGGCGTCAATGCAGACGCCCATCGAGCCGCGACCGGCGCTCGCGCTCGCGGCGCCAGACGCGGCCTTCGACGCGACCGGCCCGCGCGGCCGCGTCCCACGGGCGCGGCGGAATTGATCTCACGAATCGCCGCCTGGCCTGCCGATCGTCGGGCCGAAGACGGCCGTCTATCGCTTGCCGTCTATCGCTTGTAGTCGCCCACTTTGGGGACTTCGGCGAACGTATCGGGACCGAAATAGCGCAGGCTTACCAGCGGTTCGCTGCCGTTGTTCTCGACCTCGACGCCGGCCGTCGCCGCTTCGTACGTGATGAACACCTCGTCTTCAGTCTCGGCGCCGAAACGGATCATCGCGGGGGTCTGCAGCGCGAGCTTGCCGATGCGGCCCTTGCCCTGGACGGTGATCCAACCGCTGGGGCCGGGATCTTTGAGCAGGCACTTGGCGCCCGGCTCGACGGTCAGGCGACGGGCGCTGAACAACTGGGCGCCGTCGACGCGCCCGTAGACGATCCAATGATCGACCCAGCCCGGGCCCTGGGCGGCGACGATCGGTTCGAGATAGTGGTTGTCCTTGAAATTGGAATCCACGTTCGCTTCCCAATCGAGCTGCTCGATGATGAAGTCCAGATCCTGATGCCGGTCGGCGGGCACGTCCTTGACCAGCAACGACCAGGGCACGATGCGGCCTTCGACCAACGACTGGAACATGCCGAACACGTCGCTGCCCCACTGCGGTTCGTAGGTGCACAGCGACCCCGGCGCGTGGAGAATGCCCGGCGGGACCAGCCAGCCCGTGCCGCGTTTCAGGCGATAGGCCTTCGACAGATCCAGAATGCCGTTGTCGCCCTTGTTCCAGTCCTCCAGGCACTTGCGAACCTGAGCCTTGGTCGTGCCCGGTTCGAGCCCGAAAAACGTGTACGGGAAATTGTTGTCACAGTTGTTGTACTGCGGGGGGAAATAATAGGATTCCGGCTTGCCCTCCTGGTTGGTCAGCCGGGCGTGTTCAAATCCCTGGTGCATGTGATGCGGGATCGGCCCCATGTTGTCGAAGAACTTCGAATACACGGGCCACCGCTGGTATTTGTCCCACAGCGCTTTGCCGATCACTCGCGAGCCGGCCTCGGCGACGGCGTCCTTGAGCAGAAAGTTCTGGCCCTCGAACGAACAAAAGCTCTGCCCCTCGTGCCACACGCGGCCTTCATTCGCCGCGTCGGTCGTGCTGGCGAACCACCGCTCGTCGATGCCGCCCCGCTCGCCGCCGTACGCGTAATAGTCGTCCGGATGCAGCTTGATCCGCTTGCCGGGATGCAGAAAGCTCCGCGGGACCCACGTCGGCGTCAATCGCAACAACCCGCCGCCCGCGTCCAAAGCCTGATCCAACACTCGCGCTACGCTGTCGCCTGACACAATTTTCGCTTCGGCCATAAGATCTTGCACCTCGCGTTCGCAACGTTAAAGTTACATCTTGAACCCAGCGGGTATCGCCAGCGGTTGTTGTAGTCGATTTGCTGGGGCCGAACAAGAATGCGGGCATAGATTCGACATTGGTCGGGCTCAGGCCGAGCGGCTGATCCGCGCGGCCGCGCGACGGCTGGAAAATACGGTGCGGAAAATACGGGCCGGCCCGGGCTCTGTCTTCGTCCGCCCAGCGCCGTGTCGCTGCCGCCGCCTGAATCAAGCCTGCGTGGCGACATACCCGCGGCATCCATCTCAGGAAGGACTTTTCGCCGATGAACCCGAGCACAACATTGTTTCGTGCACCGTCGATCTTGTGGCTGACGGCCGTCTTGGCGGCGATTTCCTCGCGCGGCGCGGCCGCCGAACACGATCCGATCGCGGCCGCGCAGGCTTATGGCAAATCCCGAGACGCCGTGCGAGTCCAACCCGATGGGCTGCTGGTGTGCGAAGCCGAAGAGTTCCAGGTCCGTACGCCGGGCTGGCAAGCCCAGCCGTGGGGAACGAATTATTATGCAGCGACCTTTGCCAACACGTTCCTGAGTCGCAAGGCGTATCTGGGCGCCCCGGCTCAGTGCGAGCCGAGCGAGGCGACGATCCGCGTCCACGTTCCGGCCGCCGGGCGCTATCTGGCGCTCGTGCGTTACGAGGCCGCGTATCGCTTCGAGACGCAGTTTCGCGTCGTGATCCAGCAGGGCGGACGGACCGCGCTGGACCGCCTCTACGGCGCGCGGCGGAACCAGAAGATCTGGCCGTTTTCCCAACGACTGAAAACCGAGGTTGCCTGGGACTGGGGCGCGTCGGAAAACGTGGTCTGGGAGGGTCACGACGCCTGGGTCGAATTGCAGCCCGGCCCGGCGACGATCACGCTGGTGGCGGGCAAACAGCCCGAGCCGGCCGCCAGACGCAACGTCGATCTCGTGCTGCTGACGACGGACGTCGAACAGGTGCGGATGCGAATCGACAAGGAGGCGTACCTGCCGCTGGACGGACTGCTGACCCAGGCCGGCGACGTCTTCATCCAAGTGAGCAATGCCTCGCGCGAGAAGATCAAAGTCGAGGGCCAAAAGTTCATCGGCGGAACATGCCAGCAGCATTCGCCCTACTGGGTTCACCTCCGCAACTGGAAGCCGGTCGAGCCGCTCGACGTCGAGCCGGGACGAACGACCGATTGGATCGACGTCGGCGGACTGCTCGATTCGCTGAACGACGGGCAATGGGGATTGAAGGTAACTCCGCCCGCCCAGGCCGAGATCCGCGTCGGCGTGAAGGCGGCCAATGGAAAGATCGAACAGATCAACCAGTTCCGCGGTCGCATCGGCGAGCTGCCGCTGGCTTTTCACGCCGACACTCGCTACTCGCGGCTGATGCGTCCCCGCGAGCAAGTGCTGTTCGATCTGATGGACTACCTCAAGCGGCAACCCGCCCACGGCAAGCCGCCGGCGCGGACGCTGGTCTATGGCTATACGTTTGATCCGGGCCTGAGCCCACGGTACGACGCCGGCGTGCGCGAGTTCAAACGGATGTTTGCCCTGACCGAGACGAATGACAGCAGCCTGGACATCGACGCAACGCGAGGATACATCGACGTCCGCGGCGTGCCGACGCCGCAGCTCGAAGAGCACTGCCGCAAGCTGGGCGACCGGGCAGCCCGCGTGGCCGTGGTCAGTCTGGGAGACGAGATCAGCTTGCCCAATCCGAGCCAGGACCAGACCGACAGCTTTCGCGCGTGGCTCCGCGGCCAGGGCGTCACCGCGGCGGCGGTCGATCCGGCGTCGGGCGGAGACTGGAACAAGGTTCGCTTTGATCCCGACCCGCAGCGCCAAGCCGACGCGCCGGGCGTGTACTACTGGTCGCACCGTTATCGACAGCACTTCGGCATCCAGACGATCAAGCAGCGCACGGACATTCTGCGCCGGCTGCTGCCCAATGCTCAGATCGGCGCGAACTTCTCGCCGCACTATCCCGTCGAGCATTCCTTCCTGGGCGAAACGTATAAGTACGTCACGTGCTTTCGGCAGGATGGCATGACATTGCCATGGAGCGAGGATTATATCTTCCAGGTGCCCGTCGTCTCGCCGCAAGTCAACAACATCGTGCTGGATCTGTTTCGCGCCGCGAACCGCGGCCGGCCGGATCGCAAGATCATGTACTATGTCATGCCGCACTGGCCGGGCAATACACCCAACACGTGGCGCCGCCTGTTCTACGGCGCCCTGGCCCACGGGATGAAGATCGTCAACCTATTCGAGTTCCGTCCGGTGCAGGTCGCGTACACCGAGAATCACGTCAACAGCGACGAGATGTACGCGATGGTTCTGCGCAGCTTTCGCGAATTGGGCTTGTTCGAGGACTTCGTCCAGGATGGCCAGGTCCGCGCAGCTCAGGTGGGCCTGTGGTTCGGCGAGACCGGCGATATCTGGCAGGACACCCGCGGCTCGCTCGGCGCCGGCAAACGGACGCTGTATACGGCCGTGCGACACCAGCAGATGCCACTGGACATCGTGGTGGAACAGGACGCACTGGAT